>CAJQNG010000243.1 GCA_905479635.1 uncultured Boseongicola sp. | reverse complement strand
ATTGCGACCGAAGGCAGCGCAAAATACCTCGCAATGCTGACCGTATCCGAAAAAGAGGAACATGTCGCCGACGCCCTCAGATTTGGAGCAATTGCCTATATCCTGAAGGGGGTTTCCGCCCGTGAACTGCGCAAGGTATTGAAAGGTGTCGCCAAGGGGGAAGCACATGTCTCTCCGGCGTTGGCATCAAGTGTTTTGAAGTTCATGTCCCATGCGGATCAAGGCAAGGCATCGTCGCCTTTGGATGACCTGACCAAACGTGAAGAAGACATCCTGAGATTGGTCGCGAAAGGTCAGAGCAATAAGGAAGTTGCCGCAGCGCTCGACTTGCAAGAAAAAACTATCAAGCACTATATGACTGTCATCATGGGTAAATTACATGCGCGCAATCGTGTTGAGGCAGCCCTCATAGCCCATGATGTATGGGGACGCGACAAGTGAGGCTGCGCAGCTTTCAGCAATGGCAGATTGGAAATCCGCTTTTGCTTTGCTGTCCGAGATCACCCCTCGGGCTCTTACTTCAGGGGCCGGAAGGTTGCATTGAATGCAATCGTAACCCGCTCTTCATCCGTTTCATTCGGATAAACCCAATGGACGAGATAGGACGGAAAGAGGATTAACTCGCCCGGCTCTGGACGGATCGCCTTCTTGGCGTTGAACGCGGGGGCCTTAAGCATCCGCCAATTTGGCAGATCACTTCGAGGATCGAGAAATTCTATTTGCCCAGAAGACCCCGTTTCGACTTCAGGTTGTGAAACGTAGTAGACGCCAGACCAGTGTGCGCCGGGATGTGTATGTGGAGCATTGAAGCCACCGGAAGGATTTGCGTTCATCCAGGCGAACGTCTTCAATCTGAATGATTGTGGGTCGAACTTGCTGCTGACTTTTGCAGTTGCTTCGAGAACTGCTGCCTCTGCCATAGTTCTCAGTTTCTCAATGCATGGCACAGTCTCGGCGAACAAATTCCCGGGCGAATGCCATCCGCCACGATTTGATTTTGAAACACCCTCGCTTGCCGCGCGGAGCCGGCGCCCTTCGTCCAGAAGCTCTCGGTTCAGTTTTATTGGATCGGTTGCCTGGAAGCGAAACAAAGGTGTTGAAAAGAGCTTCTCATATTTCGTTTGTTCGATGATTTTCAATGATCAAGCCCAGCTTGTGCTTTCTGGTTCGTTGCGGGTATCCGCAAAATTAATTGCGGACACCCAAGAACAGCTCATTCACTTGAGCAGGTGAGACCGAGGATTAGCTATCCTCCTCGTCGCTGTCCTCATCATCGTCGCTGTCCTCATCATCATCATCGTCATCGTCATCGTCATCGTCTTCAGAATCGTTGGACTCATCGCTTTCATCATCGTCATCCTCGTCGGAATCGTCACTGCCATCCTCGTCGTCTGACTCATCGTCGTCATATGAGATTTTGACTTCATCGAGGCTAACCTCATCATCACCGTTTCTGTCACTACGCTTAAGAATACTTCTCGCACCTTCTTCACCGAATGCCTCCAAAAGCTCTGCGAATGACAACTTGCCATTGCCGTCTTGGTCGACGTCATTGAACTTTTTTGCCTCGGCGAAGGCCGGCATTGCAACAACTGCGCAAAGCGATGTCGTCAGTAGAAAATGAGAAAGCTTCATTTATTTTCTCCGAATATGCGCCCAAATCCATGGGCATGAGGTTTCGACTGGGACCAAGATGTTACAATATGAACATCGGCGCATCAGGATTAGGTCGCAACATTACCGGAATAAGTCTGAGAGGTATTCGGACCAAAGTCGGACGATCCTTTAGCGGAGGCGGGCGTTCATTATGGGCTCCAGCAGCCGTCCGAGCGACACCTCTGGCCCTTCTTTTCGTATGCGGCAAAGAGAACGCGTCAGGCCCTAGCTGCGGACTAACGCCACAAAGCCAGTCAAAGAATTGGCCCCAGAATCGCAACCGAGTTGTTCCAAAGCCGCCGCGTGACGCTCCAGTCAGCAATGTCCTCAGACAGGACCTCTTGCGACTCGGCTATGAAGCGCCGTTGTCGATCTCGCAAGGCGGATACGAGGTCGGCATCCTGGATGAGAATGTTATTTTCATAATTCAGATCGAAGCTCCTGCGGTCCAGATTTGCTGAGCCAATGAGAGCAACTTCGTCATCTAGCGTGAGCGACTTCGCGTGTAGCAACCCGGGCTTGTACTCGAAGATGCGCACACCCGCCGCGACAAGCTCAGAGTAATAGCTCCGGCTGGCTGCGGCCACGATCCACGAGTCGTTTTTCTTGGGCACGACAAGGGTTGTTTCGACGCCCCGATGTCCGGCTGAACAGAGTGCAGATTGCATAGGTTCGGAAGGCACATAGTATGGGGTCGTAACCACGAGTTCACGCCGTGCTGCATGCATCAGCGCTTCGAACATTTCAGGGACAGCCGAAGGCCGAGCAGTCGGCCCTGTTCCAATGGCCTGTGCGACACCTCGCGGAAGATCTTTATCAGCAGGCAAATTTGGCAACCTATTGGATAACGGCTCGTCGGTGTGCGCCGCCCAATCTTCGTCAAAGAGCGCTTGGTTCTGTAAGGCGATGGGGCCCTCGAAGCGAACCACCAGGTCCACCCAAGGCGCATATTTGGCCTTAATCCTGAATTCCGGGTCGGCACAGTTCTGGCTGCCGCAATAGGTGATATGTGCGTCGATCACCACTATTTTCCGGTGATTGCGCAGGTCCAATCGCCCCCCAAATGGGTGCAGAAAAGGATTGCGTACAGGAAGAGCGCGCACCAGCCGAACCCCAGCCGCCTCCATATCGCGCCAGTGGCTGGAGCGGATAATATCACGAGAACCGACGTCGTCCGCCATCGCGCGGACGATCACGCCACGGCGTGCAGCCCTTTTTGCCGCCTCGACTACCTTCAATCCGTTTGTATCGGCCAACCAGATGTAAAACAGAAGTTGGACCGACGTTTTTGCAGCATCAATATCCACCACCAAACTATCAATGGCTGTATTGGAATCGACCATAAGTTCGGCCGCGTTACCTTCGAGCGGTCGAAAGCCGCTTATAGAATGACCGAGCATGAAGAGATGGCGGTTCCGCTTTGCGACTCCATCCATTCGATCGGGTTCTGGGTTGGATCTTCTGAGGTCGGAAAGCTGTGCCGACGCCTTTCTATATCGCGCGGCCCGTCCATGACCGATGTTCGTGTCACCAAATAGGATGTAGAATAATGCTCCCAACACCGGAAGTACGAGGATAACAAGAACCCAGGCAATGCGGGAAGAGGGTTGGCGATTGGGCCTGATCAAGGCCCGTATAATGAATGCGACCTGAAGCGCAAAATGGGCGATGACCCCCGCAAACACCAAAAACGTCGAAGTCATCTTACGGATCCCCCCCCAACCGATTTAATCGCAACGGTCTTTTCGTCGACCAACTTACACAAGTGACAATAGAAAGGGGAGGTGGCTGAGGTTTTGAGTGGCACCCAAGTAATTTCAGCGCCCGAAAAGGGCTTTAAGCAGAAAGCACACCCCGCAAAAGCTGCGCAGCAGTTGTTTTGGCCAGGCAGCGATCGCAACGCATCCAGAGTGATCAATCTGTCGCTTTCCCGGCCGACCGACGGGGCATCCATCCCGTCGCGCGTCACAGACGCGTTGTCATCTTATAGTCTCTCGAGAAATAGAGCCGCGCATAGGTTACGTTTACCTTATCCAGCCAAGTCGTACGTTCTATCGTGAAGATCGCGGTGCCGTCCGTTGTGTTAAGGAAATTTGCGATCTCACTTGATGCGTTGGTTGCTGAGAACACAAGTTCACCGTCTGTAAAAGGCACTTCGCGCACAAGCCATTCATTGGGCCCGATGTCTTCAAAGTCATATTCGGCCGCGTTCGGAACAGCTGCAAGATTGATCCAGCGATCCTCGAACTGGTAAGGGTTTCTGCCCGCGTAATGCATGCATCGTAGGTGCAGGACTTTTTGACCTTTTGGAATCTCGACCCGCGATCGCAACCATCCGGGGGCCGTAATCGTCTGGCGCTCTAAAAGAACATATCGATAGTCCGCTCCTGTGTTGGTGATCTCTTCGCGAATGATCGGGATTGAGAATTGTGCTCGACGCGTGGGGGATGATTTAACCTTTGTTCCGGCTTTGCGTTTGCGCTCAAGGATGCCGTCGTCGACCAATTCACGCATGGCGCGGTTTACGGTCGCCCGAGCGCAGCCAAATTCCTTGGCTAGCTCAATCTCGCCCGGCAAGTTGGCGCCGGGAGGCCAGATGTTCGCGCGAATGCGAGTCAGCACGATGGCCTTAATGTCGCGATAGCTCGATCGCATAGTCCACCTCCTGGCGTCTTATTATGTACGTGTTTATAAAGGCTTTTGACTAGACCATACAAGGCGTCGCTGCCACAAACCATTGGCTGGGCCAATGGCTAACAAATTGAAAAAGCGATAGCCTAAAAGCGTGAGAGTAGTTACGCTTTCGACATAGCCATTATCATCACAATGGGGATCCGCCGAAAATAAAGTGAATGCGAAGGGTGTATGCCGTTGAGCGACTTTCAAGATCGTCTGGCCGAGGGTGCACGCAATCTGTTGATAAATTGCGCCCAATGCCAGCCCGGGCACAAACTCCTCCTCATCTACGAGGCTGTGGAGGATGGATATTACGACACCAAATTGGCGGGCGTCATTAAGGATGCCGCTGTCCAGTTTGGCCTGGAGTCACAGATGCACGGCGTCCCTTTTAATCGCGACGTCAGCGATCCGGACGAGACCCTTTTGGGGAAAATAGACGCGGCGGATCGCACCGTTTTCTTTGCGCGGTTGGGCGACCAAATTAGGTTTCGTCCTCTGAATTCGTCGAAACGCCAAATCATCAGTTATGCCTTGGACCGAGAGACGCTTGCCTCTGCGTTCGGAACGATTGATTGGCGGGCGTTCGAAAGGCTCAGGTCGTTGACCAACACGGCACTTGCGGGGTCAACAGACATACATGTGACCTGCCCGGCCGGAACCGACTTCAAGGGGAATCCCATGGCCTTTTCAGAGGCAAGCGGCGATACGACCCTCAAACGTTTTCCGGTTTCGGTGTTTACACCGGTCCCTGCAAAGGGGTTTCACGGGCGCATCGCACAAAACGGATTTCTCACCGGGACTGGATCGCAGTATTACACGCCCTGGTCGTGCGAATTGAAAGAAACGCTTTTTGTGAATTTCGAGAATTCGCGAATTACCGGTTTTGAAGGGTCGGCGGCAGATGTTTCGGCGGCCAAGGCGCACTATGAATTCGTTGGTAACAAGTACCAGATCGACACCTATTTTGTACACTCGTGGCATGCCGGCATTCATCCGGGCTGTGAATATCTGGAGCCGGCAGGCCGCAATTTTGAGCGCTGGAGCGGCGCCGCGTTCGGCAATCCACGGCTGCTCCATTTCCATACATGCGGTGCCTACCCACCGGGTGAGATTTCCCTGAATGTTCTGGATGCAACTGTTCGTATCGATGGCGCCGCCGTCTGGGAGAGCGGCAGATTGCATCCCGAAAGGCTTTCTGGAGGTACAGATCTCCTAGAAGCCTATCCCGATATGCAGACCGCCTTTCAAAACCCAACCACACGAGTGGGTCAGGCCGCATCTGGAAAGCTGTCGTATGGGTGATCTGACGTTCATCGACGCCGATGAACTGATCGCCGTGCCGTGGAAGAACGGCGGCGGAATAACGCGCGAAAGTGCCTAAAGGGCTGGGCCTGATGGATTTGCCTGGCGCCTAAGCTTGGCCGATGTTGATACGCAATGCGACTTCTCCAGCTTTCCCGCCCTTAGCGCCCGCTGCCGGCAGACTAACCAGTATGAGAATTAGGACTGCCCAAAATCTCGGAGCGGATAGACAAATTTAGCGCTCTTGATCGCATCTTCCGCCATCCGACGGCGCCTTATCGCCACCTCTAATCCTCTGATGGCCGCGGCAAAAACCATATTCACTTCCGTAATTTTGACCAGTTCAAACCGAGCCAAACGTTTCGGTCAGCGTCGCCATGACGGCCCGGTATTGCTCCACGATATTATCGTGGGCCACATGGCGCCCGCCCTGCACCTGGTGTCGCCCGGCGGACCAAACATCAGTGACGACACAGTCATTCGCCGCAAACAGGTATCCGTCCAATAACTGGCTGTCTGTCAGCGCGCAGAGCGTAGGGTCGTTGCTGTCAATCGCGACCAGATCAGCTAGTCGTCCTAGCGCGATCACACCTGCATTTCGGTTCAGCGCCTGCGCTCCGCCTTTCGCCGCTCCGACATACAAGGCTTCCCCGGTTGAGCGGTCTTCGACGCCTAAAATATTTCGTTCGCGGTGCTTTAAACGCTGGGAGTATTCGAGGAGCCGCAATTCTTCGCACACTGCGATATTCACGTTTGAATCCGTGCCGATCCCAAACGTGCCGCCCGCGTTCAGGTATTCCTTGCCATTGAAAATGCCATCGCCCAAATTCGCCTCTGTCACAGGGCAAAGCCCAGCAACCGCACCGGTTTTGGCCAGGCCGATCGTTTCAACCTGGGTCATGTGCGTCGCGTGGATAAGGCACCAACGGTGATCAACGTCTGTATTGTCCAGCAGCCATGCCACGGGAGGTGCGCCGAGGACGTCCTGCACACTTTCCACTTCCTTCAGCTGCTCTGCGATGTGGATGTGAATGGGCCCTGTCGGCGTTTGCGCGCCAATGCGTGCAAGATCAGCAGGCGACGTCGCGCGCAACGAATGCGGGGCGATTCCAACGCATGTGTCGCTCGGCATCGCTTTGGCCGCCGCCTTGCATCGCTCAACCAATTCTGCAAATTGATCGACGGTATTCCCAAATCGAAGCTGGCCTCCAGCAAGCTGCGCCTGCCCGACGTCCCCGTAGGTATAAAGGACGGGCAAGTGCGTGAGCCCTATTCCGGTCTGAGCCGCGGCCTTCATGATTTGCGCCGACAGTTCGGCTGGATCATTGTATGCCCGACCGCCCGGCGCGTGATGAATGTAGTGAAACTCACCCACAGCGGCATAGCCGGCCATCTGCATTTCCATAAACGCCATGCCGGCAATCACGCCAATTTGGTCCGGGGTCAGGTGATCAAGAAATCTGTACATCAAGTCGCGCCATGTCCAAAAGCTCTCGCGCCCCTTGGCGCGAAATTCAGTCATGCCCGCCATCGCCCGCTGAAAGCTGTGACTGTGCAAGTTTGACAGCGCAGGAAGGAGCGTATCGACACGGATATCCCCAGGCTCGGCCTGCGCAGATGTTGCGATTTCCGCAATTTTTCCTGCCTGCAAAGTCAAGCGCACGTCTTTCGACCAGCCAGTCTGGAGATAGGCCCGTCTTGCGAAAACCTCCATACACCCTCCCTATTATGAATGGACATAAAAATCCTAAGACCATACAATCTGCGTGACAAGATGTATTTGAATATGAGGAATTAATTGTCCCAAACGATCCTCAGTAATTGCTGCGTTGCCACCATGAAGTCAGGGCGCGCGCCCTATGGTTTGACCGGCGCCAACACGATTGTGCTGGACGGCGAGGCCATCGCTTGGGTTGGTGCGCATGCGGATATGCCATCAGATTATAGGCATGGCGATGGAGTCGACCTGGGTGGCCGATTGGTGACGCCAGCGTTAATCGACTGCCACACGCATTTGATTTTTGGTGGTCATCGGGCGATGGAATTTGAGATGCGCTTGAACGGGGCGTCTTATGAAGAGGTTGCGCGGGCAGGCGGCGGCATCATTTCGACCGTAACAGCAACACGGCGCGCTACCGAAGATGAATTGGTTGCGGACGCACTGCCAAGGCTGGATGCGATGATCGCCGAAGGCGTTTGTACCGTCGAAATCAAGTCGGGATATGGTCTGAACACCGATGTCGAGTTGCGGATGCTGCGCGCGGCACGGCGTTTGGCGGATCTGCGGCCGGTGACGATCAAAACGACTTACCTTGGCGCACATGCGGTGCCGCCCGAATATGCCGGGCGCGACGATGCCTATATTGCCGAAGTCTGCCTCCCCGCGTTGCGCGCAGCCCATGCTGAAGGGCTGGTGGATGCCGTGGACGCCTTTTGCGAGGGGATCGCCTTTTCGCCAACGCAGGTTGCTCAGGTCTTTGCTGTAGCCCAAGCATTGGACTTACCCATCAAGATTCATGCTGAGCAATTATCCAACTTTGGGGGGGCCAAGATGGCGGCAGGCTATGGTGCGCTCTCTGCCGACCACATCGAATATCTTGACGAGGATGGGGCTGCAGCCTTGGCTGCGGCAGGGACAACGGCTGTGATCCTTCCTGGCGCCTTCTATACGCTGCGCGAAACGCAAATGCCGCCGATTGACCTGCTCCGCAAATATCATGTGCCTATGGCGGTAGCCACTGACGCCAATCCCGGTTCTTCGCCGATGACGTCCATTTTGCTGGCGATGAACATGGCATCGACCCTGTTTCGCATGACACCTCAGGAAGCACTTGCCGGGGCCACACGCAACGCCGCACGCGCGCTTGGTCTTTCGGATCGCGGCATGATCGCACCGGGCCTGCGTGCAGATATTGCGGTCTGGAATGCACAACACCCGGCAGAGCTTGCCTACCGGATCGGGTTCAACCCGCTTCACACGCGCATTTTTGGAGGTGAATTTTGGCCACGATGATTTTGACGCCGGGGGCGGTCACACTGAACGACCTGTCTTACGTGTTTCGCGAAGAGGCGGCTGTTACACTTGATCTGTCGTGCAGGGATGCGGTCGAAAATGCAGCGGCCAAGATCGCAAAGGCCGCGCGGGGGAATACTCCGGTTTACGGCGTCAACACGGGCTTTGGTAAACTGGCAAGTATCAAGATCGAAAATAAAGACACGGCAACGCTTCAGCGTAACCTGATCTTGTCCCATTGTTGCGGTGTGGGAGAACCGATTTCGCGCGCCCACGCGCGGCTTATCATGGTGCTCAAGCTTTTGTCCTTGGGGCGTGGTGCTTCGGGCGTGCGGTGGTCGCTAATCGAAATGCTGCAAAATATGCTGGCGCGCGGTGTGACGCCGGTTATTCCTGCCCAGGGCTCGGTTGGGGCGTCAGGCGATTTGGCCCCGCTTGCGCATATGGCCGCTGTGATCATCGGCGAGGGCGAGGCGGAAATTCAGGGCACTGTAATGAAGGGCTGCGACGCACTGGACAAGGCCGGGCTAGAGCCCATCCCGCTGGGCCCCAAAGAGGGCTTGGCGTTCATCAACGGCACGCAATTCTCAACCGCTTTCTCGCTTAGCGGCTTGTTCATGGCATGGGAGGCCGGGCAGGCCGCGCTAGTAACCTCGGCTATGTCAACTGACGCAATCATGGGGTCCACCGCACCGTTGCAGCAAGAGATCCACGCGCTACGCGGTCATCGCGGCCAGATTGAGGCCGCAGCTACAATGCGCGCGCTTCTGGATGGCTCGCAAATCCGAGAAAGCCATCGCGATGGTGACACCCGCGTTCAAGATCCCTACTGCATCCGCTGCCAGCCGCAAGTGACCGGCGCCGCGATGGATGTCTTGCGCCAGGCGGCTGCGACGCTTCGGATTGAGGCCAATGCCGCAACAGACAATCCGCTGGTCTTGGTCGAGGCTGACATGATCGTGTCGGGCGGTAATTTCCATGCAGAGCCCGTAGGCTTCGCCGCTGATATGATCGCGCTTGCGATCTCTGAGATTGGAGCCATTGCGCAAAGGCGAGTGGCGCTCATGGTCGATCCGACCTTGTCCTTTGATTTGCCGCCGTTCCTGACGCCATACCCCGGCCTGAATTCGGGCTATATGATTGCCGAGGTCACGACGGCGGCTTTGATGTCTGAAAACAAGCATCTCGCTAACCCTTGCGTGACTGACTCGACCCCGACTTCGGCCAATCAAGAAGACCATGTGTCAATGGCGGCGCACGGGGCGTACCGGCTGCAAAAGATGCTGCGCAATCTGCATTCTATTCTCGGGGTCGAGCTGCTTTGTGCAGCCCAAGGTGTCGAGTTCCGTGCGCCGCTGTCCACAAGCGAGTCACTCTCAAAATGTATTTTGCGGCTCCGCAAAGACGTGGCCACATTGGGTGAGGATCGGTATCTGGCGCCCGATATCCTCGCGGCCTCCCAGTTGATCTCGTCAGCGGAACTGCCAAAGCTCTCGCGAGTGGCAATGCCGGCTCTCGAGGTATGAACGTCTTTGACGTGATTGTTGGCGACAGCCCGGTGGTGCTTGCGCAGCCCCATGGCGGCACCTTTGTGCCAGATGATGTGATGAAGCGGTTGAACCCAATTGGGCAGACCCTGTCTGATACCGATTGGCACATTGCCCAGCTATATGATGGGTTGCTCAATGGGGCGACGGTTATCAAATCTAACGTGCATCGCTATGTCATTGATGCCAACCGCGACCCGGCAGGTGCATCGCTTTATCCAGGGCAGAACACGACCACGCTATGTCCGTTAACGGACTTTGATGGGCATAAAATCTGGCTGGCCGGAGAGGCTCCGCAGGAGGCTGAGATCAAGGCCCGGTGCGTGGCCTATCACGCTCCTTATCATGATGCGATAGCGCAAGAGCTGCTGCGCGTTAAGGCGCGGCACGGGGTGGCCTTGCTTTTTGATTGCCACTCAATTCGGTCCGACATCCCATTCCTCTTTGATGGTATTCTGCCGGTTTTTAACATTGGCACCTACGCAGGCACCACGTGTGCGACTGAGATCGAGCAAACGGTCAAAGCCTGCTGCGACGCTGCACTCGGTTTTGACACGGTCCTGAACGAGCGTTTCAAAGGTGGATGGACGACCCGCAACTATGGTCAACCTTCTTTGGGCGTTCACACCATCCAGATGGAATTGGCGCAGCGCGCGTATATGGATGAAACCGCCCCTTGGACGTACCGCCAGGGCCGGGCCACAAGGCTACGTCTGGTTTTGGCCGAAGTATTGAATACGCTGGATAATCTCGCCCGCAGTGGCGCGCTTGCCAAAAAAGGAGTCTGAAATGCATGATCGTCAGAATGCGCGTGATGTTTACCCGCCAACGGGCCCCGAACTTAATGCCAAGAGTTGGCAGACGGAGGCGCCTTTGCGCATGTTGATGAACAATCTGCACCCCGATGTTGCTGAGAACCCGCATGAGCTGGTTGTTTATGGTGGAATTGGTCGCGCGGCCCGCACATGGTCAGATTTTGACACCATGGTTGCGACGCTGAAGGATCTTGAAGCCGACGAGACGATGATCGTTCAATCGGGGCGCCCTGTTGCAGTGATCAAGACCCACTCCGATGCGCCGCGTGTCTTAATCGCTAACTCAAACCTTGTGCCCCATTGGGCAACTTGGGATCACTTCAACGAGCTCGATAAAAAAGGTCTGGCAATGTATGGTCAGATGACCGCGGGATCGTGGATTTACATTGGCAGTCAGGGCATCGTCCAAGGCACCTATGAGACCTTTATGGAGGCCGGACGTCAGCACTACGGCGGTGAGCTGACAGGGAAATGGATCCTCACGGGCGGTCTGGGTGGGATGGGCGGCGCGCAGCCGCTCGCGGCCGTCATGGCGGGTGCATGTTGTTTGGCGGTAGAATGTAACCCAGAGTCAATCGATTTTCGGCTGCGCACCAAATACGTCGATGAACGCGCTGACACGCTTGATGAAGCCCTTGCGATGATTGATCGGTGGACCAAATCGGGTGAGGCGAAATCCGTCGGCCTGTTGGGCAATACGGCTGACATTTTTCCAGAGCTTGTAAAGCGCGGCCTGCGTCCTGACATGGTCACAGATCAAACTTCGGCGCATGATCCGATCAATGGCTATTTGCCGCAAGGCTGGACGATGGCGCAGTGGCGCAACGCGCGCGAAAGCGATCCTAAAGCGGTTGAAAAGGCGGCGCGCGCGTCAATGAAGACCCATGTGAAAGCCATGTGCGACTTCCATTCAGCAGGCGTGCCGACGTTTGATTATGGCAATAACATCCGACAAGTCGCGCTAGACGAAGGGTTAAAGAACGCCTTCGATTTTCCCGGCTTTGTGCCCGCTTATATTCGACCGCTATTTTGCCGCGGCGTAGGCCCGTTCCGCTGGGTCGCGCTATCAGGTGATCCAGAGGATATCTACAAAACTGACGCTAAAGTAAAAGAGCTTGTGGGCGACCCGCATCTGCACAATTGGCTCGATATGGCTCGCGAGCGGATCAGCTTTCAGGGGTTGCCCGCGCGCATTTGCTGGGTCGGCCTTGGGGTGCGTCACAAACTGGGCTTGGCATTCAACGAGATGGTGCGGACAGGTGAACTGTCGGCCCCTGTTGTCATCGGGCGTGACCATCTGGATAGCGGTTCTGTGGCATCGCCAAACCGCGAAACGGAGTCCATGAAAGACGGCTCAGATGCGGTATCGGATTGGCCGCTTTTGAATGCTCTTATCAACACCGCGTCAGGGGCTACGTGGGTGTCTATCCATCACGGCGGCGGCGTAGGCATGGGTTTTAGTCAACATGCAGGAATGGTCATTTGTGCGGATGGTACGGATGAGGCCGCCACGCGGCTGGAACGTGTCTTGTGGAATGATCCGGCATCAGGTGTCTGGCGTCACGCAGATGCGGGCTATGAGGATGCCGTGAATTGCGCCCGAGAACAGGGGCTGAGGCTGCCGACGATCCTTGGCAATTAAAGTCGCGCCATTTGCTTTGGCTCTGGAGCATCAGTTTGGTGTCCCAGTGTCCGCTCTGAGCAGATGAAAATGGAGCTTGTGGGCGCAAGCGACTAAGCTGCCTCAAACGAACGCGAGTTGGAGAGAGATATGTATTTACGCAATTGCTGGTACGTCGCTGGTTGGAGCAAAGACTACGAACATACTCTCAAGGCGCAGAAACTGCTGGGCGAAAATATTGTGTTCTACAGGCAATGTGACGGCGCACCAGCCGCGCTCGAGGATGCCTGCCCGCACCGCAAATTGCCGCTTTCTATGGGGCAGCTTGAAGGGGATCATGTGGTCTGTGGCTATCACGGACTGACCTTTGATTGCACCGGCAACTGTATCGATTCCCCCACCCAGCGCGGCATGACCCCCCGACGCGCGGTTGTCAGGTCCTACCCCGTCGTGGATCGCTATCGCCTGCTCTGGATCTGGATGGGCGATCCGGAAAAGGCCAATCCGGATGAGATCTTTGAGATCGAGAATTTCGACAATCCGGACTGGGGCTATACAGATGGTGGCATGCTTTCGATTGAATGCAATTACCTGTGGGTCGTCGATAACCTACTTGATCCCAGCCACGTGGCTTGGGTGCATGTGACGTCCTTTGGCGGCGGCGGCACGGGCGATCAACCGCTCGATATGGAAAAGACTGACCGCGGCGTGATCGTCTCGCGTTGGATCTATGATCAGCCACCCTCGCCGTATTATAATAACCTCGTGAGGTTTGAGGGCACTTGCGACCGTAAACAACATTATGAGATGTGCGTGCCTGCAATTGCGCTCAACAAATCGGTCTATACGCCCACGGGTACGGGTGGACCTGACAAGCCCGCCGTCGCCGATACCTACGTTAATATTTCTTACAACTTCATGACGCCGGTGGATGAGAACAATACGCAATATATCTGGTTCCAGCACCGCAACACCGACCCATGTGACAAGGCCATCTCTAAGCAAATGAACGATGGCGCGATCATGGCCTTTAACGAGGACAAGGAAATCCTTGAAGCGGTTCACAAGGGGATGGACGCGATGACTACGCCTCACATTGACCTTGGACTGGACTTGGGCGCTAAGACGTTTCGATTGCGATTGCAGCGGCTCATCGATGCCGAACAGAAAGATACAGAACACGCCTAACCCAAGGCCCTTTGTCGAAGCGTTTCGAGATGGGCAAATAGATCATCCGCAGTTTTCCAACTGACTTGCATCTTTTCAGCGTCGCTTAAGTCTGCGGGCACGACAGCGTGGCCATAGGGATCGTCTTTGAAGATCGGATAGTCGGACCCCAGCATTATGCGATCTGCGCCAAACACTTTTACCGCCGCCTCTAACGCCCGTGGCCCTAGCGAGGCGCAATCATACCATAAGCGGCGCAAACGCTCTGTCGGGAAAGGCTCATTGGGGTTGCGGTGCCGCGCGATGCTCTCGATCCGCTCAAATATGAACGGTAACGTCCCGCCAAGATTGACGATCTGGAACGTGATGTTGGGGTATTCGTCCAGCATATCCGAGAGGATCACAGTCAGCGCAGCCTGCGACGCACTGGATTGCAAATCCACAGCGGAGAGCCGGTATTGCACGTTGTCCGCAGGCCGGGCAGGGGGCTCCTGGCCGACTTTCAGTCCCGGATGCAGCATAATGTGACAGCCGTATTCATTGGCCGCCGCCAGAAGAGGTCGCAACTCATCAGCTTCTTCCAGCGAATTGAAATAGTTCGAGGGCAGGATAATACCGGGAAGACCAAGATCGCGCCGGATACGCCTCACCTCGGCGCAGGCAAGATCCATGTCGTCGAGCGGAACGCCCGCCAATCCTATCAGCACGCCATCCGTCTCATGCGTGAGTTGCGCCAAATAGTCATTGTACGCTGAGATGGCCGTAGCGATTTCGTGCGCGGGCATCAGATCAACTCCCAAAGCGCCCGGAAACGTCAACATACGGTGCGTTAGTCCAGCGGCCTTCATCTCGGCCAATCCAACGCGATAGTCGTGGTAATGCTCGGTGAAAGGAAATTCGCCATTCATAGCAACCATCACGGTCACACCATCGCCGCGCGTGCGCAGATACGGGCGCTTTTTCCGAGCGCGCAACGTATCCACCAGGCCCCCACCGTAGAAATGCGAGTGCATGTCGATGCGACGGTTATCGATGGTCATCTGGATGACTCCCTTGCGCGGACAGACCAGTTATATCACTGACTTCAAGTCAGGTTTCAAATTGGCAAACGCTAGCCTGAACGAGCGACGTCTGGCGCTCGATCAAGAAACCGCGGTTTTGCCAAAAAAAACCGCGGCGCTTTGTCCAAACGCCGCGGTCTCACCACGCAGTATGTGATTTCTATACTTTGGCGCCCTTATAGGCCCCATTTCGCAGCAGTGGTTTCAAAAAAGCCGCGCGTTTTCTGCAGTTCAACCCAGCTGTTCACATAGTTGATCCATACTTGATCTGTCTGCGGCAAAAGCATCGCGATGGGT
Source organism: uncultured Boseongicola sp. (assembly GCA_905479635.1). Taxonomy (GTDB): domain Bacteria; phylum Pseudomonadota; class Alphaproteobacteria; order Rhodobacterales; family Rhodobacteraceae; genus Boseongicola. The sequence goes on along the minus strand of CAJQNG010000243.1, from coordinate 13,326 downwards.
GTTGGTGCGCGCGCTTCAGTCGTCTCGATCTGACGCAAGTTCGGGAACTTAGCCAACAAAGTGGCACCTTCGATGTTTGACGTGATGAATACATCTGAACGACCTGACAGGACCTCTTGGAACCCGATAGCAGGCGCTTCTACGACAGTAATTTCGGCGTCTGGGAACCATTCGCGCGAGCTTTTCTCAAAGGTGGTTCCCAGTGTGGCGGCGACTTTTACGTCGGGCAAATTGATCGAGTCCCAGCCGTTGAAGCGGTCGATTTTGTCTGCGGTGGTAAAGGGCAATATCTCAACCGAGATATAGCTGTTGGAATAACCAGCTGCTTTCAAGCGCGCAGGGCTGATTGAGGCGGAACCCGTGATGTGATAATTTCCTGCGACCACACCATTGACGAGCGTCTTCCAGTCAGTCGGCACAAACTCAAGCTCAACGCCAAGGTCTGCGGCCAGTTGGGTCATGACATCTACGTCGTATCCGACGTATGAATTGGTGGCAGGATCGCGGACCGACATTGGGTTCCAGTCACCGGTTGTACCTACTTTTAGAACACCATTGCTCAGAATGTCATTCAATGCGGATTGGGCGTTGGCTGGCGCGCCAATCAGCGTCGTCATACAGGCCGCCACCAGGCCCAGCTTTTTCAAAAGTCGCATAAAGTTTCCCCAATTTAGGTCGTTTTGTTAGAAGCAAACGAATTATGTCTATACATTACGTATTTCGTATAGAGCCATATCAAATATCAAGTGTTAATGACTCTGAGGAAAGTTTCAAGGAGTGGCTCATGTCGAATAAAAGCAAAGCGATTGAAATTCATGCGCTTAACAAATGGTATGGGTCCTATCAGGCGCTAAAGGATATAAATCTGACGGTTGACCACGGCGAACGCATTGTCGTTTGCGGCCCCTCAGGATCAGGCAAGTCTACTCTGATCCGATGCGTGAATTCCCTTGAGGTGCACGATTCTGGCCAGATTATTGTCGATGAGATCGAGATGAAGGACGACGAGTCTATTCATGAGATCCGATCCGAAGTTGGTATGGTTTTTCAGCAATTCAACCTGTTCCCACATCTGACCATTCTCCAAAATCTGACGCTGGGCCCGATCAAGGCTCGCGGCATGTCCAAGGTGGACGCCGAGGAACGCGCGATGCGATACTTGGAGCGCGTACGCATTCCTGATCAGGCACATAAAAAGCCAAGTGAGCTATCGGGCGGCCAGCAACAGCGCGTAGCGATCGCAAGATCGCTCTGCATGGAGCCCAAGATCATGCTGTTTGATGAGCCAACGTCTGCGCTTGACCCAGAAATGATTTCGGAAGTCCTGGATGTGATCGTTGATCTGGCCGAGGATGGGATGACGATGATTTGCGTGACTCACGAGATGGGCTTCGCTCGGCGCGCTGCCGACAGGATGATCTTTATGGATCATGGGGAAATCATCGAAACCGGAAAACCCGAAGAGTTCTTCGAGGCTCCAAAATCAGAACGCTGCCGGAAATTCCTCAGCCAAATCTTGCAGCACTAGGGGCGCCAATATGACTCTCAAAACCTCAATCGCTCTCGCGTGCATCTTGTTCGTCGCGGGCTGTAGCGCCGCACCCGGAGCCTGGGGCTGGTACGTTATCGATCCCAGGACAACCTCTGGATACAACAATATCAGGTTCCTGCTGAACGGCTTCGGTGCGACAATTCTGTTGTCGCTTATTGCCGCGTCCCTATCGATGGTAATCGGTTTGCTTGTCGCCCTTCCGGGGATGTCATCCAATCGATGGCTTCGGTATCCATCGCGTATCTATATCGAATTTATTCGGGCCATCCCCCTGCTTCCAATGCTCTTTTGGGTCTTTTACGGGCTTCCTGTCGTACTGAAATCAATCGGGATCAGTGTCAGTATTGATGCTTTCTGGGGTGCCATTATTACGCTGGCGATCTCAGACAGTGCGTTTACCGCCGAAATTTATCGCGCGGGTATTCAGTCGATCAATAAAGGCCAGACGGAGGCCGCGAAGACCGTGGGTTTGAACTATGCACAGACCATGCGCTATGTCGTCATGCCGCAGGCGATCAAACGCATCCTGCCGCCGCTCGCCAACCAGTTCATCTATATCGTAAAAATGTCAGCTTTCGCCTCGGTCATCGGGATGCAGGAACTGACGCGCAGGGCGAACGAGTTGGTGGTGACCGAGTACCGCCCACTGGAAATCTACTCACTGCTGATCCTCGAATACCTGGTTCTGGTCTTGATCATCAGCTTTTTTGTGCGGTGGTTGGAGCGTAAGATGGGCTCGGACGAAAGCAAATAGCTATTCGACAAATGACAGGTAATCGGCAGCCAGGGCATCGGCCGCTGATTTCAGCAGCAATATCCCATGTTCTGGCCGCGCGAGCCCAGAATGGGACCCAACCCGACCATCAGGAAAGTCACGGCGATGTGCCTCAGGCGCCCCATGCCGGTCCCCGGCATGCGCCCGAATATAGTCTTGAGTCAGTTTGCGAGGCGCCGCCAGATCGGGAGCTTCAATACGTCGATGCGTATGCTGTGTGATCGACACCTCGGACGGCGTCGCGTGCATGCCTTCCCAATCGCCGTACCATTCACTGCGCAATGCGTTGACGCTTTCAAAATCCCACCAGCTGCGAATGCGCACCTCTGCGTTGGTCCTGCCCGCGGCCTCGCGCAGGGGCGCGAGATTGGCACCATGACCATTCAAAATATAAATCTTGTTCAACCCATGATGCGCCAGACTAGATATCACCTGAAGCACAAGCTCAGTGTACACCTCGATACTCAACGAGACTGTTCCGGGAAATCCCATATTAAACGGGGCCGGCGCATAAGCCAATTCAGGGGCCACAATGGCCCCACATTGATCCGCGGCACGCCACGAAATTTCGCGTGCACAGATGGCGTCAGTGCCAATCAAGCCAATTGGCCCATGCTGCTCAATCGAGCCGGTTGGCAGAATGACGCCTTGTCGCGACGCAATATACGTTTCAACTTCAAGCCAGGTCATGTTTTCAAGTCTCATGCACTTGGCTATCCCGCAGTCCTACCAAAGAGAAAGTGAAATCATGAACTGGACCAAATTTTTGGGTGAAACCGCCGCTCGTATAGGGGTGCTGCAAAAAGAAACGCCAGATATGTTTGTAGGGTTCAATGCCATGTCTGTCGCAGCCAAGAAGTCGGGTGTGTTGGACGAGAAAACCAAAGAGTTGATCGCGCTAGGCATCGCAATTTCAACCCGGTGCGACAGCTGCATTGGCTTTCATATCAAATCATTGGTTCGGCTGAAGACAACCCGCGAAGAGCTGTGTGAGGCCCTTGCGATGATCGGCTATATGGGTGGCGGACCATCGATTGCTTTTGGCGCAAAAGCGCTCGAGGCCTACGACGAGTTTTCTGGCCGGTAAGTGAACTGGGGCGGCGCCGGCACTATCTTTGGCGTGCCGTTTCTCGCGAAGGGGAGGTGCTGGAAAGCTTCGTCAAGAAGACACGGGATCCAAAGACAGGATTGAAATTGGCATTGTCAGATTAAACTCACCTGCTAGAGTTTGGGAGAGGAATTTCGGCTGCTTTCGCGTCACGCTGCTTGATGACTATCAAGCAAATAAAGGAAATACGTCCGAGCCTAAACCCTCAGGACGGTGGGAGAACGAGCAGATCTGTTTAATTTGATACTGCCATTTCGGTTGTTCAAGCGGGTGTGTTTACGCGTGCGATGACTGGAAAACCAACCGACGGCACCCGACTAGCTAAGAGATATAAAATGACCAACGAATACGCCGAAAAACGCAACCTACCAGGGGGCCTTTACGACCCGCGCAACGAACATGATGCATGTGGTCTTGGCTTCATCGCGAATATCAAGGGAGTTAAATCCCATAAAATCATCGTGGATGGCATTCAGATTCTCGAGAATCTCGAGCATCGAGGAGCCACTGGCGCCGATCCGTTGATGGGCGATGGTGCAGGCATTCTGGTCCAGATCCCGCACGACTTTCTGGCCGATGAATGCCTCGGACTGGGATTCGAACTTCCAAAAGCGGGCGACTACAGCCTTGGGTTCTTCTTCATGCCCCAGGAAGTTGCTTTGCAAGATCAGATCAAGCTCACTATCGAACGCATCGCCGAGAGTGCTGATCAAAAGGTGATCGGTTGGCGGTCGGTTCCAACCGACAATACCAGCCTGTCTTTAGACCCGGAAATCATGGCAGCCGAACCTGCTCATTGGCAGGTTTTCTGTGCTCGGCCTGCGGGGTTGAGCGATGACGATTTCGAGCGGTGCATCTATGTCTTGCGCCGCGAAATCTCAAACGCAGTCATCGAGGCGCTTGGCAGTCGCGAAGATGTCTATCCCGTGTCAATGTCGGCGCGCACGGTCGTCTACAAGGGCATGTTCCTGGCCGATCAACTGTACCCTTATTTCGCGGACCTTCGCGACGAGCGGTTTGTCTCAGCACTTGCAATGGTGCACCAGCGGTTTTCGACCAACACGTTCCCGTCCTGGAAGCTGGCGCATCCCTACCGGATGGTCGCTCATAACGGTGAGATCAACACGCTACGCGGCAATGTGAACTGGATGGCTGCGCGCCAGTCGACGCTTTCATCCGACCTGTTTGGCGACGATATCAAAAAGATCTGGCCGGTTTCTTATGAGGGGCAGTCCGACACCGCCTGTTTCGACAATGCGCTGGAGCTGCTTTTTCAGGGGGGTTACTCGCTGCCCCATGCGATGATGATGCTCATACCCGAGGCCTGGGCCGGCAATCCGTTGATGGATGAGCAGCGACGGGCGTTCTACGAATACCATGCCGCGATGATGGAACCCTGGGATGGTCCCGCTGCAATTGCGTTTACGGATGGGCGCCAGATTGGTGCCACGCTTGATCGCAACGGGTTACGCCCAGCCCGCTATTTCGTATTGGACAACGACACCGTCGTTCTTGCTTCGGAAGCAGGCACTTTGCCATTTGACGAGGGTAAGGTGGTGACCAAGTGGCGGCTTCAGCCTGGCAAAATGCTTTTGATCGACCTGGAAAAGGGCGTCATCGTTTCGGATGAAGAGATAAAAGAGCAGCTTTGCAGCGCCAATCCTTATGACCAGTGGCTCAAGAACACGCAGATTGTTCTGGAAGACCTTCGCGGGCTGAAATCCTCGCCACGCAAGTATCAGGGTCAGGATCTGCTCGATGCGCAGCAGGCCTTTGGATACACTCAGGAAGATATCAAACTGTTGATGACGCCGATGGCGACGACCGGGCAAGAGGCGCTTGGGTCCATGGGCACGGACACGCCGATTTCTGCGATGTCGAGCAAGGCCAAACTGCTTTACACTTACTTCAAACAGAACTTCGCACAGGTGACCAATCCTCCGATCGACCCGATCCGCGAAGAATCTGTGATGAGCCTGGTGTCCTTCATTGGGCCGCGCGCCAACCTGCTTGACCACAAGCATCTGTCTAAGAAAAAGCGGTTGGAAGTGCGGCAGCCGATCCTGCGGAATTCCGATTTGCAGAAGATTCGTGATATCAGCGATATCGGTGACAACCAGTTCATGTCGCGTGTGCTGGATACCACCTTCGACGTCGAGCGAGGCCCAGACGGCATGCAGATCTGCCTTCACCGGCTGTGCGATGCTGCTGAGAAGGCAGTGCAAAGTGGTGACAACATCATCATCCTGTCGGACCGCCAGTTCAACCAACAGCGTGTTGCTGTCCCGGCGCTGCTCGCGACAGCGGCGGTGCATCATCACCTGATCAAGAAAGGTCTGCGCACCTCTGTCGGGCTGGTCGTCGAATCCGCTGAACCGCGCGAAGTCCATCATTTTGCGGTTCTGGCCGGGTACGGCGCCGAGGCGATCAACCCCTATCTGGCGTTCGAGACGCTGGCCGATATGCACGCCAGGGACGCCTTTCCGCCAGAAGTCGACGAACATGAAGTCATCCAGCGTTATATCAAATCCATCGACAAGGGTTTGCTTAAGGTAATGTCGAAAATGGGCATCTCGACCTATCAGTCCTATTGCGGGGCACAGATTTTTGACGCCATTGGTCTCGCGTCGGATTTCGTAAGCCAGTATTTTACCGGGACGGCCAGCCAGATTGAAGGCATCGGATTGGGCGAGTTTGCGGTTGAGACCGTTCGCCGCCATCAGGAAGCTTACGGCGATGTGCCGGTTCTTCGTCACTCTCTGGATGTCGGCGGCGACTACGCCCTGCGACAACGCGGCGAGGCCCACGCCTGGACATCTGACGAGGTAAGCAACCTTCAGCACGCGGTCCGTGGCAACAGCCAAGACAAATACCGTGCCTACGCGAAATCGATCAATGAACAGCAGCAGCGGCTTTTGACGATCCGCGGTATGTTCCGCCTGCGCCCTGCCGAAGAAACCGGACGCAAGCCGCTGGAGCTTTCGGAAGTTGAGCCCGCACTGGATATCGTTAAACGATTTGCAACCGGGGCCATGTCCTATGGCTCGATCTCGGCGGAAGCACATGAAAACCTTGCGATCGCGATGAACCGGATCGGCGGAAAATCCAATACCGGCGAAGGCGGCGAAGAGGTCGAGCGCTTTACGCCGATGGCAAACGGCGACAGCAAGCGCTCGGCGATCAAGCAGGTTGCCTCTGGCCGCTTCGGTGTAACGACGGAATACTTGGCCAATTCTGACATGATCCAGATCAAGATGGCGCAGGGAGCCAAGCCCGGCGAAGGCGGTCAGCTGCCCGGCCATAAAGTCGATGCGGTGATCGCAAAGGTGCGCCACTCAACAATTGGCGTCGGGCTGATTTCACCACCGCCGCATCATGATATCTATTCGATCGAGGATTTGGCGCAGCTGATCTATGATCTCAAAAACGTCAATCCGCGTGCAGATATCTCGGTGAAACTCGTCTCAGAAGTCGGTGTAGGTACGGTTGCCGCCGGTGTAGCCAAGGCCCGAGCGGATCACGTGACAATCTCCGGAATGGAGGGAGGGACAGGTGCGAGTCCACTCACATCCATCAAACATGCCGGTTCTCCTTGGGAGATCGGGCTTGCCGAGACGCACCAGACCCTGCTGCGCAACAAATTGCGTTCGCGGATCGCTGTGCAGGTGGATGGCGGATTGCGTACGGGACGAGATGTGGTCATAGGCGCATTGCTGGGTGCTGATGAGTTCGGATTTGCGACTGCGCCGCTGGTCGCCTCTGGCTGCATCATGATGCGAAAGTGTCACCTGAACACCTGCCCAGTGGGTGTCGCAACCCAGGACCCGGTGCTGCGCAGACGCTTTACCGGTCAGCCTGAGCATGTGATCAATTTCTTCTTCTTCGTGGCCGAAGAAGTCCGGGAGCTCATGGCCGCGCTCGGTTTTGCCACCATGGACGAAATGATCGGCCAGCTTAATGTGTTGGATCGCGATCGGGCTATCGACCACTGGAAGGCGCGGGGCTTGGATTTCAGCAAGTTGTTCTTCGATCCCGAGATGGGCGAGGATGTGCCGATCTATCACTGCGAATCCCAAGTACATCATATCGACGATGTACTGGACCGCGAATTCATCCGCCTCGCTCAGCCCGCGTTGGAAAACCGCGAACCCGTTAAGCTGGATATGAAGATTGCAAACCGGAACCGTTCTGTCGGGGCGATGTTGTCGGGTGAAATTGCCAAACGCTATGGGCATGCAGGGCTACCGGATGACACCATCCATATCAAGTTGACCGGTACGACCGGACAGGCGTTCGGTGCCTGGGTTTCGCGCGGTGTCACGTTGGAGGTCGAGGGCGAAGGCAACGACTATATCGGCAAGGGGCTGTCCGGCGGCAGGTTGATCATTTACCCGCCAAAGAGTGCCGTTCAGATCGACCCAAGCGAGTCGATCATTGCTGGTAACACCGTGCTTTACGGCGCCATCGAGGGTGAATGCTATTTGCGCGGTGTGGCTGGCGAGCGGTTTGCGGTGCGCAACTCTGGGGCCACTGCGGTTGTCGAAGGAGTTGGCGATCATGGCTGCGAATACATGACTGGCGGCGTTGTGGCGGTTCTGGGTTACACCGGGCGTAACTTCGCTGCGGGAATGTCCGGCGGTATCGCTTATGTATTGGACGAGGACGGCACCTTTGCCAGTCGGTGCAACCTGGCCATGGTCGAGTTGGAACCTGTGCCCGAAGAAGACAACCTGATGGAATCCCAGCACCATATCGGCGGGAATATCGAACACCATGGCCGGGTCGATGTGTCCAATGACATGACCCAACATGATGACGAGCGCTTGCGCCAGTTGATTGAAAACCATCGGTACTACACCGGCTCAAAACAAGCCGCCCACATACTGGAAAACTGGGAAGAGTTTCGTCCGAAATTCGTGAAAGTCATGCCCACGGAATACCGCCGGGCCCTCGAAGAGATCGAAACAGCGCAGATGGCCGCTAATCCGGCGGCGTGATCAACAACTCAAGGCACGCTGTGGCGTCCGAAGCGGAGTAAGAAATTATGGGTAAAGTGACAGGCTTTCTTGAGGTCGACCGGCAGGACAGAAAATACCGCCCCGCCTCTGACCGCACGCGTAGCTACAAAGAATTCATAATTCCCCTGCCAGAGCAGACGCTGCGCGATCAGGCCAGCCGGTGCATGGACTGCGGTATTCCTTTTTGTCACGATCAGAAAGGTCTGAAGGGGTGTCCGGTGGACAACCAGATCCCGGACTGGAACAATCTGGTTTATGATGGGGATTGGCGTGCGGCCTCAGACAACCTGCATTCCACCAACAACTTTCCCGAGTTCACAGGGCGAATTTGTCCGGCTCCCTGCGAAGCCTCCTGTACCTTGAACCTGATAGACAGCCCGGTGACGATCAAGTCCATCGAATGCGCCATTGTAGACAAGGCCTGGGAGAACGGATGGATCGAGCCACAGGTTCCGGTCCACAAAACGGGCAAGAAGATCGCGGTTATTGGCGCTGGGCCAGCCGGTATGGCCGCGGCCCAGCAGCTCGCCCGGGCGGGCCACGACGTGCACATTTATGAGAAGACACAGAAAATCGGCGGGCTGATGCGCTATGGGATCCCTGATTTCAAGATGGAAAAAACCCATATTGACCGCCGCGCCGTGCAAATGGCTGCAGAGGGCGTCGTGTTTCATCTGGGCGTTCATGTGGGCAAGGATCTCGCTATCGACGCTTTGGTCGATCAACATGATGCCGTCATCCTGTCCGGCGGCGCCGAGAATCCCCGTGATCTGCCAATCGAGGGTCGCGACCTAGAGGGCGTGCATTTTGCGATGGAGTTCCTGCCACAGCAAAACCGCCGCGTTTCTGAAGAGCCGCAAGATGCTGTGCCAATTCTGGCTGGTGGCAAGCATGTGGTCGTCATCGGTGGCGGCGATACCGGATCAGACTGCATTGGTACGTCGATCCGCCAAGGTGCGCTTTCGGTCACGCAGCTTGAAATCATGCCAACGCCGCCGGATCGCGAAAACAAGCTGCTGACCTGGCCCAACTGGCCTTTGAAAATGCGAACGTCTTCCAGTCAGGAAGAGGGTGCGGGCCGCGAATTTTCGGTCATGACCCAACGGTTCGAAGGCGCGAACGATCAGGTTAAGGCATTGCATTGCATCCGCGTCGACGAAAAATTTCAACCCGTCGCAGGCAGCGAGTTCGTTTTGCGCGCTGATCTTGCATTGTTAGCAATGGGCTTCGTGTCTCCAACGATCGAGGGCATGATTGCAGATCTTGGCGTCGAACTCGACGCCCGCCAGAATGTGCTTGCCGACACGACCGCCTACAAAACCAGCCATGACAAAGTCTGGACCGCTGGTGACATGCGGCGTGGCCAGTCGCTTGTGGTCTGGGCGATCCGCGAAGGCCGCCATTGTGCGCACGCTGTCGATAAAGCTTTGATGGGTAAGTCTGCCTTGGCAGTATAGAGGTATTCGCCTGAACAGACTTTTGGGTGGTGTCATGTGTAGACGTATATGGCCCCTGACGTCACGGTCAGCGCAAAGCCAAATCTAAACCGCGGCGTCAGTTGGTCTCGACCCGCTCAACCTGGCAATGCGGTGACTTGCCCATCTGCGATAAGCTGTTTGAACGCGCGGTATGTGTCTTCGATACCGTTCTGCACAGAGACATGTGGATATTTCGGGACACTAGCCCAAAGAGGGGCCTCGTCTAAATCAGCTGGAAATGGAAATGGATCGCCCTTGGCGGTCACGGCCATGCCACTGTCCAAACCCCGCAGAATACTCAGTCCGTTTTCGATCGTCTCGCAACGCCCGTTAAGATCAAATACCGATGCGCTTTCACCTGCTTGGCTGACCGCTGCGATAAAAGCCGCCGCTGCTTCCCCCGCATATAGCCAGCTGTATGAGCCTGTATATGGGATCTCAAATGGAAGCCCCATTGCGGCGGCCTGTATGCCGGCGGTGTTCAAAGAGCTCATCCCCTGATCCCGTGCCACACCATAAACAACGTTCGGGCGAAGACCTATCGAGGGAACTTCCCAATCGTTCCAATAAACATAAGCCGTATTTTCATTGGCCAATTTGTACGCGCCGTAAAGAGTTTCCTTGTAAGGTCCACCAGGCGGGAACGATACCGATGCGATGGATGAAGCATAGGTTATGCGTTTGATCTCTGCATGACGCGCAGCTTCTAGCATATTGATGGTGCCTTCCACATTTACGCGAGCACCGAGCGCTGGGTTTGCGGCGCAAAACGGCACTTGAAGTCCAGCCAGATGAATAATTGTCCGGATCCCGTGCGATTTGACAACTTCCGCGACACGTGTGGCATCGGTGACATCCAGGACTTCCCAAGTCAGGGCGCCTGCCGCATCCGCGCCCATCACCAGCGATGGGCGGGTGCGGTCATCCTGCAAATCGGCAGCAACGCAGGGCACGCCAGAGCGGCTGAGAATAGCAACGGTCCAAGCGCCGATGCATCCACCTGCACCGGTCACCAGTATCGGTCCGTCAAAACGGTCGGCTGAAACAAGGAATCTGTCAGTCAAGAAGTTCATAGCTATTCTCCTTACAAATGGTCGAATTGTCTAATGAAGTGTGCGGGGCTTTGGATGGATTTTGCAAGAGTGGCCTGCCCCCCCGAACCTTCCCTGACTTTGATGTTGAGTTTACTCAACCTTTTGAAGGAGCAGACAGATGCGAAAGAGCCGCTTTACAGAGACGCAAATTATCCACTGCCCGGCAGCGTATCGCGCAGCAATATCCCGAGAGGGGGAATGATAAAGGAGCAGGAGGCTGGGATGCCAATGGCAGAGGTGCGTCGCAGTCTTAGTCCGGCGGCGCTCTACAACTGCACCACGTCCATGCCTCGATGCGCCGTGATCTATTTCTTCAGCGTCGACAAGCCAACACCCAGATCATCGGTCACCTGCTTGCGCGTAAGCCCACTGGTCAGCACAATCCTCACCGTATCCTTGCGGAATTCGCCGGTTCTTCCATGTCCCATAGTTCGTCTCCTTTGTTGCAGTAAATGCTATCAAAGGAGCGGCATCAAACCGCGACAGGTCCACCCGTGCTACTGACCAACCAGTAGACACTTGAACAGAACCAGCGGGTCATATCCGGACGGCCCGATACCGGTTCTCCTCAAACCGCGTTTCAGGATCGGAGAAAACGCAGGCCAGTCCAGCAGTGCATCAACTTTCGCGAGCACATCATCATCACCAATCCGGCGAGCGCTCTCTTGCAAAAACAGGTCCATACCAACATCCAAAATCGCTTGAAAATGGATAGCAAAAACCCAGCGTCAGTGGAATCCCGAATTATGCAGAGGTCTCGATCGGTACTTTGTTCCATGTGCCCGGCACCAAGCGGCACGATATTCAGGCTGGCAAGTAGCGAAAGTGCATAGCGATCATTGGCGCGTACAGGTTCTTCCAACCAGGCAAGGTTCAGATCCGCGGTGGCGCGCAAAGTCTTTGGCCGTGTCAAAATCCATCCCGCAATTCGCATCGGCGATCAGATCTCCTTGATCGCCGATTTCATCACGGACGGCCCTAAGCCGCTCTACATCTTCGGCGATGCTGCGCCCTTTGGCTGCAGCCAGAACCTTGACCCCTTTGGCGCCCGAGGCCACTTCGCGTCCGCAAGCTTCGACCAGCGCATCAATGTCCAAAGCCGGAAAGCCACAGGTGACATGGACAGGTGCCATTGTCCGGGTGCCGCCCAGGAGTTTCGATAGGCTGATGCGCGCGCGCATTGCCTGAAGGTCTGTCAGGGCGATATCGAGCGCTGAAAGGGCCGAGACGACAACGCCCGTCATCGCGCGCGGGTTGAATTGTTACATAAGAACACCGACCGGATCATCCGAAGTCGCGGGCAATGCTGGGGCGACCGTGTGGTTCAGAAAAACGGCTACTTCACGCGCAAGGAAGCGACCGGTAAATCCATGGCCCGTAAAGCCGTCGGCGTCGCGAAGGCGAAGGTTCATAAAGGTTAAGCAGTCCGACCCCGCATAAGGCGCGGGATCGCCCGGGAAGGCGCCGGGACTATGTACGCTTGCGTGAAATTCCAGAGGTTGCGGCATCCGAAGACCCATTAGGTCTCTTCGCCGCCATTTGCTGCAAGCATCTGACCGGTCACAAAACGCGCGTCGGCCCAACAAGGTCTTAGCCAAATTGTGTGTGCGATTTGTGTGCAATCCAGAATGAAAGTTCGCAATGCGCAGTATAGCTGTCATATGTGCAGTTGCAGCGAATTCACACTTTGTCGCCAAAGCTGCCTTTGGCTGACTGTGCAGCAATTGCAAAGCTGCTCCCAAATGTCCGGGTTCGGCACAAAGCCGAAGCGCTCAAAAGAACTTAGCCCTCCGGCAAACCAGATGCGCGCAAGTCGGACACCCATCGTTGATAGTAGTCCTCGTTGTTCATAACCCCGCGGACTCGGTCGGCGTGAGCACTGACGGTGAAGTTCGGGTTTAGTTCAAGCAGCTGTTTGGCCGCATGTTGCGCCTCTTCCAGCTTGTCCTGGCAGACAAGGTTGACGATGAGGGCGCGGTAGTCCCATTCCCTGAGCCTTGCGCGTTTTCGGATCGCTTGTTCGCCTTCGGAGCAACGCCCGGCAAACCAGTAGGCACGGGACAGGTTGTTGAAGTACCAGCCAGGAGTTATCGGGTTCACCTCGATGGCGCGCTCCATCAAGGCGATCGCTTCGTCGGTGCGATCTGTGTAGATCAAGGAGTCGTTTGCCACGGCCATCGCCGTGCTGCTGCTGGGATTCAGTTCGACCGCTGTCAAATACCTCACGATCGCCTGTTCGTGTTCGCCGGCGCTGAAATGCATGTCACCCCGGGCGATATGCGCGGCATAGTAGGTCGGATC
>CAJQNG010000242.1 GCA_905479635.1 uncultured Boseongicola sp. | reverse complement strand
TATTTCGGTTTGCCCGACAAAAAGCGAAATGATTCCTCCCATACGATGAGACATGCGGCAAATCCGGCGCCGCTGGCACGCTGGCAATCCCGGCAGTGACAGCTAATCGCTGCTGCCGGTTCACCACTGAACTCATATCGTATGGCACCGCAGGCGCAGCCGCCCGACACAATTTCTTTGCTGGACACAGGGTTGCTCTCCTTATTGTTCTGGGTTACTCCAAACTAGCCAAAAATGAATTAAAACTGGCGTTGCGAATTTCACGAATACCGAAGTAACTCATCTTGCGTGCCGCCGCGGCCACCTAAAACATGATGGAGGTACTCTGCGTAAGTCTCCATCCACATGCCCGACGAACGTTCCCTACCGGCGGCCACATCACTCTTTGTCGTTTTTAGATACCAGTTGTTACAGCGCAACCACACCTTTCCTTCAGCGCTTTTCGTACACTTCTCAGTCCAGTCTTCTACAGCTTGTTCCCAAGGTTCTACCCGGGTGTGTCCCGCCTCGCGCATTTTGACGAGGAGGTCGCGAATGTATTTCGCCTGCTGTTCGCACAACAGGGTGATATTCTCCACCGGGTTCAAGCTTTGCGGTCCAACCATCATGTAGAAGTTTGGCATGTTCTCCACATGGATACCCCACAATGAACGTGGACGGGTCATTTGAAAATTATTTGACTCGTTGGCGCCAAACTTGTCCGCCAGGGTCAAGCCGTTGCTGCCGATAATAGGAAAGGGAATGAAGTTGCTGTCAAAACCTGTGGCATAAATAATCACATCAAGCTCGTAATGTTCGCCGCACGAGATATAGAGGCCTGTTTCATCGACACTTACCACACCGCCGCTATCGTCAACCAGGGTCACATGCGATTTATTAAACGTCGTGTAGTAATCGTCTATGAATAACGCACGCTTACAGAAAAACGGATAGTCGGGCGTCAGCCTTTTAGCAAGCTCAGGATCTTTTACGTCGTGGTTGATAAGTTCTCGAAGCTCTGCGCATATGGCGTCGTTCTGTTCTTCGTTATGCAGAGAGTCCCAATCCAGGCCGATTTTCTCCTCGGGTGGCGGATACTCACCTTTCCAATCAACATAGCGTAATTTTTCGCCATGACCGCCTGCCTCAAATTTGGCGTTAAGTTCGGGAGGCGTTGGTTCATCTTCTCGCCGCATGCACCACGTCGGGGTGCGTTGAAATACATGTAAGGATTTCACCTCATCAACGATACTCGTGATCACCTGAGCCGCAGACGCGCCAGTGCCAACAACGCCAACGCGCTTACCGGCAAGCATCGCCGATTTGTCCCATTTCGCCGTATGAAAGCTTTTACCCTGGAATTTTTCAATTCCTGGGATTTCTGGCATACGCGGGCTCGATAGCGGCCCGCAGGCATTAACGATGTGGCGGCAGGTCACCACCTCAGCAGGTTTCCCGGTTGTGGCATCGACGGTAGTGATTTGCCACACGCCGTCCCTGTCGCCGAGGTATTTCATTTCAATGACTTCGCGCGAGAAACGAATCTTGTCGCGAATGCCCGCATGGTCAGTCAACATCTCGGTGTAGTTCGCGATCTCGACCTGGCTCACATATTTCTTTGACGGAATGAAACCAGTGCGATCTAGAAAAGGAAGGTAAACATACGACGACACATCGCAAGATGCACCTGGATAGGCGCCCACGCCGCCGTGACTCCATACGCCGCCAACTGAAGGCGTCATTTCGAATAAGCGGACATTGTCTATGCCGGCTTCAGTCAAATAGGTGGTGCAAAGCAGCCCCGAGAACCCGGCACCGACAATGACCACGTCGAACTCAGGTTGCACTTCGTTTTTTTTACCTGTATTTGGGCCCGCGGATTCGTTCATCTAGCGTCTTCCTGCTTCTCCATCATCCCGTTGCAGTCTCGATACCAAAGACGCTTCGAGCAGTTGGGCATGCCCGTTTCTCAATAGATGCCCGGGTGTGGCGCCAGTGGTCTCGCCATCAACAAAGGTCACCTCACCGTTAACCAAGGTGTAGCGAAACCCTATTCCTTTAGTGACTCGACGCCAATCACCGGCCGGTAAGTCGAAAGCTTTCTCCGCTTCAGTCCAGCCGAGCTTGTCAAAATCGTAGATTAGAATATCCGCGGGGCTGCCCACGCGAATAACGCCGCGATCGTGCAAGCCCGCGTATTGCGCAGGAATCGCACTCAGATGCCAGTGTGCATATTCCAAATCAACCATCTTCCCTTCGCGTACGTAATGCACGAGGTACTCCGTACCATAGCGACCGAAGGCGGAAAATTTCATGTGTGCGCCGCCGTCAGAAATACCTGGGATGGTGTACGGTTTCTTTATCAGTTTTTCGATGTCCGTGGGGTTGTACTTGTTCGGCGGGGTAGCGAAAGTTGTCAGAAGCTCGTCGGCCACAGCAATGTCCAGGATAACGTCGCAGACATGCTTGACCTCTTGCGCTGCAATTTGGCGAATAGTCATCCCTTCGTACTTCACCAGATCATCGTTATCAACCATCACTACCGTATTGTCGGCAACGGTTCTAAATTGAACGAGTGCGGTTGCGGAGATGTCATTGTCAAGATCTTCGGCGAAATCTTCGCGAGTTGCGTGAGCAACCGCGTCATACTCGTCGCGGATTGCCGCGCGGCGTTTGGGGTCGCTCATCTTCTCCAGCTTCTCCGCCGTCGTTCCCATACAAATATCCCGCCAGTGCGGACTAAAATCGTAGAGGTTCCAGTCTTCAAAGGTGAACGTGAAATCGATTCCCGTGGTTACGGCTTGCGCGCTCACCTTCAAGCCTCGCTGGTTGGCGCCCTCCATCCAGTCGGTAAAGTCCTCCCATGATCCTTCCGTCTTCATACCATGTTGATCACATTCCAATGCAAGTACGTTGTAGATCACATTGGCGCCACTGGCCTCACAAACTCGCTCGGTTTGCTCTGGCGTTAACCCCAATACCTGCACTACGCCGCGGCCTTTGTCTTTTAGTACGGAAACCATATCGAGGAAGTCATCGAAGTGCATAATGTCGGTGACATTCGGCGTCCCATCGTAATCCCGCTGAACCGACGTTTCCCCGAGATTTTGGGAGGAGATGCCACAAGCGCCTGCGTCCATTGCATTTGAAATCAACGACTTGATCTGTGACATTTCTGCTTCGTTCGGGCGACGTGTTTTTGCCTTGTCTACCCCGCCCATGACATAGGCGATCAGCGGGGATAGCGGAATATAGGTCAGCAGGTTAATGCCCTTGGGCGTTCTATCAATGGCATCCATAAACTCCGGAAATGATTCCCAATCCCAGGCCAGGGCTTCCGCCATAGCGTCGTACGAGATCGCTTCATTGCGTGTCAGGGAAAGCATGGCGCGCTCTCGACCATCTTTTTTTACCGGGGCAATTCCGAATCCACAGTTCCCGATCACCACCGACGTCACCCCGTGCCATCCACTCGTTGTGCAATAGGGATCCCAAAAAATCTGGGCATCGTAATGGGTGTGCAAATCGACAAAACCCGGTGCGACAATCAGCCCGGTAGCATCAATCTCTCTTTTCGCAGTTTTCCTTGCCAGGCCACCCACACCGGTGATGGACCGGACCTGACCATCTTTGATGCCGATATCGCCCCGATAGCGCGGCGTCCGCTGGCCATCAATAATCATCCCGTTTCTGATGATGACGTCTAAGTCAGTCATTGTTGCTCTCCTGTAAGTAAGTGAGCGTAAACCTGCTACGCTTCGGCATCGTTGTGCCTATGCTTTTAATCCGCGAATTCAACACAAAGATATCCTTCTACTATCTGCAGCTCGTGAACGGGAAGAGGGCCCCACCCCTCGCGGCGTCCGAGTGGGCAAACGCCCGTGTCGAGCTTGAATAAATAGTTATGGGTAGGGCAGCGAATTCGGTTGCCGACGACCGTACCTTTGGCGAGGTCGCCGCCTGCATGCGGGCAGATGCGGTTGATCAGCGCCGGGCCATTTTCTCCGTTAACCAGCAACAAACTACGTCCGTCAATCTCG
>CAJQNG010000241.1 GCA_905479635.1 uncultured Boseongicola sp. | reverse complement strand
TTGGCGCGTCGTGCGCGCTGAATTGGCGGCGCCGAGGTGCAGAGTTGAACGTGTTGGCCCGTTTGTCCGCACGACAGAGCTTGCCGGTTTTGCTGAGGATCAGTCCTCCTTCAGCAGGCTTGAAACTGAGAGTGCCAAGTTGGACTGTTTGGAAGCGTCCTTTAGTATTTCGGCAGCAAGGGAAGGAAGTCTGGGCGCGATGCGTGTTGGAGTCTCTTTGACACCGAATATCGCCAATCAGACGCATCATGTGAGTTTTGTTGGCGATATAAGCGAGCGGACCACGCTTCTCGAAGATATCAAGCGCGTGAACCGACACTATCGTGTTTGGGGAGAGAGAGATGCTTGAAACCCTACTTATTGCGAACCGGGGCGAGATTGCCTGCCGGGTGATCGAGACCGCCCGCGCAATGGGAATCGAGACGGTTGCGGTCTATTCAGATGCGGACGCAGGGGCGCGGCATGTGGCGCTTGCAGATCGTGCGGTGCGGATTGGCGCGGCGGCTTCCGCGGAAAGTTATTTGCGCGGCGACCGCATTATCATGGCCGCTTTGGAAACCGGGGCAGATGCGATCCATCCGGGTTATGGGTTTTTGAGCGAGAACGCGGATTTTGTGTCGGCTGTGGAGGCATCGGGGCTGATCTTTGTGGGGCCTTCGGCGGACGCGATCCGAGCCATGGGTCTGAAGGACAAAGCCAAGGCCTTGATGGCTGAGGTGGGCGTGCCTGTAGTGCGGGGGTATCACGGGGCGGATCAGAAACCCGGTCGCCTTGAAGTCGAGGCGGCTGAGGTCGGGTATCCCGTCTTGATCAAGGCGGTTGCGGGCGGTGGCGGCAAGGGGATGCGCCGTGTCGATGGGCCGGACGATTTCATTGATGCATTGGAAAGTGCCAAGGCCGAGGCGCGTAGGGCGTTTGGCAATGACGCTGTGTTGATCGAGAAGTACGTGGCCAAGCCTCGCCATATTGAGGTTCAGATCTTTGGCGATGGCACGCATGTGGTGCATCTGTTTGAGCGCGATTGTTCGCTTCAGCGGCGACATCAGAAGGTGATCGAGGAAGCGCCGGCTCCGGGGATGACGCAAGACGTGCGCGAGGCCATGTGTGCCGCGGCTGTGCGGGCAGCCGAGGCCGTTGCGTATAAAGGGGCGGGGACGGTGGAGTTTATCGTCGATGCTTCGGACGGGCTTCGGGCGGATCGGTTCTGGTTCATGGAGATGAACACACGGCTGCAGGTCGAGCATTCTGTGACCGAGGCGATCACCGGGGTTGATCTTGTGGAGTGGCAGTTGCGGGTTGCGGGCGGCGAGGCGATGCCATTGGCGCAGAAAGATTTGGCGGTCCGGGGCCATGCGATTGAGGCGCGCATATACGCCGAGGATGCGGAAGCCGGTTTTTTACCCAGCGTCGGGACGTTGGAGCATATGGTTTTCCCGCAGGACGCAAGGGTGGACACGGGCGTGGTCGAGGGAGATGCAATCTCGCCCTATTACGATCCGATGATTGCCAAGTTGACGGTGCATGGTGCGGATCGGGACGCGGCTTTGCGTGCGATGGCCCGCGCGCTCGACGACACCGAGGTTGCGGGTACGGTGACGAATATCGGTTTTTTGGGTCGTCTTGTGGCGCATCCGGGCTTTCAGACCGGCGATGTGGATACCGGGATTATCGATCGCGATGGAGCGTGGCTTGTGACGCCGGACGCCATGTCCGACGAGGCGAAGGCCGTAGCGGCGATGACGGCTTTGGGCCTGTCGGGGGCGGTGTTGCAGGGGTTCTCGCTTTGGACGCCGTTGTCGTATTTTGTTGGAGTTGGCGAGGATATTGTTCGAGTGACGCCAATGTCCGGCGGCGCGGACGTCGAGGTTGCGGGGCAGCTTTTGCGACTTTCATGGTGTGATGGCGCTTGGCGCGTGGACGGCGCGAAGCTGCGTTTGAAAGCGGTGCGTGTGCCGGGGGCCGTGCATGTGTTTGGCCCCGGTGGCGGCGTTATTGCTCTGGCAGACCCGTTGGCGCGGGGAGACGCCGCGCGTGCGGGCGCCATTTTGGCGCCGATGCCGGGACAGGTGACGCGGGTTTTGGTCAACGCTAACGCGAAGGTGATGGAAGGCGATGTGCTGGCGGTATTAGAGGCGATGAAGATGGAGCATCGGCTTCTTGCGGCGCGCGACGGTGTCGTGGCCGAGGTTCTGGTGCGGGTTGGCGATCAGGTGGATGCGGGGGCCGAACTTGTGCGTTTGGAGGAAGAGACGTGAGAGCGCATGAATGTACTGTTTGCGCCGTGTTGACGCGCGTCACGGTGCCTCCGGCGAGCATTTTTCTGACCCAAGGATTTGGGGACGCGTTGTTTGGGTGAGAGTGTTGAAATTGTCGAGATGGGGCCGCGCGACGGGTTGCAAAACGAGGCACGCATCATTTCGGTCGCCGGGAAGGTCGCCTTGGTGGATGCGTTATCAAGCGTGGGATTTCGCCGGATAGAGGTTGCGAGTTTTGTGTCCCCGCGCTGGGTGCCGCAGATGGCCGGCTCAGGAGAGGTTATGGCGGGGATCGCCCGGGTCAACGGCGTGCGATACGGGGCATTGGTGCCGAATGTGCGCGGCTTTGAGGCCGCGATGCGCGCGAACGTTGACGAGGTGGCGGTGTTTGCCTCGGCCTCGGAGGGGTTTAGCAGGGCCAATATCAATGCCTCGATCGCGGAAAGTCTTGAGCGGTTTCAGCCCGTAATGAAGATGGCAAAGGGCTTGCGTGTGCCGGTAAGGGGCTATGTGAGTTGTGTCACTGATTGCCCTTATGATGGTGCTGTTGCGCCAGAGGCCGTGGCGGCTGTGGCGTCGGATTTGCGAGATATCGGCTGTTTTGAGGTATCATTGGGCGACACGCTTGGACGGGGATTGCCGGAGCGCATGGATGCGATGTTCGCCGCGGTTTTAGAGCGGGTTGAGGTTGAGGCTTTGGCAGGACATTTTCACGATTCCTTTGGACGCGCGCTTGAGAACGTAGCGGTGGCGCTGGGCCGAGGCGTGCGGGTGTTTGATGCATCTGTCGCGGGACTTGGCAGCTGCCCTTATGCGCCGGGGGCTGCCGGAAATGTTGCGACCGAAGGGTTGGCGGCGTTTTTGGAGACGGCCGGATTTGAGCATAGCTTGGATATGGAGCGGCTTCGCGCTGCGGCAGATGTTGCGCGCGGTTTGCGCGAGGGGGTGGTATGACGGTGGTACGGTTTGACGAGGACGCACGCGGGGTCGCGACGGTGACACTTGCGCGCGCGGACAAGCGCAACGCGATGTCGGGCGAGATGATTGCGGAATTAACGCAGGTAGCGGGCGAGATAGCGGCCTCGGACAGCATCCGCGTCGCTGTATTAGCAGCGGACGGGCCGGTGTTCTGTGCGGGGGGGGATTTGCGCTGGATGCGCGCTCAGATGGAGGCGGACACCGAGACCCGACGGCGCGAGGCAACATCGCTTGCCATGATGTTGAAGTCGCTAAATGAACTGCCTGTGCCTTTGATTGGAAAAGTGCAGGGGAATGCTTTTGGCGGCGGGCTTGGGTTAATGTCGGTATGTGACGTGGTGGTAGCTGTTGACGAGGCGTCGTTTGGTTTGACCGAGACGCGCCTTGGGCTGATCCCGGCGACGATCGGGCCCTACGTGGTGGCGCGCATGGGCGAAGCACGCGCGCGCCGCGTTTTCTTTTCTTCGCGGGTGTTTGGTGCTCGCGAGGCGGTCGATCTGGGGCTTGTGGCGCAGGCAGTGCCGCGCGCGGCGCTGGAAGCCGCGGTGGAGCGTGAGATTGCGCCCTATTTTGAGTGCGCGCTTGGAGCGGTAGCCGAGGCAAAAGCGATGGTGCGGGCTTTGGGTCCGGTGATCGACGAGGCGGTGATTGCTGCGAGTATAGACGCGCTTTTGGTTCGGTGGGACAGTGCGGAGGCGGACGCGGGAAGCCAGGCGTTTATTGACAAACGCCGTCCCAATTGGGCGCCCTAACCTTTTATTCACCCAGACTGAGTATTGATGCCTTGAGCTATAAGGATACAGTACATGATTGGCGCATTTGGTGATCAGCCTGTGGCCTATAAAAAACTTATGCCGGACGCTGGCAGATGCGGCGATGCGGTTGGCCAGCAGGCGAAGACGCCTGTGACGGCTGCGCGCGAGGGCGTTGCCGAAAAATGCGCAGGGCCTTTCGGCCTCTAGGGTTGCGCGTGGAGCCGATCCAGCCGCATTTTTGTGGCCCGAGTGACATCCGTTGCGCCAAGCGATGCTGGATTGGGTGTCGGGACTGCGCCGGCTGGGACGGGCGATGTGCCTGTTTAGGCGACCTCTACGGTTCTGATTGCCCCGCCTCCGCCAATCGGTGTTGATGACGGTGATGGCGCCTGCCGAAGAGACGCGCGAGGTTGTGCAAGTGGCGGTGTCCGAGCGCATTATCAATAGACGACGGTGTGGTGGCCTTTGAGGTACTGACGGCTGGGCAATCTGGCTGAAGGCCTTGAGAATTGACGACGCATAACGCGAGATCACTGGCGAAGTGGATTTCGCGGTTGTGGTCCGCACTGACCGGGTTGTCTGGATGCCGGGGGTGATCGGTGTCGGGGTAGGTAAAACAGGGATTGATCTGGCATTGCTTCTTGCGTGGCGGCGCCTTTTGACTTCGGGGCAGTTTTTGCAGTGTGATTGGGGCATTTACCTGCAGTATTTCCAGGCGAAATGATACGAATTCGGGCGCGACCCGGCGTTGACCCCGCCGCAAGGCGCAAGTAGGTATTGCAGCGATAAGTCCCTGCGCATGAAACGACGCGGGACATAGATGGAGCCCGACGCGTGGAAGACTTCCTTCGAGAATACCTGCCCATCCTTGTTTTCTTGGGCCTTGCGATTGCACTGGGGGCAGTTTTGCTTCTGGCGGCGGTACTTGCAGCGCCAAGCAATCCGGACCCCGAAAAGCTGTCGGCCTATGAATGCGGGTTTAACGCATTTGATGATGCAAGGATGAAGTTCGATGTCCGGTTTTACCTCGTGGCGATCCTGTTCATCATTTTCGACTTGGAGATTGCCTTCCTGTTCCCATGGGCCGTGGCCTTTGGCGGGCTGAGCGACGCGGCGTTCTGGTCGATGATGGTGTTTCTAAGCGTGCTGACCATTGGGTTTGCATACGAGTGGAAAAAGGGAGCTCTGGAATGGGAGTAAGCACAGGGCTGAACACGGCTGGCGCTGACCGCGAGGTTGCTACTCAGACATTGAATAAAGAGTTGCAGGACAAGGGTTTCCTTGTGACCTCGACCGATGACATCGTGAATTGGGCGCGCACCGGTTCGCTGCATTGGATGACGTTTGGACTGGCTTGCTGCGCGGTCGAGATGATGCACACAGCGATGCCGCGCTATGACATGGAACGGTTTGGCACGGCTCCGCGCGCCAGTCCGCGGCAATCGGATCTGATGATTGTGGCCGGCACCCTGACAAACAAAATGGCGCCCGCGCTTCGCAAAGTTTACGACCAGATGCCCGAGCCACGATATGTGATCTCGATGGGATCTTGCGCGAACGGTGGCGGGTATTATCACTACAGCTATTCCGTCGTGCGTGGCTGCGACCGGATTGTGCCGGTTGATGTCTATGTGCCTGGCTGTCCGCCGACGGCCGAGGCGCTGCTTTACGGTATCCTTCAACTTCAGCGCAAAATTCGCCGTACCGGCTCCATTACACGATAGGAAAGGGTGCCCATGTCCGAGGCCCTCACCGAGCTTGCCACCCATATCGAATTGAAGCGCCCTGATTGCGTGATCTCATGGGGCATTGCTTTTGGCGAATTGACGATCCACGTCACGCAGTCCTCTTTGCCAGGGTTTGTAGAGTTTTTGAAGGTCGATGGAAATTGCCGGTTCTCAACGCTCGTCGATATTACGGCTGTCGATCACCCGGACCGTGATCCGCGGTTTGATCTCGTTTACCACTTCCTCAGCATGTACCAGAACCACCGTGTCCGTTTAAAAGTCGGCGTGCGCGAGGACGATATTGTGCCGTCTTTGACCGGGGTTCATTCCGGCGCAAACTGGTTTGAGCGTGAAGTCTTCGACATGTTTGGCGTGCTGTTTTCAGGCCATCCCGATCTGCGGCGGATCCTGACGGATTACGGTTTCCGAGGGTATCCTTTGCGGAAAGACTTTCCGACGACCGGCTACACTGAATTGCGGTATGACGAAGAGCAAAAGCGCGTCGTGTATGAGCCGGTGCAGCTGGTTCAGGAATACCGTCAGTTTGATTTCATGTCACCCTGGGAGGGAGCCGAGTACATCCTTCCGGGCGATGACAAAGCCGAAGCGAAGGGATGAACTCCATGGGCGGAGGTTTGCCAATTCTGTTTGCGATGATCTGGGTGGCCTTGTTGGTTGTTCCGTTCTGGAAGCTTTTGCCGCGTTATGGCATCTCGAAATATTTCGCTCCATTGGCCGCAATGCCGGCGATTGCATTGGTGCTTTTGTGGATTATAGCGTTCAAAGAAGACGTGGACGGGCCGCGCTCATGACGGCGATTTTCTTTTGCGTTGGCGCGGCGAAGGCGGGGACAAGCTGGCTGCATCGCCAGTTTTCGGACCACCCCGAGTGCCACTTTTGCGCAATCAAAGAACTTCACTATTTTGATGCGATCGGGGCGGGTAGGTTGGGCCGCCGGACTGAATATCACCAGGCACAACAGGTTGCGTTGAAAGACCGGCTTGCCGTGCGCGGAGCGCCCGCGAGGGCTGCGCGAAAGCGGCGAACGGCGGATCGCGCAGCGGTGCCGTGCGCCCGACTTTTGGGTGAGGTATTTGAAAACATGATCGCGGGCCCGGGGTTCGAGTGGATTTGCGATTTTCTTGGGATTTCGCGGATCACCGCGCAAATGGCCCCTGTGCATGCAGGTAGCGACCTTTCGATGACCCTGGATCAAGGACAGGCGGCGGCGGCATATCTCGCCCCGCTACACGACGCGGCGGCGCGCGCTTTGGGGCAGATGCCCAAAGCCTGTGCCCGAAAGGAATACGATGATGGACGGTAATTTCGACGACGCGCTGACGGGCGAACAAAAAATCCGGAATTTCAACATTAACTTCGGCCCGCAGCACCCTGCGGCGCACGGAGTTTTGCGGCTTGTGCTGGAGCTTGACGGCGAAATCGTGGAGCGGTGTGATCCGCATATCGGCTTATTGCACCGTGGCACCGAAAAACTGATGGAAAGCCGAACGTATCTGCAGAATCTGCCGTATTTCGACCGGTTGGATTATGTGGCGCCAATGAACCAGGAGCACGCCTGGTGTCTGGCGATTGAAAAGCTGACTGGCACGGAAGTGCCACGGCGCGCCAGCCTGATCCGGGTGCTTTATTCCGAGATCGGCCGGATTTTGAGCCATCTGTTGAACGTCACGACGCAAGCCTTGGACGTGGGCGCTTTGACGCCACCGCTTTGGGGCTTTGAAGAGCGCGAAAAGCTCATGGTGTTTTACGAACGGGCCTGTGGAGCGCGGCTTCATGCGGCGTATTTCCGCCCCGGTGGTGTGCATCAGGACCTGCCGCCCGATCTGATCGAAGACATCGACACATGGGCTCAGGAATTTCCGGCGGCGCTGAACGATATTGATAGTCTGCTGACCGAGAACCGTATCTTTAAGCAGCGCAACGTTGATATCTGCGTGATCAGCCAGGAAGAAGCGCTTGAGTGGGGCTTTTCCGGCGTCATGGTGCGTGGCTCCGGCATGGCGTGGGATTTGCGGCGCTCGCAGCCTTATGAGTGTTATGACGAGTTTGATTTCCAGATCCCCGTGGGTACCAATGGCGATTGTTATGACCGTTATCTGTGTCGCTTGGCCGAGATGCGCGAGTCGGTGAAGATCATTCGACAGGCCTGTGAAAAGCTGCGCAATGAGCCGGGCGAAGTGATGTCACGAGGCAAAATCACGCCACCTTCTCGGGGCGATATGAAGACCTCGATGGAGGCGTTGATCCACCACTTCAAGCTTTACACCGAAGGCTTCCACGTGCCCGAAGGCGAGACTTATGCCTGTGTTGAAGCGCCGAAAGGCGAGTTCGGCGTCTACCTTGTGGCAGATGGCACGAACAAGCCGTACCGCGCGAAAATCCGCGCGCCGGGGTTCCTGCATTTGCAGGCGATGGACCATATTTCTAAGGGGCATCAGCTTGCGGATGTGGCCGCGATCATCGGAACACTGGATGTGGTGTTCGGGGAGATTGATAGGTGAGTTTTCAGCAACTCGTCGAATGCGCAACGCACGGACAGACGCGAGCGTCGTATGTTTGCCATCACCTTCTTCAGTCTGGGCAAGATGGCTCGATGCGCCCTGTGAACTGGGTGCGGGATGAAGACGAGCATGTGAACGCGTGGTGCGATGAATGCGAAGAATATCTTCAAAGCCACGGGGCGGAATGGAACGACAAAACCGAAGCATTCGCCAAGATCAGGATGATTTGCGAGAATTGCTTTGAGACCCTTAAAGCGACCAACCCGACGAAAGAACTTACGTAATGCTGCGCCGACTTCATAAAGACCAACCCGATGCTTTCGTTTTCACGCCTGACAATCTGGCATGGGCAGAGGCTCAGATTCAGAAATACCCGGAAGGGCGGCAGGCGTCTGCGATCATTCCGCTTTTGTGGCGTGCGCAGGAGCAAGAGCGTTGGCTTACGCGGCCTGCCATGGAATACGTCGCGGCGATGTTGGGCATGGCCTATATCCGGGTGCTTGAGGTGGCGACGTTCTACTTCATGTTCCAGCTTCATCCCGTTGGGTCTGTGGCGCATATTCAGGTGTGCGGCACGACGTCCTGCATGATTTGCGGGGCCGAGGATTTGATTGGTGTGTGCAAAGAAAAGATTGCCAAGAATGCGCATGATCTGTCGGACGACGGCAAGTTTTCGTGGGAAGAGGTCGAGTGCCTGGGCGCCTGTGCGAACGCGCCAATGGCGCAGATCGGCAAGGATTATTACGAAGATCTGACGACGGCACGTCTGGGCGAGATCATCGACGAGATGGCGGCGGGTGGCGTGCCTGTGCCGGGTCCGCAGAGCGGTCGATTTGCAGCAGAGCCCAAGGAAGGGCTGACGACGTTGAAAGACTTCAGAAGCGACAAGAACAAGTATAACGCAAGCGCGCAAGCTGCGATTGATATCGGCGATACCATCAAGCGGATTGATGGCACGGAAGTGCCGCTTTTGACGCCTTGGATTGAAGGCAGCGTTGCAGTCGCCAAGCCTCGGGTCGCGAAGGTGACGCCGATTTCAGCAGCCGCTCCGAAGGCTGCGCCTGGTGCCAAGCCGGCGGGTCTTAGCGAGGCGCGCGGCGGGCAGGCGGACGATCTGAAGCTTATCAAAGGCGTTGGTCCGAAGCTTGAGAAGCTACTGCACTCCCTTGGATTTTTCCACTTCGACCAGATTGCGAACTGGACGGCGGAAGAAATTGCTTGGGTAGACGAAAACCTTGCTGGGTTTAAGGGGCGGGTGACGCGTGATGACTGGATTGTTCAGGCAAAGGTGCTCGCGACTTAGGCGGAACTATAGAAATTTTGCCTAAACGCGAATCCTGTTATATCCATTTCAGGTCAGAAGAATTTGGAGGCGCATTAATGTCACGACACACTCAGGGCTCTCTTACAATTGCATACGCAATTGCGGGGGCTGTTTTCCTTGTAGCGTTGGTAGCTTTGTTGGTTCTTAGTTCGTTGTCGGTTTTGGCAGCGGTATTTGTTGCCGCGTTGATCGCCGCGGTTGCAGCTATCGTGTTTTATCGTGGATTTGCTGGCGGGTCGGATGGCCCGGTTGCGGCCGCAACGGTGGCCAAGCCCGTGACGGCAGCGGCCCCTGTGGCAGAGCCGGCTCCGGTGGTTGAGGCGGCTCCCCAGTCAGAACCAGCACCGGAACCTGAATCTGTGGCCGTCGCAGACGCTGGTGACCAGCCTACAGGTCTGGATGGACCACGCGCCGGGACCGGAGATGATCTCAAGAAGATCAAAGGCGTTGGCCCGAAGCTTGAAAAGCAGTTGAATTCACTTGGCTATTGGCACTTCGATCAGATTGCAAACTGGTCTGCGGCGGATGTGGCTTGGATGGACGAAAACCTTAAGGGTTTCAAAGGCCGTGTCAGCCGGGACAATTGGGTCGCGCAATCCCAGACGCTTTCCGGCGGCGGTGAGACCGAATTTTCAAAGCGCGTCGAAGACGGCGGCGTTTACTAACGGCCCGAAGGGTGGCTCATAAAGACGGGCGAGGGCGGCCAACCGCCCCGCTTCAAAGGGGACTATTGTAGTGACGCGTGATGCGTCGGGATTTTTCCGTGCCGCAGAGCGGTACCAAGAAAAAGTGTGGATCATATGAGCGAGATGAGCAACGATCTGAACCGTCAGAAATCCCTATCCCGGCAAGCGAGGGTTGTTTCGGTTGTAATTGCGGGGACGATGATCCTTTGGATGCTCGCGCAATTCATTGGCGGGCAACTTGGGCTTCCCACACACTACGTTTTCCTGTTTGACCTCTTTGCACTGGCTGGATTTTCTTGGGCCCTTGTGGTGACCTGGCAAATCTGGCGTAAGCGGCGCGACGCAGAATAACCCGCGACGGGGTCTAAACCCATTTCGCGAATAAAGAGGTAGACATGCTCGACGACAAGGACCGCATCTTCACAAACCTTTACGGGATGCACGATCGCACGCTGCAAGGCGCGCAATCGCGCGGACATTGGGATGGTACCGCTGGCATCATCCAAAAGGGGCACGACTGGATTGTTGATCAGATGAAGGCCTCTGGTCTTCGCGGTCGCGGCGGTGCGGGTTTTCCGACGGGTCTGAAATGGTCTTTCATGCCGAAGGAAAGCGACGGCCGTCCAAGTTACCTTGTGGTGAACGCCGACGAGAGCGAGCCCGGCACCTGCAAAGACCGCGAGATCATGCGACACGATCCGCACACGCTGGTCGAGGGCTGTCTGATTGCGTCCTTCGCAATGCAGGCGCATGCCTGTTACATCTACATTCGTGGCGAATACATCCGCGAAAAAGAGGCGCTTCAGGCCGCAATTGATGAGGCCTATGACGCCGGTCTTGTGGGCAAGAACGCCGCCGGGTCGGGGTGGGATTTTGATATCTACCTGCACCACGGCGCGGGCGCATATATCTGCGGCGAAGAAACAGCGCTTCTGGAAAGCCTTGAGGGCAAGAAGGGCATGCCACGGATGAAGCCGCCGTTCCCTGCGGGCGCGGGGCTTTATGGCTGTCCGACGACGGTTAATAATGTCGAATCTATTGCGGTGGTGCCGACGATTTTACGGCGTGGTCCTGAATGGTTTGCGGGCTTTGGACGTCCGAATAATTCCGGGACGAAGCTGTTTGCGATCAGTGGGCACGTGAACAACCCGTGCGTCGTTGAAGAAGCGATGTCTATTTCCTTTGAAGAACTGATTGACCGCCATTGCGGTGGTATTCGCGGCGGTTGGAGCAATCTGAAAGCGGTGATCCCCGGCGGGTCATCGGTGCCGTGCATTCCCGGCAAGACGATGAAAGACGAGGCGATCATGGATTTCGACTGGCTGCGCGAGCAGCGGTCAGGTCTGGGAACCGCAGCAGTCATCGTGATGGATCAGGATACTGATATTATTAAAGCGATTTGGCGCCTGTCGAAGTTCTACAAACACGAAAGTTGCGGTCAGTGTACGCCGTGTCGTGAAGGCACGGGTTGGATGATGCGTGTAATGGATCGTCTGGTGCGTGGCGAGGCCGAGCCGGAAGAGATCGACATGTTACTTGATGTAACCAAGCAGGTCGAAGGGCATACGATTTGTGCCCTTGGCGACGCGGCGGCATGGCCTATCCAGGGGCTTATCCGTCACTTCCGCGACGAGATCGAAGACCGGATTAAGGCCAAGAGATCCGGAAAACTGTCGAGTGTTGCAGCCGAGTAAACTCCCTTAACGTTACGTAAATACGCCCCTTTAAGGTCATATTTATGCGTGACTTATATGACAAATGACATATCTCAAACTCTGAGAGCATGGCCAAAGCGCTGCCTACACGAGGTTGGTCGGTTAAAGAAGTGCTCCGGGCAGGCAGCAGGACAGTAAGTGCATGTATACATTTTTTGCGGTTTTGCAGATCGCCGTAGCGATTGCCTGCCTTTATATCGTGACGCAGTCGTCGGTTAGGCAGGTTTGGGCCACGTTAACGTTCGGTTTGACCGCAGTGGTGTTTTTTGGAAACGGACTTCGTGTCGCTTGGGATATGTTTGCAAGCGACTCGGCTTTTTACTTGCACAGCATCGTGTTCCCTTACGCCTCAAACGCGATGATTGCGCTTTTGATGGTAACGGCCGCCACGATTGCTTACCGTGCCGTCAACGGCGGGAAATTCTGAGGGCGCTGCGATGATCCGTTTCTGGGACGGATTTCTGAGTGCATTGGGCGCTGTTTTAACACTTTTTATCGTTGGTGTTACTGCTTAGGGGGTGGCGGTGGCCCTTTATGCCTGGCGGATCCCAGTATGGGATGGGTTGGTGTTGGGGGATTTGGGTTTGTGGGACTGGTGATGGTTGGCGCATTTCTGCGCAAAGCCGGGCGCGGCGTACATCTCTTGCGCGAACGGCGGCGTTCACGCCTACTCGATCACAAACCGTAACAGTGATCACATCTTTCGCCAAAGCCGAAATGATCAGAAAAATTATTTAACAACAAATGCTTGGAGGTCATTCCCCAAAGTCAGGGTGGCAGAAAAACGCCCAAAACATCCTATTTGCTTCGACTTCTTGAGCGAGGTCTCATCTTTTGCGCTGTGCCCCCCTATATCTTATGTGACGGACAGGGAGCGGGACCTGTGCCGTCAAAACGAGCAGGTAAGATGTGAATAGTATTCGTAAAAAACTGGCAATTCTGGCTGTCGCGGTGTCGATATCCACGCCCTTGGTGGCGTTACAGCCGCTTCATGAGGACCGCACCGTGATTTCGGGCTTCTATGCAATAGGGTTTGCAGATCTTGTGCGGCGCAATTGCGATGACATTTCGCCGCGCTATATTCGCGCCTATAATTACTTAAAAGCCTTGGAAAAATACGCGCTGAAAGCCGGTTATTCCGAGGCTCAGATCGAAGAGTTGACGGATAATCGCGAGGAAAAAGAAATACTTAGGGCGCGGATTGAGGCGGATTTGGCCTCTAGAGGGGCAAGCCCTCAAACGCCGCAAGGCTATTGCACTGTGGGCCGTGAAGAAATAGCCAAGAACAGTGCAGCAGGTCGACTGCTTCGCGCGAAGTGACACGCCGCCCGGACGAGAGGCGGCGGAACCTAAGGGAACCGAAGTCCAATGGCCGACCTGAGAAAGATCATCATCGACGATATGGAAGTCGAGGTTGATCCGGCGCTGACACTGATCCAAGCCTGCGAACAGGTTGGGATTGAAATTCCGAGATTCTGTTACCACGAGCGTTTGACCATCGCGGGCAATTGCCGGATGTGTCTGGTCGAAGTTGTTGGAGGCCCGCCGAAACCCACCGCGTCTTGTGCGATGCAAGTCAAGGATTTGCGCCCCGGACCTGAGGGAACGCCACCTGTGGTGAAAACAAAATCGCCGATGGTCAAGAAGGCGCGGGAAGGCGTGATGGAGTTTCTCCTGATCAACCACCCACTGGATTGCCCGATCTGCGATCAGGGTGGCGAATGCGATCTTCAGGATCAGGCGATGGCTTACGGCGTGGATTTTTCGCGCTACCGCGAACCAAAACGGGCAACCGACAAAATGGATTTGGGGCCACTTGTTGGCACGGCCATGACGCGCTGCATTTCCTGCACGCGTTGTGTGCGCTTCATCACCGAAGTCGCGGGCATGCCCGAGTTGGGGCAGACCGGGCGCGGGGAAGATTCCGAGATTACATCGTATCTGGGCAAGACGCTTGAAAGCGAGATGCAGGGCAATATCGTTGATTTGTGCCCGGTTGGTGCTTTGACGTCGAAGCCTTACGCGTTCACGGCGCGCCCTTGGGAACTGACAAAGACCGAGACGATTGACGTTATGGACGCGCTTGGGTCGAACATTCGGGTCGACACCAAGGGTCGTGAAGTGATGCGGATTTTGCCGCGCAACCACGACGGCGTGAACGAAGAATGGCTATCGGACAAATCGCGGTACGCGTGGGACGGTCTGCGCCGTCAGCGTTTGGACACGCCGTATATTCGTGAGAACGGAAAATTGCGCGCCGCAACCTGGGCCGAGGCGCTTAGCGCTGTTGCAACCGCGATATCGGGCAAAAAGGTTGCGGGTCTTATCGGCGATCTGGCTCCGGTCGAGGCGGCGTTTGCTTTGAAAGAGATGATCGAAGGGCAGGGCGGCTCGGTAGAGTGTCGTGTGGACGGCGCGGCTTTGCCGGCTGGAAACCGCTCGGGTTACGCGGGCACAGCTTTGATCGAAGACATTGATACTGCCGAAATGATATTGCTGGTGGGCACGAACCCACGCAGCGAAGCGCCGGTTTTGAATGCACGCATTCGCAAAGCCTGGTCGAAGGGCGCGAAAGTTGCTTTGGTCGGCGAGGCGGTCGATCTCACGTATGATTACACTCACATCGGCACCGGCATGGGCGAATTGGCGGCGCTTGCGGCGCAAGACCTTTCCGACAAGCAGGGCCTGCGCGGTGTGATGATTGTGGGGCAAGCAGCTTTGGCGCACGAAGGCGCTTTGGCCAATGCCATGAAGGTGGCGGAAGCGGCCAATTCCAAGCTGTTGATCCTGCACACGGCTGCGGCGCGCGTTGGTGCGATGGACGTGGGCGCGGTGACGGATGGCGGAATTTCAGCGGCGTTGGACGGTGCAGAGGTTGTTTACAATCTTGGCGCGGACGAGGTTGATATCGCCGAGGGCGCGACTGTTATCTATCAGGGAAGCCATGGCGACCGGGGTGCGCATCGTGCGGATATCATCCTGCCATGTGCCGCCTGGACCGAGGAAAACGGTTTGTTCGTCAATACCGAAGGGCGGCCACAGCTGGCTTTGCGGGCCTCGTTCCCGCCGGGTGAGGCGAAGGAAAACTGGGCGATTTTGCGGGCTTTGTCGGCAGAGTTGGGGGCGACGTTGCCATACGACTCGCTGGCGCAGTTGCGCACGAAGTTGGTCGAGGCTGTGCCCCATCTGAAAGACATCGACCAGGTGCCGAAAAACGCATGGACGCCTGTGGAGGGCGCAAATGGAGGTACAGGTGATTTTGCCGGCGTGATCGTCGATCATTACCTCACAAACCCGATCCTGCGGGCCGCTCCATTGATGGGCGAATTGCAGGCCGGTGCGCGCGAGCGAAAAGCCGGGAAACTGGCGGCAGAATAAGGCGGCTCGGGTCTGGCCCTTTGACCTGAGATGCTGTTAACACGACGTTGTTTATAAGATGGGGCGAAAAAACGCCCATGGGAACGAAAAAGTTGGGGACGAATGGCTGAGTTTCTGAGCACACCTCTCGGCATCCTTGTGACCGTCATGGCGCAGGTGCTTTTGGTCATCGGTTTTGTGATGATCAGTCTTTTGTTTCTCGTCTATGGCGACCGGAAAATCTGGGCGGCTGTCCAGATGCGGCGCGGACCGAACGTTGTGGGTCCTTGGGGCATGCTTCAGACCGTTGCCGATGCGTTGAAATACGTGGTGAAAGAGATCGTGATCCCGGCCGGTGCTGATCGCACGGTGTTCATCATGGCGCCGATGGCTTCTTTCGTTCTGGCGATGATTGCATGGGCCGTTATTCCGTTCAGCGACACATGGGTTCTGGCCGATCTGAACGTCGCCATTTTGTACGTCTTCGCGGTTTCGTCGTTGGAAGTATACGGCGTGATTATGGGCGGCTGGGCGTCGAACTCGAAGTATCCGTTCCTTGGGTCTTTGCGGTCGGCTGCGCAGATGATTTCTTACGAAGTGTCGCTGGGGCTCATCATCATCGGTGTTATTCTGACGACCGGTTCGATGAACTTCGGTGATATTGTGCGCGCACAGGACGGCAACTGGGGCATCTTCAGCTGGTATTGGCTGCCGCATTTCCCGATGGTCTTCCTGTTCTTTATCAGCGCTTTGGCCGAAACAAACCGTCCGCCGTTCGATCTGCCCGAAGCAGAAAGCGAACTGGTTGCGGGCTATCAGGTGGAATACTCGTCCACGCCGTTCCTGTTGTTCATGGCTGGCGAGTATATCGCCATTTTCCTGATGTGCGCGTTGACCTCGCTGTTGTTCTTTGGAGGCTGGCTGTCGCCGGTGCCTTTCTTGCCGGACGGACCTTTGTGGATGGTGTTGAAGATGGCGTTCTTCTTCTTCCTCTTTGCGATGGTGAAGGCAATTGTACCGCGTTACCGCTATGACCAGTTGATGCGCTTGGGCTGGAAAGTGTTTCTGCCGTTCTCGCTTTTATGGGTCGTGTGGGTCGCGTTCGCGGCGAAGTTTGGGTTCTTCGGCGGGGCTTATGCCCGTTGGGCGATAGGGGGTTAAGAGATGGCACATATCGACTGGAACCGCGCGGGCAAATACTTCCTGCTGCTGGACATGCTGAATGGCTTCCGGCTTGGATTTAAATACTTTTTTGCGCCCAAGGCGACGCTCAACTACCCGCATGAAAAGGGGTATTTGTCCCCTCGTTTTCGGGGTGAACACGCGCTGCGCCGTTATCCAAACGGCGAAGAGCGCTGCATTGCCTGCAAACTTTGCGAGGCGGTCTGCCCCGCGCAAGCCATCACGATTGATGCAGAACCGCGCGACGACGGGTCGCGCCGCACGACGCGTTATGACATCGACATGACCAAATGCATCTACTGCGGTTTCTGTCAGGAGGCCTGCCCCGTGGATGCTATCGTCGAGGGCCCGAACTTCGAGTTTTCGACCGAGACACGCGAAGAGCTTTTCTACGACAAAGCCAAGCTTTTGGACAACGGCGAACGCTGGGAAGCCGAGATTGCCCGCAACCTTGAAATTGATGCGCCGTACCTATGAGTGATCCAAAAAACCCTTTCGATGCCATGATGAAAATGAGCCAGGACTGGGCGAAATCGCTTAATCCCGCTTTGGAATCCTTCACGCCCAAGGGCTTCGAGACGCTTTGGCCAACTATGCCGAAGGACATCATGGAAGGTATGATGGGCAATACGTACAACCCCGAGGGGCTGGACGCCAAGACCAAGCTTTTGCTGACTTTGGGGGCGCTGACGATCCTTGGCGCTCAGGCCGAGGCGCAGATCAGGCTGACCGTGCGTCACGCCATCGAGGCCGGTGCCACAAAGCAGGAAGTAGCGGAAACTATCGCGCTAGTCGGTGTGTTTGGCGGCGTGCCTGCGATGACCAAAGCGATGGAATTGGCCAGTTCGGTGATGGAAGACGGAGGCGCCTCATGACCGCGACTGTTTTTGCCTTTTACCTTTTCTCATTGTCTTGTGTGACGGGGGGCTTTTTCACGGTGATCTCGCGCAATCCGGTGCATTCGGTGTTGTGGCTGATCCTTTCATTTTTGTCGGCCGCCGGCTTGTTCGTGCTTTTGGGCGCTGAATTCGTGGCGATGCTTTTAATCATCGTCTACGTCGGCGCGGTCGCAGTGCTTTTCTTGTTCGTTGTGATGATGCTGGACGTGGATTTTGCAGAACTGAAGGCGGAAATGACGAAGTATCTGCCGTTGTCTTTGATGATCGGTCTTGTGTTGATGATGCAGTTGGCGATTGCATTTGGCGTCTGGAAAACGGCCGAGGGCGTTGAGATTGGAACGGTCCCTGACGCGATTGCGGGCGGTGGCGAGCACAACACGCAAGCCTTGGGTCTGGTGCTTTACGATCAGTATTTCCTCTTGTTCCAGCTTTCAGGTTTGATCCTTCTGGTGGCGATGATCGGGGCGATTGTTCTGACGCTCCGCCATCGGGGGGACGTCAAGCGGCAGGATATCCTGCAGCAGATGTTCCGCGATCCAGACAAAGCTTTGGAAATGAAGGACGTCAAACCGGGGCAGGGACTGTAAGACATGGCCAAACGCGGCGGCATATTCCAGGCATTTCGTAACCTTTTCCGGTTTGCCATTTGGGCGCTGGCCGGGGTGCTTGCGGCTGCGATCTGGTTCAACTGGCAGTCGGGTGAAGACGTGGCTGCTGTGGTCCCTGAGGTGGTTTTGCCCGAGGTCGAAGCGGATGTTGAGCCGGTGACGGAAGAGGTCGCTGCGGTCGAAGAGGCAGCTAAAGATGCGGTCACGCCGGTGACCGAGGCC
>CAJQNG010000240.1 GCA_905479635.1 uncultured Boseongicola sp. | reverse complement strand
CATCATGAAACTGATCGGCCCGGAATCCAAAGCGCCGTCGCCGTTGGTGTCGAAATAAATCACAGTGTTCGGATCATTGCTGCCATCCAGCGTGAAATCAAGCTTCAGGCCGCCGTCATCGGTGCCATCATTGTTAGTATCGGCGCTGAACGTAAGCAGTGTGGTTGGCTGCTTATTTGTATTGGACGCGTTAAGTGACGCGTTTCCTGCACTGCTGCTGCTGCTGCTGCTGCTGCTATCGCCTCGCGGCCGGAGCAAAAGCGGCATGGTGTGCTCCTTTTGCTTATAGTAATCTTAACGCGTTTTTTTGTCCGGCAAGAAGCAAAAAAGACGGCGTTAATTGGCCGGAGTAAGCCGGGTGATGCCGACGGCACCGGCGCGGGCGAGGTCTTGGTTCAGGGTCATCGGAATGTATTCACCGCGCCGCCAAAGCTCACCTAAATCGTCATAGTGGCGGCTAAGCGGGTGGCCCGATTGCCCGGTGGAAATAATGAAAACTGAGCTGTCGGGGTCGGCGAAATCGTAAACGCCGCGATAACCCGCGCCGTGAATGTTCTGAAACGGATCGGGGCCACTGCCGCGGGTCTGCCCCCGTTGAAGCGTTTGATCGCCGCCGCTGGTGGACTGGCGAATGTTTACCAGCCACGCAATCCACCCGACATCCCCAAGCACCGTATGGTTATGGGTCGCCTCGTGGGCATCCCCCCAACGCAGGCTTTCCAAAGCCGGGCCATAGCGTTCTTCGATCCATAAGATTGCATCATCGAGAGCAAGCCGGGAAAGATTTGAGCAGGACTCAATTGGCGCGCTTTGGATGACGTCACACCATGCGGAAGCACCGTCGATATCGCGGTAGACCCGTTCCAAGAAGATCGGTTCGGGGCGCTGGAACTGCTCCGCCAGAGGACCAAGCTCATCGCGGATCAGGCGATCTTGCAAGGCACGCATCCAGGCCGCGTAGATCAGAGGCTCGGGAAGATGCTCGTTCATCTCGCCGTTCCATTCCGCCAAAAGATCAAGGGCGCGGCGCCTTTGGCGTTCGGGTGTGCCGTCGGCGGCGGCTTCTCCGCTGAACCACAAATCGCGTGCAACAAGCGGCAGCAGGGTGCGTGCAGTGACCGAAACCGTATCAAGTTGCGCCTCGATAAAGCTTTCGCGGGTGTGGACTTCGCGGGTTTGCATCAGGCGCTGCCATCGTTGAACGCGCTGCGTGTCGCCCCAGTCAAAACTAACATGAAGCGGGAAGGGCCGATCGATGGATTTGTTGTTCGTATTGCCAACAATACCGCCATCGGGCGTGCGAAACTCTGGATTTGCGGCATAAGACATCGTGCCTTGCCAGCGGTTCTCGGCCAGCCAGCCGGGGGCCGGCATACGGCCTTGGGTCTGGTGGCGTGCGGCGCGGCGTGGAAGTTTCCCGATCACTTTCATCGCCGCACTTTCGCGGTCGACGACGGTCAGGTTTTGGGACGTCGCAACGAAGTCTTCGCCTGCGGAAATGGCTGCATCAAGATCTTGAGCGCGCATTATTTTCAAGAGCGCCTGAATAGAGGTGTCTTCCCCGCTGAGCGCTGTCCATGCCACTGATGCGACGTGACCCGCCGGCGTGATGGCGGCCAAGCCGTACTGGCTTCCCTCAAGGATGGGTCCGTTTTGGGACCATCGAAGGGTAAGCCTGATGGGTTCCGCGTCGTTGATGTTGACGATCGACTGGCGTGATTGAAGCGTTTTCCAGCCCTCCGGTGTCAGGACTTGTTCCGGATTGTCGGGGTTCACTTTTTCGATGAAGACGTCCTGGTCGTCTGCGTAAGAATTGGTAAGCCCCCACCCAAGCGCATCTGAGCGCCCGACAACAACCGCCGGGCTTCCCGGAAATGTGCCGCCGATGACGCCTCCGGTTTCCAGCTCCAGGCGCGCAAGATACCAGATCGTGGGTGCTGTGAGTTCCATGTGGGGGTCGTTTGCCAGAAGGGTGCTGCCAGCGGCCGAACGCGCGGGAGTTGCGGCCCATGCGTTTGACGCCCCTGCCAATCCTCTGGCTTTCACGGGTGACATTGGGTCGTGTGGCTGATTTTTCAGGTGGGCAAAACTTGGAAGAGGCGCGTCAAAAAGGGAGGCGTATTCGGGCAGAGACGCGAGGGCCTGTCCCGGCGTGTCGGGCAAAATATCTGAAAGCCTCTCATCGGACACGATACGGGAAAGGCGCGCGCGCAAAACTTCGCGCTGGACATGGTCGGTCAGCGAGAGAGCCATCAGCTTGCCAATCGCAAGGCTGTCGGCGGGCTGCCATAAGGCGATGCTTGGCTCGAACAGCCAGAATTCCGGGGCACCTCGACCAAGTGCGCCCTCATTGACCTGGCGCAGCCAGGCGTTGACGCCCGATGCATAAGATTGAAGGGCCGCGGTTGTATATGCGTCTTGTGCCGCGACGGACTTCACGGCCAAAGGATAAAGATCAAGCCTGCGCAAAAGCCGATCTGTGCTAACGGTTTTTTGCCCGAACAACTCGCT
Organism: uncultured Boseongicola sp.; assembly: GCA_905479635.1. Taxonomy (GTDB): domain Bacteria; phylum Pseudomonadota; class Alphaproteobacteria; order Rhodobacterales; family Rhodobacteraceae; genus Boseongicola. The sequence goes on along the minus strand of CAJQNG010000240.1, from coordinate 51,437 downwards.
CAGGCGCCCCTGTGCGGTGCGTCTTAAGAGCAGCATTTGCCACAAGCGATCTTGTGCGTGGGCTAGCCCAAGTCCGAAGTAGACGTCTGTGTCTGATTGGCCGAAAATATGCGGCACATTTGCGTTATCGCGCACAATTTCGACTGGCGCACTTATACCGGCGACCCTGAAATTGTGGGTGTAGTCGGGAATTGATCTCGAAAAAAACCAGTACAGCAGAATGGAGGCCGCAAGCGCGAACATGACCAGTCCTGTGGTTATTCGGGTGAGCCAGCGGAAAAGACTGAGCATGAATACCTTGTTGACTGCGGTTGCCTGTCCACTAGGTAAAGCCCGCAGAACAATGGATGACAAGGGAGGATGCTATGGCGAAGTGTGCATTTTTGGGGCTGGGCGTTATGGGCTATCCCATGGCGGGCCATTTGGCGGCCGAGGGCCACGATGTAACGGTTTTTAATCGCACCGCAGCGAAAGCTGAAGACTGGGTGGCACAGCATGGAGGCGCAAAAGCGCTCACGCCTCGCGCGGCTGCAGATGGCGCCGAGTTTGTCATGTCCTGCGTGGGCAATGATGACGATCTTCGCTCGGTTTGCCTTGGCGACGATGGTGCGTTTTTAGGGATGAAGCCCGGTGCCGTCTTTGTCGACCACACGACGGTGTCTGCCGCTGTGACGCGTGAGTTATATGCGGCTGCGGACGGCATTGCAGTGTCATTCGTCGACGCGCCTATTTCGGGCGGTCAAGCGGGCGCGGAGAACGGTCAGCTTTCGGTCATGTGTGGGGGGGATCAGGGGGCGTTTGATCGCTCGGAACCTATTCTGCAGGCCTATTCTAAGATCTGCCGCCGCATCGGCGAAAGCGGCGCAGGTCAGATGACCAAAATGTGCAACCAGATTGCAATTGCCGGTCTGGTACAGGGGCTGAGCGAAGCGCTTCATTTCGCCGATAAGGCCGGTCTTGACGGGCGCGCGGTTGTAGAGGTGATTTCACAAGGGGCTGCGGGATCCTGGCAAATGGCAAATCGTTACGAGACGATGCTTAATGATCATTTCGAGCATGGGTTTGCGGTCGACTGGATGCGCAAGGATTTGGGGATTTGCCTGCAATCGGCCAACGAGATTGAAGCAAGCCTGCCGGTCACGGCTTTGGTAGATCAGTTCTACAAAGACGTCCAAAAAATGGGCGGCGGTCGCTGGGATACATCGAGCTTGTTTAAACGTCTTCAGGCAATGTGAGTTACACAAGAGCGGCGATGGTTGAGGTGTGTCCCTCAACCATCTGATAGTTTGCGCTTTTTATGGTATGATCCGCGAGTATTTGGTGCCTTCGACCGACGCACCTGCCAGCAAGCCTGCCTGTCCGAAGACAACAGCGATAACCGGCGAAAGTGCGGTCGTCGTTTCGGCGGAAATATTCGCACCGCGATCATTCACCGCATATTCTACGTCGGCGCCAGCCGCCCAACCTGATGAGGCGCGGAATTCAGCCAGCGCTTCTTCGGTCATGAAATACAGAACATGTGCGTATTGCTGCGCGCCAATCTGCAGGCCAAAGCTTGCTTGTGTCGCCGAGTAATAATCAACAGAGATGCCGTTCACACGTAGCGCACCACGCCCGTAAGAAGCGCCGAACCCGAAGCCTGCTTCCGTGATCAGCGGCATGACGAGCATGCCCACAGATTTTTGCTGAAGGTCGCGCGTTCCGGGGAAGTTACTATCAAGATAGTTCAGTGATGAATCAATGCGCGCATCAAGTTTTGCGGCACCCTCGCTGCCAATGCCATTGCCGCAAGCGGCAAGCGCCAGTGTTGTGGCCGCAGCTGCACCCAAGAGGGCGCGACGGGACATACGTTTCATTGGGAAGACCCTCTCATGCTCGATATTTGCCAAATAAAATGACGACCTTATCTGGCCGTTCGACCCAATGTATAGGGGACGTAGGGACGAGAGTCACCCTCTATAGTAGTAGACGGTCCGCCTGGACGCGATTTTTCGCTGGCCTAATGGTCCTTAAAAGCGCGCGCGACGTCCATGGCGAAATACGTCAGAATCCCATCGCAACCTGCTCGTTTGAAGGCCATGAGGCTTTCAAGCATCGTGCGATCGCCATCAAGCCAGCCGTTTTGCGCAGCGGCCTTGATCATCGCGTACTCGCCGGACACCTGGTAGGCGAAAGTTGGCGCGCCGAAGGTGTCTTTTACACGGCGACAAATATCGAGATACGGCATGCCGGGTTTTATCATTACCATGTCGGCGCCTTCGCTCAGATCTCGCTCGACCATGCGCAAGGCTTCGTCAGAATTTCCGGGGTCCATCTGATAGGTTTTTTTGTCACCGACCAGAAGGTCCGAGGCACCGACCGCATCGCGGAACGGGCCATAAAATGCGGAGGCATACTTAGCGGCGTAACTTAGAATGGACGTGTCCGTGTATCCGTCAGCCTCAAGCGCGCGACGCATTGCGCCAATGCGGCCGTCCATCATGTCAGAGGGGCCGAGAATGTCGGCGCCAGCATCTGCCTGTGCAACGGCCATTTTCACCAGCGCCTCGACGCTTTCGTCGTTCAGGATAATCCCGTCGCGTACGAGACCGTCGTGTCCGTTGATATTGTAGGGATCAAGGGCGACGTCTGTCATGACCGCGACCTCGGGGACTGCGGCCTTGATCGCGCGAGTGGCACGGTTCGAAAGGTTGTCGGGGTTCCAGGCTTCGTCGCAAGTCTCGTTTTTGAACTCGGTCTCGATGTAGGGAAAAAGACATATCGCGGGAATGCCAAGGGACGCCGCCTGTTCAGCCGAGCGGACGACGCGGTCGATCGTTTGACGAGCAACGCCGGGCATGGATGGCACCGGTGTTTCGTCGTCTTCCCCTTCGCGCACGAACACCGGCCAGATCAGATCATCAACGGTCAGCGTTGATTGGCGCACCAGTCTGCGAAGGGCATCAGAGGATTTGGTCCGGCGAAACCGTGTTGCGGGATGTGAAGCAATGGTCATGAGTGCGGTCTTTCGTGCACGGTTTTGGTTCCTTTTGCGGTAGCGAGCGGTTGAACACTGGTCAACCCTCGTAGCATTTCCTAGTGTCCGGCAAAACAAGAGCTCCGAGGCAGAATGTGAACTGGTACGACACTGTTTTTGAAGTCATCGATATGCGGTCCTTCTCCAATCTTTGGTATTGGATTGCGTTGGCGGTTTTGTGGTCTTCCGTCAGCCATTGGGTTCTTGGTGTTCCTTTTGATATGATCATACGTGCGCGGCGCGAAGATGAAGGCGAGGCGATGACGGATTTGCAGGACCTGGTGCGGATCAACGTAAACCGAATTCTTTACGTGGCCGAAGTGTCGGGAACATGGGCCATTTTATTTGGGTCTGCGGCCGTTACGGCGCTTGGATTGATGGCGGTGTTTTACAACGTTGAGATCGCTCAGGCGGTGTTGTTGTTGGCGGGCCCACTTGCCCTATTGGGCGCGCTGTCGCATCGAACCTCGCGCATAATTCGCACTAGCGGGGTACAGGGCAGTGCCTTGATACAGCGACTGATGCGCCATCGGTTCGCGACACAGATGATTGGCGTTGTGGCAATCTTCATTACTGCAATGTTCGGAATGTACCAAAACTTGCACGTCGGAACGTTAAGTTTCTAGGGGTCGCTGGTTGACAGCACGGCCTCACAGGGTACGTCCCATTAATATGTTTGACCCCCGTCATATCACTGTTAGCGGCGCGCCTGAGGGTTTTGATGCAACGCTAATCCTTACAGAGCTTGAGAAGGCTTCTGGCGGTGTGGTGTGCCATGTTGCACGCGACGACAAACGGCTTGTTGCCATGCGCGAAGCGCTGGCATTTTTTGCGCCAGATGTTCCGATCTTCATGTTCCCCGGATGGGATTGTTTGCCGTATGACCGGGTGTCGCCGAACGCCGATATCTCGGCGACGCGGATGGCGACTTTGGCCGCGCTTGTTCACGATATGCCCAAGCGCTTTGTGCTTCTGACGACGCTAAATGCCGCGACCCAACGTGTGCCGGCCCGCTCGATTTTGAAGGAGGCCGCGTTTAGCGCAACCGTCGGCAACCGGATCAATGAAGCATCGCTGAGGGAGTTTTTGGTTCGGATGGGGTTTGTTCAGGCGCCGACGGTCACAGAACCCGGCGACTATGCCATTCGTGGTGGGATCATCGACATCTTCCCGCCCGGTGATGGAGGGCCTGTCCGTCTTGATTTCTTCGGCGATGTGTTGGACGGAGCGCGTCGGTTTGATCCGGGCACACAGCGCACGACTGAAAAGCTCGATTTTGTGGAGCTTGCTCCGGTCAGCGAGATCATCCTCGACGAGGCGGCGATCACGCGGTTCCGGCAGAACTATCGCTTGGAGTTCGGCGCAGCAGGGACGGACGATCCACTTTACGAGGCGGTGAGTGCCGGGCGAAAGCACGCTGGCGTCGAACATTGGTTGCCATTTTTTCACGAGCGCCTCGAGACACTGTTTGACTACATACCCGACGCAACAATCGCTTTGGACGATCATTCCACACCGATGCGTCTGGCGCGGTGGGATGCCATTGACGATCAATACGACACCCGCCGCGAGGCGATGACCGCAAAAGGGCGGATCGACAGCGTCTATAAGCCAGCGCCTCCGGGTGGATTGTATCTGGACGATGCTGCGTGGACTGATGCTGTTAAAACGCACCGGCTTTTGCAGTTTTCAGTCTTACCGCAGCCAACTGGTCCGGGTGTTACGGATGCGGCCGGCCGGATTGGCCGTGATTTTGCGCCCGAGCGGCAACAGGAATCAGTAAGCCTTTTCTCGGCCTTGGCAGCACATATTCAGGAGAAACGGAAAACCGCTCAGGTCGTGATTGCATCCTATTCTGACGGCGCGCGCGAGCGTCTTCAGGGTCTGATGGAAGATCAGGACATCACGGGGTCCGTTCTAATCAAGGACTGGCGCGATGTGCCAGAGGGCAACGGCGGTGTATTCCTTGTGGTTTGGGCGCTTGACCATGGCTTCGAGCAGCGTGACAGGCTTTGTGTTGTCTCCGAGCAGGACGTTTTGGGCGATCGACTTGTGCGAGCCCCGAAGAAAAAGCGTCGCGCCGAGAACTTCCTGACCGAGCATCAGACGCTTAGCCCCGGCGACCTGATCGTGCATGTCGATCACGGTGTCGGCCGCTACATGGGGCTTGAGGTGGTCAACGCACTGGGCGCCCGGCACGAGTGTATTCACCTAGAGTACGCCGGTGGTGATCGCCTTTTCCTGCCTGTTGAAAACATTGAACTTCTAAGCCGCTATGGAAATGACGAGGGTTTTCTCGATAAACTTGGCGGTGGCGCGTGGCAGGCGAAAAAAGCCAAACTGAAAGAGCGTATTCGCGAAGTTGCAGACAAATTGATACGCGTGGCGGCCGAGCGTTTGTTGCGCAAAGCGCCTGTGCTGGTGCCCCCCGATGGCATTTGGGACGCGTTTTCGGCACGGTTCCCTTATCAGGAGACGGATGATCAGCTGAAAGCCATTCACGACGCGATGGATGATCTTGCGAGCGGCAGGCCGATGGATCGGCTGATCTGTGGAGACGTTGGATTTGGCAAAACGGAAGTTGCGATGCGTGCGGCTTTTGCGGCCGCAATGTCAGGTGTTCAGGTTGCGATCATCGCCCCCACAACCTTGCTTGCACGCCAGCACGCCAAGGGCTTTAAAGAGCGGTTCCGTGGTTTTCCAATTGAAGTGCGCCAGTTGTCGCGCTTCGTGCCGATCAAGCGCGCCAGTGAGACGCGCGACGGCCTGTCGCGTGGCACGGTTGATATCGTTATTGGCACGCATGCTGTTCTGGCGAAAAGTATTCGATTCCAAAACCTTGGTTTGCTCATTATTGATGAGGAGCAGCATTTCGGTGTCAGCCATAAAGAGCGGTTGAAGCAAATGCGCTCGGATATTCATGTGTTGACCCTTACAGCCACTCCGATCCCCCGGACGCTTCAGCTTTCGCTGGCCGGAGTGCGAGATTTGTCGATTATCGGGACGCCGCCCGTCGACCGGCTTGCGATCCGCACCTATGTGAGTGAATTCGATACAATCACTATTCGCGAGGCTTTGCTGCGCGAGCATTATCGTGGGGGGCAGTCGTTCTTTGTGGTGCCGCGGATTTCTGACCTGCCTGAGATAGAGGATTGGTTGAAGACCCAAGTCCCCGAGGTGTCTTATGTCGTGGCGCACGGACAGATGGCCGCGGGCCAGCTGGATGACCGAATGAACGCTTTTTACGACGGCAAGTACGACGTTCTTTTGGCCACGACGATCGTGGAATCTGGCTTGGATATTCCGACAGCGAACACGATGGTCGTGCATCGCGCGGATATGTTCGGACTGGCACAACTTTATCAAATCCGTGGCCGTGTTGGCCGCTCGAAGACGCGGGCCTATGCCTATCTGACAACGAAGACACGCCAGCGACTGACGGTTCAGGCCGAGAAGCGTTTACGAGTTCTGGGCTCGCTGGACAGCCTGGGAGCAGGGTTCACGCTTGCCAGTCAGGATCTGGATATTCGCGGGGCAGGAAACCTTCTGGGCGAGGAGCAATCGGGACACGTGCGTGAGGTGGGTTACGAGCTTTACCAGTCCATGCTGGAAGAGGCGATTGCCAAGATCAAAGCCGGTAAATTGGAAGGCCTGAGCGACACAGACGACCAATGGGCGCCGCAGATCAATCTGGGCGTGCCAGTTCTGATCCCCGAAGCCTATGTGCCGGATTTGGATGTGCGACTTGGGCTTTACCGACGCCTTTCGGGCCTTCAGACAAAGGTTGAATTGGAAGGCTTTGCCGCTGAACTTATTGATCGATTTGGGAAATTGCCGAAAGAGGTCAACACCTTGCTGCTGGTCGTGCGGATCAAGGCAGAGTGTAAAAAGGCAGGAATTGCGCGTTTGGATACGGGGCCGAAAGGGGCCACGATCCAGTTCCATCGTGACAAGTTTGCGGATCCTGCGGGGTTGGTGGATTTCATCAAGGATCAGCGCGGACAGGCGAAAGTCAAAGACAACAAGATCATCGTGCGCCGGGATTGGGCAAAATCAGGCGACAAGATCAAAGGCGCGTTTTCCATCGCGCAAGACCTTGCCGCAAAATTGCGGGCGGCCAAGGCAAAGTAGCGCGATGCCGCCGTGTCGGGGTTCGTCCGAAAGCTTGGTATTGTTGATGCGGCTGACTAAATAAGGACCTGAATGGCAAGCGACCAAGCCAACACCATCTGCATTCCGATCCGAACAACGATGGTCGCATTCAGCATGCTTGCAGTGGCGGAGATGGCGGCACACAGACCGAATCAAGGTGGAAAGTTTGCGTCTTGATCGAAGCTTTGATCGAAAATCTGTTGCGTGGACTTCAAAGCAGTAAAGACCATCGCGCAGATGAGGGTTTGCGCCCCAATCGCGAGGACAACCTGACGGTTTGCGAAAAGCTCTTTGATACGGCACCAGATTTCCTTCGCGCGAAACGGACGCCGGGCTTTGGGTAGCAGTGTTTCTGGTTGTCGCAAGATAAGCCAGAAAATCGAGATGAGTGAAAAGATCACAAAAGTGAGGTAAATAGTTCTCCACCCGAAGGCCCAGGAGATCGCAGCGCCCATGGTTGGTGTGACTACGGGGACCAAGGAAAATACAATCATCAGGAAGCAGACGACCCCTGCCATTTACCGGCCTGAAAACAGGTCGCGGGTGATGGCAAGTGCAACCACGCGGGGGCCTGCGGCTCCGACACCTTGCAAGGTCCGGGCGACCAGCATCGTTTCAAGGCGCGGGGCACGCGCGCTGAGGAGAGCGCCCAGAATAAAGAGAACGGAGCTCCCGATCGCAATTTTGTGGCGTCCGAACGTGTCACTGAGTGGGCCTGCGAAGAGGGTTCCACACCCCATTCCCACCACGAATGTCGCGATGCCCAGTTGTACTTGATTGGGCGAGTCTTGCGAAAGCGAGGCGGCAATTTCCCGTGGGACCTGCAGCATGGCGTCGATGGAGAACGCAACAGTTGCTGCAAGCATTGCCGAAAGGGCCACCAATTCGCAGCGCGAGATTGGTGTTGTCGCTGTCTTTGCTAAATTTTACTCGGCGGAATTCACTTGTTCGGTCAGCTCGTCAATGACCTGTAGCCAAAGCTCCGATTGTTGCGAGCCGGGCAAAACGTGCTGATTGGCGATCACAAACGTCGGGACACCGGTCACCCCACGCGCGCGCGCATGGGCATCTCGGGTGCGCACGTCTTCAAGGTCAGCTTCGGAGGAGAGAAGGCGTTCGGTCAGGGCCTTGTCGAGCCCGATGCCGTCCGCGATTTCAACGAGTATGCCGTGGTCTCCGATGTCTTGACCCTCTTCAAAGTAGGCCTTGAACAAGCGCGAGACAGCGGCGGTTTGACGCCCTTCAAGTCCTGCCCAATGGATCAATCTATGAGCATCAATCGTGTTGGGCGTGCGTTTTATCCCACTGAAATTAATCTTCAGGCCCGCGGCAACGGCGGCGTCTTCTATCTGGCCATAGACCTGCACGGCTTGGGCGCGACCGCCGAATTTTGTCTCAAGGTATTCGCGCCGATCCATGCCGCCTTCTGGCATATCAGGGTTCAGCTGGAATGGATGCCATTCGATCGAAAAGCGATGATCTGGCCGGGCAGAAAGCGCGCGGTCAAGATGGGCTTTACCAATGTAACACCAGGGGCAAATCGGATCGGAAAGGATGTCGAGCTTTATCATAACGCGCAGTCTTTCGCAGCCTCGTGCGTTGCGTGCAAGCTTTTTTGCGGGTGGGAGTTGCGATTCCAAGGTGTGCCTGAGGGCTCTATATTTGGTCCGTGTTGAACAACGATATCCCTAGTATTCTAGCGCTTGCACGTAGTTCAGGCACTGATCCAAGTGCAGATCCCATGCCCTTGGATCTTGGGCAGGGTCTGCGCGATTTGCGCACTTCACGCGGTTGGACACTTGAGCAGGCGGCAAGGCAGGCGGGCGTTGCGCGTTCGGCCTTGTCGAAGATTTAGGACAGCCAGATATCTGCGATCTATGATGTCCTGAAGAAACTAGCGGTGGGATTTGAGGTTTCGGTACCCCAGCTTTTCACGCCGCCCGAGCGTGATCAGGTTATGGGACGCATCGCGGTCACCAAGTCGGGCGAGGGGCAGGGACACGCGACCGTCAGCTATAAACACGAAATGCTGGCAGGAGCGCTGACCAAAAAGGCGAGGCTTCCGTATCGTGCGCGTCTCCCTGCCCGTTTAATGGAGGAATTTGATGGCTGGGTGCGCCACGACCGTGTGGAGTTCCTTTTTGTGCTAACCGGAACAATCCGGCTTTATACCGAATTTGATGAACCAACTGAGATGCGACGTGGCGACAGCGCTTATTACGACGCGGCGATGGGACATAACGTGGTTTAAACCAGCCAGAAGGACGCCATGATGTTGTGGGTCACCGCGATCGGAAACGCAGGTTATGCGACCTTAGAGTGGGGTTCGTTCGACATGGTGAAATCAAAGAATGCCTCGATAGCTTCGCTTGTCTCGTTCAGGGTCAATTCGTGAATTTGCGCAAGATAGCGCTTTAGGGCCGTTGTTTGCGCCGAAAGCGCAGAAACAATCTGCGGGTCTGCGTTGGGAAGGACCATTGAACGGTTTTCCAGATCGTCTGTGGATGATGTGTGATGTGCTGTGGTTGGCATGTGGCCTCCTGTTTCGTTGTTCGTCGAGCCTAGGGGGCAAAACCCTAGGACTAACTAACGCGGCTTACGGGAAGGATTTCTGGGCCGTTACAAGGGACTGTGTGGCCAGCCACGCGGCGATAGCCGGTGCTGCGGCAGATGCAAGACAGGCCGGCAACCCTCCAATCTGATAGCTGGCCCCTGACATAACTGTCCCCAGAAGTCGTCCAGAGGCATTGGCCATGTAGTAAAAGCCTATATCCAACGTGACGCGCTTGTCGCTGGTGAAGGCAAGGATCAGATAAGAATGCACTGCAGAATTCAAAGCAAACACAAAGCCGAAGACAAGAAGCCCCACAACGATGATGGCAACGAGACCCGGTGGATCAAACCATGGCGCAAGGGCGAGGGTAGCGGGGATCAAGGATAGCAAGCCGATCCAAAGCGACGCCGTTGCTACTGTTGCTTCGAGAGTCTGCGTCCGTTGTTTAAGGAGCTTCGGCGCAAGCGCCTGGATCACTCCGTAAGCGATGATCCAAAGCGCCATGAAGCTGCCGATGAGGAAGAATGCCTGACGGTTGCTGTCGTCTGTGCCGTCCGACAGCACGGAATAGAAGAAGATCGGGATTCCGACGGCGAACCATGTATCGCGTGCGCCGTAGAGAAACATCCGGGCTAGAGACAGTCGATTGATCTGTGGGTTCTTTGAGAAACAGAGCTGAATTTGACACCTTTCATGCCGCCCGGCAGGCCCGGTGGCATGAAGTAAAACGGCGCGGCGAGTGTTGCTGCCAGAACGACTGCCACAGACAAAAGCGATGTCGTAAAACCGAAGATCGCAAGAAGGCTGGCGCCCAGAAGAAACCTAAAGCCTTTTACTGCATTCTTCGAGCCGGTCAGGATAGAGACCCATCGGAAAAGCGCACCGTCCTCGGCTGGTGCCAAAAGATTCACCGCACTTTTCGACGACATCTTGGCCAAATACTTGGCGACGTCTGACAGACCCTGCAGAGCCATCACGAAGGCAAGCGAGGCTGTGACACTCCAGCTTGGGGAAAGCTGTGTCAGGGCTGTAAGCCCGATGATCTGAAGGCCAAGCCCGGCGTACAGCGCCGATCGTGCCCGACGAGGGTCTTTGTTCGGTCGGTCGACGATGGTTTGTGTATTGGTCACGTCGTGGATTGTGGTGATCGAACCGTGTCGGATACCGAGTTCTTCGTGGATGACTTTGACAATTGGGGCGAGGCAGTTGGTGGTGCAGGACGCCGCGGTGACAAGCCTGTGTGCATCCGAATCGCAAAGGTATTGGTTAGCACCATAGACAAGGTTAAGCGCGCTGCCGTCTTTTACGGGTGCAGAGACAATGACTTTTTTATCTCGGCGGCAAAATAGGGGGCGAGGGCGGCCTCGGTTTTGAAAACGCCAGAACAGTCGATGACCATCTCTATCAGCGGGATGTCTTCAATGTCTTTTTCACGGGTGAGGCGGATCTGTTGTCCGTTGACGCTGAACCCGTCTTCGCGCGACGCGATATCGGCGTCCCAGCGACCGTGGACCGTGTCGAACTCGAGCAAAAGAGCGTGTTGGTCAGTGTCGCCGTAAGGTTCGTTGACCAGAACGATCTCGCCGCCCGAGCCGGTGTCGCAAAGGTCTCGCAAAGCAAGTTTGCCGATGCGGCCCAGTCCATTCAATGCAATGCGTGTCATGTCGGCTTCTCCGTTCACCTGTGGTGTCAGTTTACGTGCGAGAGCAAGACCGGCAAGTGAAGGTTTTGTAACAGGGGCCTTTGCCAAAAGCGCAGCTAGGTGGTTCCCGGACGCCGCGGGCGAGGCCAGACGTCCGGGAATTAGCCAGATTTAGATTGCGCGGTCGATTGCGCGTGCGCCTGCGGACACGTCCTGGCCGAGGCCCTCGACGGTGTTGCATGCGGCAAGGCCCAGCAGGACCGCGGTCATCAAGACAAGTTTCTTCATATCCGTCCTCATTCTTCATACCACCAGACATCGGGCTGGAACCCTATCCAGTCGCCATACATCGGCAAGACCGACGGATAGCGAAGCTCTTTGGCATGGGCAAGCCGTGCAATCGGCTGGTGCCACAGTGGAACAACATAGCGCCCCGAGATCAACACACGATCCAGTGCTTTTACGGCCGCACGATAATCCTCGGTCGTTTCGGAGACCAGCATCTCGCCAATAATCGCATCAACGGCTGGATTACGAATACCTGCCCAATTGCGGCTACCGTCCACGTCTGAGGCTTCAGAGCCCCAGTAAAGAAGCTGCTCGTTGCCCGGCGAAAGCGACGGCACTCCGCGCGCGTACCATGTCATGTCGAAATCAAACGTTCTGGTGCGCTCGGTGTATTCGGCGCTGTCGATGGTTGTGACGGTTGGGTTGATCCCGATGCGCTGAAGCGCCGAGATATACAGATCGACGATCTGTTGCGGCTCGGATGCGCCCGAGCGCAAGAGAATGTCGAAGGTGAATGCCTCGCCGGTCGTGTTCTTCAACGTCCCGTCCCGAAGCGTCCAGCCTGCCTCTTCCATGATTGAGAGCGCTTTGCGGATGTTGGCACGGTTGCGTTCGGTGCCGTCGCCGACGGGCAGCGTATAGCCCTCGATGGCGCCGGGCAGCAAAGTGGCGGCGTGGGGTTCAAGGAAGTCTCGCACCTTTCCCGTGGCTTCTCCGGGTGCCATGGCAAAAACTGAGTTCCCGAAGGGCGAGGTGATACGCGGTTGCGCTTCGCCGTTGATGGTTGTGTTGATAAACTCGAAATTGAAGGCAGTGATCAGCGCCTCACGGACCCGCCAGTCCTGGAATTGTACGCGACGGGTGTTGAAGACCAGTCCCTTGATGCCGGTCGGGCGCTGGTGCGGAATGATGGATTTGACGACATCACCCGCCTGCACTGCCGGGAAGTCATACTGTGTGTCCCATTTCTGGACGTTGGTTTCGCGCATCGTATTTAGGATGCCGCCTTTGAAGGCTTCGGACATCGCGGTGCCGTCGGAGAAAAATTCCATGCGGATTTGGTCGAGATTGTTGGTGCCGCGTCTGAAGGGAAGATCAGCGCCCCAATAGTCCGGATTGCGTTCCAAAAGAACGAAGCGTCCGGGTTCGAAGTCGGTAATGATATAGGGCGCACTTGAGATCGGGATGTCGTCTAGACCGCTTTCCGCAAAGTCTTTGCCCTCCCACTGCGCTTTCTGCAAAATTGGGCGCAAACCCATGATTAAGGGCAATTCGTCGTCAGGTGTGTTGAAGGTGAAACGCACCGAGCGCTCGCCGACGGCTTCGGCGCTTGCTACTTTGGCCCAGGTCCCGGCGTAGCGGGGGTGGCCGATGGTGCCAAGGGTTTCAAATGACCAAAGCACGTCCTCGACTGTTACGGGGGCACCGTCCGAGAATCGCGCTGCGGGGTTGAGCGTGAACTCGACCCATGAGCGGTCCTCGGGGGTCTCGATTGATTCGGCTAAGAGACCGTAAAGCGTGAACGGTTCTGCATAACTGCGGCCCATAAGGCTCTCGTATGCCAAAAAGCGCAGTTGCCACGGCGTGCGGCCCTTGCGGATGTGGGGATTGAGCGAATCGAACCCGCCGACTTCACCCTGAACAATCGCGCCACCTTTCGGGGCGTCGGGGTTCACATGGGGCTGAGACACAAAATCAGGTGGAAGAGCAGGGTCGCCATACATAGCTATGGCGTGTTTGGGCCCGGCCTGAGTCGCCCCAGTTAAAACGGCAGCGGCGATGCCAACTGCTGCGAAAAAGTTAATTCCCATTTTGACGGCAATCCTTATGCTCTCTAAAGGTCCTTGGTTTTAGAGCCTATGCGCGACTTTAAACCTTTTCAAACTTTTAGCTTGGCCACCGGCAAATCGTTGCGTATAAAGGACTTACTGCTCGATAGGTTTCTTGCCTGTATGAAACCTGCCTCAATAACTTAGCGCCCGCTTCGTGCGGGCGTTTTTTTTGGCGCGTGGCCGGGACGTTTTTTTTCCGGGGTGGTCAACGTTCATATTTCACCGTCATCGAAGCAAAAAAAGCCCCGCGTTGGCGGAGCTTTTGCAGGTCCAGTTTTCAGGACATTTTTAAATAAGTTTCGCCATGGCAACAGCCGTATCGCTCATCCGGTTCGAGAAGCCCCACTCGTTGTCATACCAAGTCAGGATCCGCACCATAGTGCCTTCCATGACCTTGGTCTGATCCATGTGGAAAACCGACGAGTGCGGGTCATGGTTGATGTCAATCGACACAAGCGGCTCGTCTGTGTAGCCCAGAATGCCTTTCAACGGTCCGTCTGCTGCGGCGCGGATGGCGTTGTTCACTTCTTCAATGCTGGTGGCGCGGCTGGCTTCGAACGTCAGGTCTACGACCGAAACGTTCGGGGTCGGCACGCGGATTGCGACGCCGTCGAGCTTGCCGTTCAGTTCGGGAAGCACGAGACCAACCGCCTTCGCAGCCCCTGTGGACGTCGGGATCATCGACAAGGCAGCGGCACGTCCACGGTAGAGGTCTTTGTGCATCGTATCCAAAGTTGGCTGGTCGCCGGTATAGCTGTGGATAGTTGTCATGAAGCCTTTGTTGATGCCGATGGCGTCGTTCAGCACTTTTACAACTGGCGCAAGGCAGTTCGTGGTACACGAGGCGTTTGATACAACGATATCGTCTGCGGTCAGCGATGCGTCATTCACGCCAAAGACGATCGTTTTATCCGCATCAGGACCGGGCGCCGAGATCAGCACACGGCTTGATCCGTTCTCAAGGTGGGCCTGACACTTTTCTTTCGATGTGAAAATTCCGGTACATTCCAGAACGATGTCGACATTTGCCCAAGGCAGATCTGCCGGGTTTCGGATTGCTGTGACCTGAATGGGACCGCGGCCGACATCAATTGTTGTATCAGTCGTTGTTACGGTTGCCGGGAAGCGTCCGTGAACACTGTCATAGCGCAACAGATGCGCATTGGTTTCAACTGGGCCGAGATCGTTGATTGCCACGACTTCGATATCGGTGCGGCCAGATTCGATGATTGCACGCAGGACATTACGTCCAATCCGTCCGAATCCGTTTATTGCGACTTTGACTGCCAAAGGTCTTCTCCTGTTCTCGGCTGGATGCATTTAGCGCCAGAAGGCGATCAATCTGATCAGGTCCATGAATTTTCGTCCTAAAAAAATATGCCACTCAAGGCCAAGGAGAAAACTCAGCGCGAAAAACGCGCAAAGGAACAAACCAATTCCAAGTGCGATCCTGTTTGTCATCGCGCGACTTATGGCAAACGAAGGGCAAAGGTTAAAGGTTAAAAGAACAAGCGTAGGCTTTGCTTGGCAGGAGGTGTCAGCGCTAACACTTCAGGGGGCGTTGGCGTCGATCCAGCGCCACGTCTTCATACGTCCGCGAAACCAAGTGCGTTGGCGTTTTGCGTATTGCCGGCTGTGTACGATGATGGCTTGTTTTGCGGCGTCCAGTTTTATGTCGCCATTGACGTGCGCCACAAGCTCTGCAGCTCCAATTGCTTTGGCTGAGGGAAGGCCTTGATGCCAGGAGGGGGCATTGGCGCGCGCTTCGTCCAGAACGCCGAGTTCCAGCATTGCGTCAAAGCGTTTCTCGATGCGGGGTGTCAGCCAGTCTTTTGGCGCAGAAAGGACCAGTGCTTGCGTCTGTTCAATCGGAAGGGTCGGTGGACCTGTTTTGTCCTGCCACGACGCAAGGCCCCGCCCTGTGCTTTGCATCACCTCCCAGGCACGCTGAACACGGCGGGGGTTGGAGGTATCGATCCGTGCGCGCGTGTCGCCATCCAGTTCAGCGATAAGGGTGTCGACGCCATATTGGGCAAGCCGGTCATCGCCTTCGGCTCGGACGTTGTCCGGAGTCGGTGGTATTGTCGCCAACCCATCGCTTAAGGCAGAAAAATAGAGACCTGTGCCGCCGACGATCACGGGTGGCGTTTCGGCAAGTAAAGGCGTGATGTCGCGAAGCCAATCGCCGACCGAGTAGCTTTGCGTACCCGGCACATGTCCATAGAGCCGGTGTGGAACGTCGGCCTCGTCTTTCATCGATGGGCGCGCCGTGAGAACGCGCCAATCGCTATAGACTTGAAGGGCGTCCGCATTGATCACCGGTCGACCAAAACGCGCGGCGATTGCCATCGCCAGAGCGGACTTCCCGCTTGCGGTTGGACCCGCAATTAGGACCGGGAGTTCTGGGCTGAGGGACGCGATGACCCTGTCGATCAAATTCATTTTGCCAAGGCGTCCTTCGTGCGTTGAATCTTGTGCCGTTTTCGGACATTTTCCCGCCGGGCGCAAAGGCGCGTTGAAATGATGCGAGGGACCGGGCTTATGGCAGACAAAACAGGCAAATCATCTTACAAACGCGTCCTTCTGAAGATATCTGGCGAAGCGCTGATGGGAGATCAGGGCTACGGACTTCACCCGCCAACTGTGGCGCGAATCGCGCGTGAAGTGCAATCGGTGCAAGAGATGGGCGTAGAAGTCTGCATGGTTATCGGTGGCGGCAACATATTCCGGGGCTTGCAGGGCTCTGCGCAAGGCATGGAGCGCACCACTGCAGATTACATGGGAATGCTCGCGACGGTGATGAATGCGCTTGCAATGCAGTCTGCGTTGGAAGAGCTGAAAATCCACACGCGGGTGATCTCGGCGATCCGGATGGATGAGGTTGCCGAACCCTATATTCGCCGCCGCGCTGTGCGCCATCTTGAGAAGAAACGTGTGTGCATTTTTGCCGCCGGCACCGGGAACCCTTATTTTACCACCGATACCGCTGCAACACTGCGCGCCAGCGAGATGTCATGTGAAGCGATCTTCAAGGGCACCAAGGTTGATGGCGTATACGACATGGATCCGGTCAAGTACGCCCACGCCAAGCGCTACGACAAGGTGACTTACGACGAAGTTCTGGCGCAGCACCTAGGTGTCATGGATGCATCGGCAATTGCTCTGGCGCGCGACAATGGTTTGCCGATCATTGTGTTCTCCTTGGACGAGCCCGGCGGGTTCCGAGGTATTCTGGCGGGCGAGGGCACCTATACAATCGTGCAGGAAAAGTAGAGCCGGGCAAAACCCGACCGCCGTTTGGTGCACAAACCCTGCACGATCGCCTTGGCGCGAAAGGCTATACAAAGCTGGCAAAAGCCGGGTATAGAATGGTTAATCCGGCAAAAGCCCGCGAAAATGGATAAGAGAAACAGGCATGGCAGACGACTTCGACATTGATGTTGACGATATTGAGCGCCGAATGGATGGAGCATTGGCTTCGCTTCGGCAGGAATTTTTGACGCTTCGGACAGGGCGCGCTTCGGCATCGATGCTTGAGCCGATTATGGTCGATGCTTATGGGGCTGTGACACCGATCAATCAGGTCGGTACAGTGAATGTACCCGAGCCGCGCATGATCACGGTAAACGTCTGGGACAAGGGTCTCACCGGCAAAGTAGAAAAAGCGATCCGCGAAAGTGGGCTTGGGATTAATCCGGTTGTGGATGGTACGATTATTCGCCTGCCGATCCCCGAGTTGAACGAAGAGCGGCGTCGCGAATTGTCGAAAGTTGCCGGGACCTACGCAGAAAACGCGCGGATCGCGGTTCGCAATGTCCGCAGAGACGGCATGGACCAGATTAAGAGGGCCAAATCCGACGGTATGTCCGAGGATGATCAGAAATTCTGGGAAGGGGCTGTGCAGGAACTCACCGACAAGGGGATCGCAAAAGTCGATGCGTCTTTGGAAAGTAAGCAAGAAGAAATAATGCAGGTGTAAAAGCACCGCGGGGTGGGGCTAAAACTGAGGAGACCCTTTTGGGCAAATCTGAGCGGACCACACCTGAACATGTGGCCATTATTATGGACGGCAATGGCCGTTGGGCGCAGGCGCGCGGCAAGCCAAGGCTTTTCGGGCATCATGCGGGCGCGCTTCGCGTGCGAGAGATCGTTGAGGCCTGTCCCGATCTTGGTGTGAAGTACCTGACGATCTTCGCGTTTTCGACCGAGAACTGGAAGCGGACCCAGACGGAAGTCTCTGGTCTGATGAAGCTTTTCAAACGCTATTTGATGAGCGAAACCAAACAGTTGGTTGATTCTGGTGTGCGAGTTCGCTTTATTGGCGACCGCATGAAGCTGGACAACACGCTTGTTGCATTGATGGACGAATTGGAGCTTTTGACAAGCTACAATGATCTTGTGCATTTGACCATTGCGTTGAATTACGGCGGACGGGATGAGGTGGCACGTGCCACAAAAAGGCTGTGTCGGGAAGTTGCTGAAGGCAAGCTTGATCCCGAGTCTGTGGACGCGGAAACGCTGGCGCGCCGTTTGGATACTTACGTGCTTCCAGACCCGGATCTGGTGATTCGCACAAGCGGTGAAGCTCGGATCTCGAATTTCCTTTTGTGGCAATCCGCCTATTCGGAATACGAATTCGTCGAAACACTTTGGCCTGATTTCACACGGGATGAGTTTTCCCGTGTACTGTCCGGATATACCAGCCGTGAACGACGTTATGGAGCCGTACCTGGATGAGCAAAGCCGGTGGGGGCCAGTGGAGTGACTTAGGTCAACGCCTTCTTTCAGGTGGTATTGTAGCTTGCGTCGGCCTTTGGACCATGTGGCTGGGTGGATTGGCGTTTCATATCCTGATAGCGGTGATTTGCGGTATTATGTTGTGGGAACTGCAGCGGATGATCGGTGCGGCGAAACGCGCGATCCCGATGGCGGTGATTACGGCTGCCATTCTGCTTGCGGCAATGGAATTACCTGCAGGTTTTGCGCTGCCGTTGCTGCTTTTGCCCGCCATGGTCGGCGTCAGTCAGATCGAGCAGCATCGTTTCACCTATGCAATCTATAGTGCCGTAATCCTTGTCGCCGGCTTTGGGTTGACTGCGCTTCGAGATGATTTTGGGTTTGGGTGGATGGCGTGGCTGGCGCTTGTTGTGATCTCAACGGATATTCTGGGGTATTTCGCGGGCCGCTTTATCGGAGGCCCGAAATTTTGGCCGAAGGTGAGCCCTAAAAAGACATGGTCGGGGACGTTAGCGGGTTGGATTGGGGCTGCGATCATTGGTGCGGTTTATGTGTTCAACGGGGCGGCAGGACTTGAATTGATCGGCGTTTCCATTGCTATTTCAATGGCATCGCAACTTGGTGACGTCTCGGAAAGCGCATTGAAGCGCCGCATGGGCATTAAGGACAGTTCTAACATTATGCCTGGTCACGGCGGTATGTTTGATCGGTTCGATGGAATGCTTGGCGCGTCCATTTTCCTGTTGATCATTGAGGCTTTGGTGGTGTTCCCGCCCATGCCGGTGAGCCTTTGACGCGTAAGGTTTCAATTCTTGGCTCGACCGGTTCCATCGGCTGCAGCACGGTAGGTCTGATTGAGCGAAAGCCGGACACGTTCGATGTAGTTGCGCTTACGGGGGGACGAAATGTCACCAGACTTGCCAAGCAGGCCCGTGCCCTTGGCGCCGAAATTGCCGTAACCGCCTTTGACGATTGTCTTGAGCCGTTGCGGGACGCCTTGTCGGGGACTGGCATCGAGGTTGCGGCGGGCGAAATGGCGCTTTGCGAGGCGGCTGGGCGCCCTGCCGACTGGGTCATGTCCGCCATCGTGGGCGCCGCCGGATTGCCACCGGGCCTGAAAGCACTGGAGCAAGGCACGACTCTTGCCCTGGCGAACAAGGAAAGCCTCGTCACGGCGGGGTCGCTTCTGAAATCAACGGCGGCGGGAAGTGGTGCACGTATCTTGCCTGTCGATAGCGAGCATTCTGCGGTTTTCCAAGGGCTTGTTGGCGAAGACATCGAGACAGTTGAGCGCGTGATTATCACGGCGTCGGGCGGGGCTTTTCGCGATTGGCCAATGGAGAAGCTGGCGTCCGCCACATTGGCCGAAGCCTCGTCTCACCCCAATTGGGATATGGGGAAAAGGATCACGATCGATAGTGCGAGCATGTTCAATAAGGCCTTGGAAATTATTGAAACGCATGAATTTTTCAATATCGATCCGGACAAAATAGAAGTCATTTTGCATCCCGAGAGCCTGATCCATGCGCTTGTTGGTTTTTGCGATGGAGCCTTGATGGCGCACGTCGGCCCACACGATATGCGCCACGCTATCGGCTATGCGTTGAACTGGCCCGAACGCGACCACCTGCCAGTGGAACGTCTTAATCTGGCCGAGATCGGACAATTTACGTTCCACGAGCCCGATGACGAGCGATATCCGGCGCTGGCGCAGGCCAGATGGGTCATGGAAGAAGGCGGATTGGCGGGCGCGGTATTCAACGCGGCCAAAGAGCGCGCGCTTGACGGTTTCATTGAGGAGAGGATCGGATTTTTGGATATGGCAGCAGTTGTCGCAGACGTGATCGAAATAATGTCAGGTGAGGGTCTAGGTTTGGCCGCGATTACGCTAGATAGCGTTCAGCAAGCGGACGAAACGGCGCGCATGCGGGCTGGCGAGTCTATTTTACGGCGACAGAGATAGGGTTTTCATGGACTTGGCAGGGCTGATTCCGACGTTCGGAAGTATAGTATTCACAATCGCGGCGTTCGTTGTGGCGCTTTCGGTGATTGTGGCGATCCATGAGTATGGCCACTATATTGTGGGCCGCTGGACGGGGATCAAAGCGGATGTGTTTTCTGTCGGGTTTGGACCTGTTTTGTTTAGTAAGACAGATCGCCATGGCACTGCCTGGCAGATTGCTGCGCTGCCTTTCGGTGGGTTCGTAAAGTTTCGCGGAGACGGCAATGCGGCTTCGGCAAAAGATGCTGATGCCATGATCGGTCTTTCAGACCAAGATTTGCGGGAAACAATGCACGGCGCACCGCTTTGGGCGCGCACATTGACAGTCCTTGCAGGGCCAGTATTTAACTTTATCCTTTCGTTTCTGATATTTGCGGCCCTTTTGATGACCCGCGGCGTCGCAAGCGACCCAATCACCATCGAAGAGCTTGTTGCGATTCCGTCTTCCATTCAAGAGCTGGAGCCCGGCGATATCATTCTTGAGGTAAATGGCTTCGTCGTTCCGCCAACTGAAGACTTCAACGATCTTCGCACGAGCGTCGAGCCGACCGAAACCGCCACCTATACGGTGTTGCGTGAGGGGGCCGAAACGACAGTGCGAGGTCCGTGGCTTTTCCCGGCCCTTGCCGGATCGGTATCACCGGGTTCGGCTGCCGAAGAAGCGGAGCTACTTGAAGGCGATGTGATCACAGCGGTGGACGGTGATCCGATCATCGACTTTGAACAATTGCGCGATAAAGTTCGTGCCTCAAATGGCGCCGCGATCGCTCTGACAGTCTGGCGTGATGGTGTGCTTGGCGATTTTACGATGGCACCACGGCGAACTGATCTGCCACTTGCGGACGGCTCGTTCGAAACCCATTATATCATTGGAGTTTCGCCGGGCATGTCGTTCGTGCCGGCCTCGGAAACCCCGTCGATAGGTCAGGCCCTTGCATATGGCGCAAATCAGATCGTCTTTATTACAAAGTCCAGTTTGTCCGGCCTCTATCATATGGTGGTGGGCAAAATCTCAACCTGTAATATTTCGGGGCCTATTGGTATTGCCGAAACCTCGGGGCAGGCGGCAAGTCAGGGCTGGGTATCGTTCATATGGTTTATCGCCGTCTTGTCGACGGCTGTGGGCATGCTGAACCTGTTTCCCATCCCTGTTTTGGATGGCGGCCACCTTGTATTTTACTTCTGGGAAGCGGTCACAGGGCGTCCCCCAAGCGATCAGGCGCTAAAATATCTGATGGCGGGTGGGTTGACCGTAATGCTTGGTTTGATGCTGTTCGCGGTCACAAACGATCTGTTCTGCCCTTAGTCCGAGCCATCTAAGCGCCTTTGAGACGCCAAATTTCAGCCACATTCCGCCGATATTTCTGGATAATCAAAATGTAGGAAGAAGAACATGCAGGCAATTCAGCACGGTTTCAAAGGACTTGAACTTCTGGTCGAGCTTAACCTTGACCGTTTGATTTTTCTTCTGGCGCTTGGCGGTGCTTTGTTCCTATCCGCCTATATCGGAGCACGGTTTTAAGTCAGCATAAGAACCTGACAACGAAATAGGCCGCCCTTTTGGGGCGGCCTTGTCTTTTGACAGCCCTTTAGAATCTGTTTAATCACGCGCCATAAAGAACAAAAAAGCGGGTGCGGGAATGTGGCGAGCAAATCGAGTTAAAGATCTCTCACTTTGGATTTTGGCGGGGCTTCTGGCGATAGGATTGAACGTGTCCGATGCCGCGGCTCAGACCCGAGTGTCCTCGATCATAGTCAACGGCACGCAGCGTGTGCCAGATGCCACCGTGGTGGATCTTGCCGACATCGAGCCCGGCGCCACTTTAACCGATGGACAGATCAACGATGTGCTGCAACGTATCGTGGCTTCGGGCCTGTTCCAAAATGTTGAAATCGTCCCCGTGGGCAACGGATTGCGGATCGACGTGGTCGAACGCCCTACAATCAATCGTATCAATATCGAAGGTAACGAGCGTCTGTCTGACGAGGCACTCTTGACTGTTGTCGGCTCGGCACCACGGCGTGTTTATTCGCCGTCGCAAGCGGAAGAAGACGCAAGCGCTATTGTTGGAGCTTACGTCGATTCCGGACGCTTAGCGGCCACTGTGCAGCCTCGGATCATCCGACGTACCGACAATCGCGTGGATCTTGTGTTCGAAGTTCGCGAAGGGCGTGTGGTTGAAAACGAGCGGATCAGCTTTGTTGGAAACCGCGCGTTTTCGGATCGCAGGCTTCGGCGGGCGATAGGAACCAAGCAAGCGGGCTTTTTGCGCGCCATCATCCGCGCGGACTCGTTCATACCCGAGCGGATCGCGTTTGACCGTCAGGCATTGACCGACTTCTATCAATCGCGCGGTTACGTTGACTTCCGGGTTCTGGACGTCACGTCAGAGTTTTCGCGCGAAAGAGACGCAAGTTTCGTGACCTTCAGCGTGCGCGAAGGACAAAAGTTTGCGGTGGGCGCAGTTTCGGTCAGTTCGGAATTTCCGGACGCCGATATAAACGCTTACCGCGACGCGCTTCGTTTACGGTCAGGGGACACATGGAACCCCGCCCTAATTGACGAACAGATCGCGCGTCTGGAACGCCTTTCGCTTCAGCAGGGTTTTGATTTTCTGCGGGTTGTGCCGCGCGTGACTCGAAATGCGCGGGACCTGACATTGGACGTCGAGTTCGCGCTTGTGCGTGGGCAGCGCATTTTCGTTGAGCGCATTGATATTGAGGGAAACACGACGACCTTGGACCGGGTGATCCGCCGTCAATTTGATCCTGTTGAGGGGGATCCGTTCAATCCACGTGAGATACGCAACGCGGCCGAGCGCATACGCGCCCTTGGTTTCTTTTCCAACGCAGATGTTCAAACGCGGGAAGGATCCGCGCCCGACCAGGTGATCGTCGATGTTGATGTTGAAGAGCAGCCCACAGGCAACCTTAGCTTTGGTGGTACGTTTTCGACGGACTCTGGCTTTGGTATTGTCATCGGTTTTTCTGAGCGGAATTTCCTTGGACGGGGCCAATCGGTCGGCGTGCAAATCCAAACAGGCACCGAGGACAGGAACATCAGCTTAACGTTCCGCGAGCCGGCTTTGTTTGCGCGTGACCTTTCGTTCGGACTTGCGATCAATGATCGGACAACCGACTTCGGCAATGCGGCATATGAAACGCGAGTCACGTCGATCTCGCCGTCGCTTGGGTTTCCCGTGTCCGAAAACGGCCGCGTATCGCTAAGCTACACGCTGGCAAGCGAGGAGATTTTCAACGTCACCGACTCCGCATCAAGTATCATCAAAGGTGAAGAGGGCGATGAAATCCGCAGTTCATTGGGCTATGACTATACGCTTGATCTGCTCCGGGGAGGGCTGAACCCGAACCGCGGTGTGTTGTTCTCTTTCGGGCAAGAGTTTGCGGGCCTTGGTGGCGACACTGAATTTCTGAAGACCACCGCACGTGTTGTCGCTCAACGCGACGTATGGAACGAAGAAGTCACGTTGCGTGCGATTTTGGAAGGCGGCGCGGTTGCGGCTTTGGGCGGCGGCGACACACGGATCACCGATCGCTTTTTCCTGTCGTCTCGGCAGGTGCGCGGATTCTCGTCGCGCGGTATCGGGCCGCGCGACACTGGCGCAACCGAATCCGATGTGCTGGGCGGCAACAAGTACGTGGCGTTACGTCTTGAGGCGGACTTCCCTTTGGGGCTTCCGGAAGAGTTTGGGATCACCGGGGGCGTGTTCCTCGATTTGGGCTCGCTTTGGGGGCTCGACAACACGGCCGGCGACGCGCTCGTGCCGGTGGATGATGGGTTTGAGTTGAGGTCGGCGATTGGATTTTCGTTGCTTTGGGCGACGCCACTTGGTCCGCTTCGCATGAATTTCTCCAACCCGATCAAATCTAACCCGCTGGACGATGAACGTTCGTTCGATTTCACGATTTCAACTGCGTTCTGAACGTGAGGAGGTCGACGTTCACGCTTGCAATTTTTCTATTCTGCGCGCTGGCGGCGCCTATGGTGGCGCAAGATACAACACTTAATCTGCCGCCGCCGATCCTGACGATTGATCAGGACCGCTTGTTTCAGGAAACCGGATTGGGCGCGCGGTCCGCGCGTGCCATCGAGGCAGAGGTCGAAACGCTTGCAGCCGAAAATGCCCAGATTGAAAGCAGGCTGATCGAGCGCGAGCAGGACCTCACCGTGCGCCGCCCTGAATTGCCCGTCGAGGACTTCCGCGCCTTGGCAGATGCATTCGACGGGGACGTGCAGCGTATTCGTGACGCGCAGGATGAAAAGGCGAGAGAATTAAGCAGGCTTCGGGACGCAGCACGGCAAGATTTTTTCAACGATGTAGCGGGCATCATCTCGGATATTGTACGCGAGCGCGGAGCGCTTGTTGTTCTGGACAGACGCGACGTCTTTTTGTCCGCCGATCGCATCGACATCACGGACGAGGCCATTGCACGGGTCAATGATGCGGCAACACTCGAGTGATGTGCTTGCGGCAAAGCCGCCCACTTGGTACCACTTTTAAAAATCCGGGCAGAGGACGAAATGAATGACCGAGTCGCTCGCACGCGCTGATATCGATCTGATACAGCGCATAATTCCGCATAGATACCCGTTTCTGCTTGTTGATCGAGTTACCGATATTGATGGGACGTCCTCGGGCATCGGCATCAAAAACGTCACGATGAATGAACCACAGTTTACCGGGCACTTCCCCGGAATGCCGGTTTTCCCGGGGGTGCTGATGGTGGAAGCGATGGCCCAGACGGCTGCAGTGATTGCAGGTGTCGGTCTTGACTTGGCAGACAAGAATTTTGGCGTTTATTTCATGACGATGGACAATGTGAAGTTCCGCCGGAAAGTCATCCCAGGTGATACGCTACGGATGAAAGTTGAAACGCTTCGTAGCGGCGGCAAGGTCTGGAAATTTAAGGGGCGTGCGACGGTCGACGGCGATGTTGCTTGCGAGTGTGAGTTCACAGCAATGATGGACCTTCCAAAGTGAGGATTGATGCCAAAGCGGATGTTCATGCGTCTGCGGTGATCGAACTCGGTGCTGTGATCGAAGCGGGCGCGCGTGTCGGACCGTTTTCTGTCATTGGCGCGCAGGTGGTTTTGCGATCCGGTGTAGATGTAAAATCGCACGCTGTCGTCACAGGGATCACGGAAATCGGCGAAGACACCGTGATTTTTCCGGGCGCTGTGATCGGAGAGATACCGCAAGACCTTAAGTTTAAAGGTGAGGAAACACGGCTGATTGTCGGCAAACGCAATCGGATCCGCGAAGGT
Source organism: uncultured Boseongicola sp. (assembly GCA_905479635.1). Taxonomy (GTDB): domain Bacteria; phylum Pseudomonadota; class Alphaproteobacteria; order Rhodobacterales; family Rhodobacteraceae; genus Boseongicola. The sequence continues at coordinate 25,927 of CAJQNG010000240.1, read as the reverse complement.
GTGACAATGAACACCGGTACTGAAGGCGGTGGCGGTGAAACACGCGTCGGGGATGATTGCCTGTTTATGACGGGGTCCCACGTGGCGCACGATACGATCGTGGGTGATCGTGTGATCGTCGCCAATCAGGGCGCGATTGCCGGGCACTGCGTGATTGGAGACGACGTCATTATCGGCGGTCTGTCGGGAGTTCACCAATGGGTCCGGGTCGGTAAGGGCGCAATTATTGGTGCGGTCACAATGGTGACGAACGATGTCATTCCGTATGGTTTGGTGCAGGGACCACGCGGGTCTTTGGACGGGTTGAACTTGGTCGGCTTGAAGCGACGCGGTGTTGGTCGCGCGGATATCTCGGCGCTCAGGGCTGCGTTCCAGTCCCTTGCCAATGGCGAGGGGGCGTTTCAAGAGCGTGCGCGGCATCTCAAGGACAACGCCGAAAGCGCCTATGTTCACGAGATTCTGGACTTTATTCTTGGGTCTTCGGATCGCTCGTTCCTGACGCCGGAGCGATAGGTCGATGCTGGCGTTGATTGCCGGGCAGGGGCGGCTTCCGGCGATACTGGTCGAGCGGCTTAAGACGCGCCCCCACATAGCCTCACTCGATGGTTTTGATCCCGATGGCGTGGCGCCGGATCGGCGGTTTCGACTGGAGACACTTGGGAGCCTGATTGGTGGTCTCAAGGCGGATGGCGTGACCGAGGTCTGTTTTGTCGGAGCGATTGCGCGTCCCGAGATTGATCCCACGGCCTTGGATGCGGCAACATTACCGCTTTTGCCGCGCATTGTGCCCGCGCTTCAGATGGGCGATGACGCCGCCCTGCGTGCGGTTCTTGCAATATTTGAGGAGGCCGGGATTTACATCCGCTCAGCGACAGACCTGGCGCCGAATCTTCTGCCCCCTGTGAGCGTTTTGTCCAAACGGCAGATTGAAGAACACCATCGCAAAGACGCAATGCGTGCGGCCGAGATTGCTGCAACCTTGGGTAGTCTCGATCTTGGGCAGTCATGCGTTGTGCGTAAAGGACAAGCGCTTGCTCTTGAAGCCTTGCCCGGCACTGACTTCATGCTGAACACATTGGCGGGGACCACCTATGGGCCGGGCGGTTTGTTTTATAAGGCTAAAAAGCCAACGCAAGATGTGCGGATCGACCTGCCCGTAATTGGTGTCGAGACCGTCAGGTGTGCGGCAGCGGCCGGACTTGACGGGTTGGTCATTCAGGCGGGCGGGGTGATGGTACTTGATCTTGAGGATGTGACCGCCGCGATTGACGAGGCCGGTCTGTTTCTTTGGGTGCGCGACGCATGATTGCATGCCCCGTCAAAGCAGTGTGGCTTGCGCTTTTGTTGCCGCGATGAGGCTTTTTGTTCTGGCCGGTGAGCCATCTGGCGACAAACTTGGGGGCGCCCTTCTCGCGGGCTTGAAGTCCATTGTTCCGGACCTTGACGTGCGCGGGGTCGGGGGGCCGATGATGCAAGCACAGGGCATCGAAAGCGAATTTCCAATGGACGAATTGTCGGTGATGGGAATTGCTGAGGTTTTGCCAAAGTACCTGAATCTGAGAAAACGCCTGCATCAGACTGCCGACGCTGTTCTTGAATGGCAGCCTGATGCGCTTTTGACCATTGATAGTCCGGATTTCTCGCTCCGTCTTGCCAAGCTGGTAAAGGCGAAATCATCAATTTGCACGATACAATATGTTGCGCCGTCGGTTTGGGCCTGGCGGCCAAAGCGCGCCGGCAGGATGGCGGCCTATGTTGACCATGTGCTCGCTCTGCTGCCGTTTGAGCCGCCCTACATGGAATACGCAGGTATGGGCTGCGATTTCGTCGGGCATCCGGTTGTTGGCGAGCCTGTGGCCACTGATGACGAAGTGCGTGCCTTTCGCGCAAGCGAGAGGATCGGGGATGCACCTTTGATCCTTGTGCTGCCGGGGTCGCGCAAAAGCGAAATCGCCCGGCTATCTGCGGTCTTCGGCGCGACGATGGAGTCCGTCTTGGCCAGCCATGCAAGCGCGCGTATCGTCGTGCCAGCGGCTTCGGCAGTTGCCGATGCGGTCAAAGGCGCGGTCGCGTCCTGGCCCGGCCAACCTATTGTTCTCGACCCTCGCGAGGGCCCTGACGCGGCTGCGCGGAAACGAGCAGCCTTCCGCGCGGCCGACGTGGCTTTGGCGGCCTCGGGCACGGTATCCCTAGAACTTGCAGCAAGCGGGACGCCGATGGTTGTGGCCTATAACATGAGTTGGCTCAGCTGGCAGATTATGTCACGCCTTGCCGCGGTCGACACGGTAACCCTCGTCAATCTGGTAAGTGGCGATAGGGTCGTGCCTGAATTTCTGGGACCAGCCTGCCGCGCGCCAGATATTGCAGCAGCGTTGTTGCTGCTTTTGACGGATTCAACGGCGCGCGACGCGCAAAAAGCCGCGATGGACGTTACGATGGAGCGGCTTGGGCGCGACGGTGAAGGGCCGGGGCTGCGTGCGGCGAAGGCTGTCCTGGGTGTGCTTAAGGGCTAAGCGCCTAGTTACCGCGCCATATCCAGCCGCCCCCCAGCACGCGGCTTGATCCGTTTTGATAAAACACGCAAGCCTGCCCGGGCGAAACACCTTCTTCTGGCTTAAACAATTCCACCTCGGCCGACGTGTCAGATAGCGGTCGGATAGCTGCTTCTGTCGGTGGGCGCGTTGAGCGCACTTTTACCGAAACGTGCCATTCGCTTTGCGACTGAAAGGGAGTATCTCCCAGCCAGTTTATTTCACGAACTGGGATGATGCGGGTCGACAGCATCTCTTTCGGTCCGACGATCACATGATGGGCCTCTACGTCCAGTTTTACCACGTACAGCGGTTCATCTAATCCGCCTATTCCAAGTCCGCGACGTTGTCCGATTGTGTAGTGGATGACGCCCTTGTGGGTGCCAACGACGCGTCCGTCCACATGCACGATATCGCCGGGTTCGGCAGCGCCGGGGCGGAGCTTTTCGATAACGCTTGCGTAGTCGCCGTTCGGGACAAAACAGATGTCCTGACTGTCAGGTTTGTCGGCTATGCCAAGCCCGTAACGTGTAGCAAGGGCGCGTGTCTCGGCCTTGGACGTCAGATGGCCCAAGGGAAACCGTAAAAACGACAGTTGGTCCGGCTTGGTTGAAAACAGGAAATAGCTTTGGTCGCGTGCGGTATCGGCGGCCATATGCAATTCCGGCCCTTCGGGTCCAACTTTCCTTTGAATGTAGTGCCCGGTCGCCATGCAGTCGGCATCGAGATCTTTGGCGGTTTCTAGCAGATCCTTGAATTTCACACGCTCGTTGCAACGAATGCAGGGAACCGGTGTGGCACCAGCAAGATAGCTGTCTGCAAATTCGTCGATTACTGCATCGCGAAAGATGTTTTCGTAATCGAGCACATAGTGCGGAAAGCCCATGTCCTCGGCCACGCGCCGCGCATCGTGAATGTCGATGCCTGCGCAGCACGCGCCTTTTTTAGAAAGCGCGGCACCGTGGTCATAAAGCTGAAGTGTGACGCCCACGACGTCGTAGCCCTCGCGCGCAAGTTCCGCGGCGACGACCGAACTGTCCACACCGCCCGACATTGCCACAACCACGCGTGTGTCTTCAGGGGCCTTTGGAAAGCCGAGAGAATTCAATGCGTCGCGATTATCGAGCGCCATGCCAGTCACCAATTCGAGAACAGTATTCTTTAGAAATATAGGAAAAAGCGATGTAATCGCAAGGGTCGCCTTCACTTTGAGTTAAGGCCTGTTATGCAAAATGACGCTCAAACGTGCCCACGGATGGCCGCCATGTATTTTAAAGAAGCCGATGGTCCGCGCGCAGTTACGTTTCCTGATGGAAATGTCATTACCTGCGCTGATTTACCAGACCCGAACACTGGACGATAGGTCGCAAGCCACAAAGCAGCCGTCGTGCCCGCCGTTACATCCGGACTGATTAAGCGGGATGATGCGCTGGAAATGTACGAAATCTCCTCAGAAGAGTACGATGGTTGGCAATCAATGGGTGCGCGGAATGGAGTGGACGTCTTGAAAGAGACGGTTATTCAACGGATTATATACAACCTATGATTACGACTTTATTTTTCTCGAGTTGAATCTGCCGGATATGGAAGGAGAGGAAGTTCTGAGGCAATTGCGCCTTTCCCCGGTCGACACGCCGATTTGTGATTCTCACAGGTTCCGACGACACGGAGAATAAAATTAGGAGTTTGGGCTTCGGTGTGGACGACTATTTGAGCAAGCTATTCCATCGCGAGGAATTTTTTTGCGCGTACCCACGCAATCATCTCTCGCTCCAAGTGCGACGCGCAATCTGTGATCAAAACTGGGAAAGTATCCGTCAATCTGGACGCTAAGACTGTCGATTTCGGCGGGCGCGCGGTCCATATGACCGGCAAGGAATATCAGATGCTTGAGCCTCTTTCGTTCCGAAAGAGCGCGACGCTGACCAAATAAATGTTTTTCAACCATCTTTATGGCGGAATAGACGAGCTGGAACTGAAGATAATTGACGTCTTCATCTGCAAGCTACGCAAGAAACTTGCAGAGGCGACAGAAGGCGATAACAACAGCGAGACAGTTTGGGGGCGGGGATACGTTCTGCGTGATCCCGACCCGCTGGCGGTCGAACCCGAGCCGGTTGCCGCAACTGCCTGATCTCTTGTGACAAGCTAAGGCTGGACCTTGCCTTTGCCCGAACCTATCCATGTGAAAATGGGTTTGGGAGCCTCACATGTCTGGTGACGTACCAGTAAGCGATCTGAAGAAAGATCAAGCACGCGCCGAATTGCAGCGCCTGTCTATACTATTGAAACAGGCCAACCACGCCTATCACGGCGAAGACGCTCCTAATATTTCTGACGCTGCTTATGATGCGTTGAAGCGGCGAAACCTTGAGATTGAGGCGCGTTTCCCGACACTTGAGCAGCCAGAGTCTCCGTCCCATCAAGTCGGCGCAACTGCATCGCACGGCTTCGAGAAAGTCGAACACTCGATTCCAATGCTGTCGCTGGGAAACGCCTTTGACGACAGCGACGTTGTCGATTTTGATACGTCGATCCGAAAGTATCTCGGCCTGCCAACTGAAACGGCTTTGTTCTACACGGCCGAACCAAAGATCGATGGGCTTTCCTTGGCTCTCAGATATGAGGCGGGTGTTCTGGTCCATGCCGCAACGCGCGGCGACGGGCGCGTCGGCGAAAACGTTACTGCAAATGCACGAACTATTAAGAACGTTCCCGTCAGCCTGAACGGTGCGCCGGATGTTCTGGAGGTTCGCGGCGAAGTCTACATGAGCCACGCGGATTTCGAGGCTCTCAATGAAAACCAACTGCGGGCAGGCGGCAAGGTCTTTGCAAATCCACGAAACGCTGCTGCGGGTTCGCTGCGCCAGTTGGACGCCACGATAACTGCGTCGCGTCCATTAAAGTTCTTTGCATATGCATGGGGAAGCGTGAGCGAGCCGTTGGGCAAGACCCAAAGTCAGGCGATCGCGCGCTTGGCAGACCTTGGCTTTTCAACCAATGCGCTTACCCGCGTCTGCCAAAGTCCGGCGGAGCTTATTGAACACTACAGCAGCATCGAAGCGCAGCGGGCGACACTTGGCTACGATATTGATGGTGTGGTTTACAAAGTGAACGAACTTGGCCTGCAGGCCAGGCTTGGTTTCCGCTCGACGACGCCAAGATGGGCCATCGCGCATAAATTCCCGGCCGAACTGGCTTGGACCCGTCTAGAAGCAGTTGATATTCAAGTTGGCCGCACCGGCGCGCTTAGTCCGGTAGCGCGTTTGCATCCGGTAACGGTTGGAGGTGTCGTAGTGTCGAGCGCAACCCTTCACAATGAGGACTACATTGCTGGTCGCGACTCGACTGGGACGACCATTCGCGATGGGAAGGACATTCGCGTCGGCGATTGGGTTCAAGTCTACCGCGCTGGTGATGTCATTCCCAAGGTGGCGGATGTTGATCTGGCAAAACGCCCGGCGGACGCCAAAGCTTTTGTGTTCCCGACGCTTTGTCCTGAGTGCCAGTCCGAGGCGATCCGCGAGCCCGGCGATGCGGTGCGCCGTTGCAGCGGTGGTCTGATTTGCCCCGCTCAGATTATTGAACGTCTGAAGCATTTTGTGTCACGCGCGGCGTTTGATATTGAAGGGCTGGGCGCCAAACAGGTCGAGCAGTTTTTTGAGGATGGCTGGATCAAGGAGCCTGTCGATATCTTCACGCTTCGGGACCGATACGGCGCCGGGCTCCAGCAACTTAAGAACCGCGAGGGGTGGGGTGAGAAATCTGCAAATAATCTGTTTGATGCAATTGACGAAAAGCGCGTAATTCCTCTGAATCGCTTAATATTTGGCTTAGGCATCCGACATGTTGGCGAAGGTGCTGCGTCTCTTCTGGCGCGCCATTACGGGACATGGGATAAATTTGAGGCCGCAATGTCGGGCGCGTCTATCGATGACGATGAGACCTGGGAAGACCTGCTTGCAATCGATGGGGTTGGTCGCGTGATGGCCACATCGCTGGTGACCGCTTTTCATCAAACGGCCGAGCGGGCATCTATCGACCGGCTGGTTGCAAAACTTGATATTCAGCCCGTGTCGCGGCCGGCCACAGACAACAGCCCGGTTGACGGCAAAACCATCGTCTTCACCGGAACGTTAGAGAAGATGACGAGGGCCGAGGCGAAGGCGCGCGCCGAAGCCTTGGGGGCAAAAGTTTCGGGTTCCGTGTCGGCCAAAACCGACATTCTGGTCGCAGGGCCCGGCGCGGGATCGAAGGCGAAAAAGGCCGCTGAGCTTGGTGTCGAGATGATAGATGAAGATGGCTGGCTTGCGATGATCGAGGGGTTTTGATGGGCCGCCCGGAAGCACTGTTCCCGCTTTTTTCGGACATAGAAACGCTGCCGGGTGTGGGGGCAAAAACCGCCAAGGCTTTCGCTAATTTGCACATCTTATGCCCAAAGGACCTCGTGCTAACTCTGCCAGTCGCTGGTATTGATCGCCGTCTTCGCCCCGGCATCGAAGGCTTCCCAGCGCCGGGTGTGATCACTGTAAAGGTCAAAGTTGAACACCACCTTCCGGCACGCACAAAGGGGCGTCCGCACCGGGTAGATGTCAGCGATGGCACCACGTCTTTCCAGCTTGTATTTTTTCACGCGCGATTGGAATGGCTGGATCGACAATTGCCGGTTGGCGAGGAAAGGATCGTCTCGGGCAAGCTTGAGGTTTTTGACGGCATCGCACAAATGGTGCATCCCGATCATATCCTGACCACAGATGCAGCGGCGGACATGCCTGAATTCGAGCCTGTCTATCCTTTGACACAAGGCGTTTCGCAGAAACTCATGGCGCGAGCAGCCACGGCTGCGGTGGGGCTTTGCCCCGATCTTGCAGAGTGGATAGATCCGGAATTGAAGGTTCGCGAAGAATGGCCTCACTGGACGGAAGCCGTCAAAGACGCGCATGCCCCGAAAGGCAGTTCTGACATTCTGCCGACAACGTCCATTCGGGCGCGACTGGCTTATGACGAGTTGTTTGCCCATCAGCTGACGCTTGCGTTGGCACGTGGGCAAAGTCGCCGGCGAAAAGGACGACCCTCGAAGGCGACAGGAAAGCTTCAGGGGCCTGTTTTGAGCGTTTTGCCCTATGTGCCGACGAACGCGCAGATGCGTGCAGTTTCTGAAATACAGGAAGATATGGCAGACGGCCATCGGATGAACCGGCTTTTGCAAGGGGACGTTGGGTCAGGCAAAACCTTCGTAGCCCTGATGGCATTGTTGGCGGCGGTCGAGGCTGGCGGGCAGGGGGCATTGATGGCTCCGACAGAAATATTGGCGCGCCAACACATGCAAGGTTTGCGTCCATTGGCAGAAGCAGCAGGCGTCGTTCTTGAAATTTTGACCGGTCGCGATAGCGGATCAGAGCGTAAAGCAAAGTTGGTCGCTTTGGCCGCGGGCGATATAGATATCTTGGTTGGCACGCATGCCTTATTCCAGAAAGGTGTTGAGTTTCACGATCTTCGACTTGCGGTGGTGGACGAGCAGCATCGCTTCGGCGTCTCTCAAAGGCTGCAGCTTGGTCGAAAATCCGTGGCAGCAGATGTGCTTGTGATGACGGCCACGCCGATCCCACGGTCGCTTAGTCTGGCCCAATACGGCGATATGGATGTGTCGGTTCTAGATGAAAAGCCGCCAGGGCGAACGCCTGTAACGACGGCCCTGGTGTCAACGGGACGTCTAAGTGAAGTGGTTGATCGCTTGCGGGCATCGCTTGATGAGGGGCGCCAGGCGTACTGGGTGTGTCCGCTTGTTGAAGAAAGCGAGACGTTGGGCCTTGCGGCGGCGGAAGACCGTTTCAAACATTTGCGCGCGACCTTCGGGGAAGGACGCGTTGGGCTGGTCCATGGACAGATGCCGGCGGCGCAAAAGGATGCCGCGATGGCGGCGTTCGTTGCCGGAGAAACCCGGTGCCTTGTCGCCACGACGGTGATCGAGGTGGGGGTCGATGTGGCGAACGCGTCGATCATGGTGGTCGAACGTGCGGAGACGTTTGGTCTTGCGCAGTTGCACCAACTTCGCGGTCGTGTCGGGCGTGGTGCTAAAGCGTCAACCTGCCTTTTGATGTATCAGGTGCCCTTGAGTGAGGCCGGACGGCGTCGGCTGGAAACTTTGCGTGACACGGACGACGGCTTTCGGATTGCGGAAGAAGACCTGGCGATGCGCGGAGCCGGAGATGTGTTGGGAACGGCGCAGTCCGGCATGCCGCGCTTTCGGATTGCTGATCTTGAGCGCCAGGCCGGGTTAATGGCGATGGCGCAGAAAGATGCGCGGCGTTTGATTGACATGGACCCAGGTCTGACGAGCCCGCGCGGTATCGCTGCACGTACACTGCTTTGGCTTTTGGAGCAGGACAAGGCTATTGAAATGATTTCAGTGGGTTAGAGGCATGGGTGGCAGTTTGTTCACAAATGTTCTTAAAAAGTTCTTTACACTTAAGCTCAAATTTGAGAACAAAGGGTCAACAAGACGCAGCCATCCGCTGTTTGTTGCGAAGCAAAGGACGCCGACATGATTGAGATTAAAGATACGATTGCCCGTAGCCGAAGCACCATTGCTCAGGATTTCGCGGGCGCAGCCGCGCTTGTTGCGATCTTTATTGTGATGCTCAATCTGCCGGCTCTTTTCTAGGATTACCCTCTGCCTGCGGTCTGGTTGACCGGCCCTGCATCCTGTCCCCAATTTGATGCAATGACACTGTCCCGTCATGATCACCCCTGTCCCGGGGTTTTCACTGGTCATCCCACCAGATACGCCACTGACGCCGCCACCCTTTTGGGTGTGCGGCGTTTTTTTTAGAATATGGTAGGGAGAGTTCTTTTAAAAGGCGCGCGTCAGGTGCAGTCTTCTTTCTCGATCAATTCGATCGCTTCCGCTGTTGCATCAAGCGCAAGCATGATTGAGGCGTGGCGGTTTTTGAAATCCCTCGCAGGGATCAAGACTTCGTATTCACCAAAGGGAGCGCTTGGGACGGGGCCATCGTTTTTCATCATTTCTTTCAACTGGTCGCGCGCCGCGATGATCTCGGCCTTTGAGCGTCCTATGACATTTGACGCCAACACCGATGCCGAAGCTTGCCCCAATGCGCAGGCCTTCACATCCTGCCCGAACGCGGAAATCCGACCATCAGCCATCGACACGTCCACGGTTATCGTTGAGCCGCACAAGGGCGAACGCTTTTTCACCGACGCCTGTGGCGCATCGATGCTGTCAGTAAGCGGAATATCCGCTGCTAATTCCAGAATACGCCCGGAATAAAGCTTGATAAGATCGGTTTCGGCCATGACTTTCCTTTGCGCCTTCAGCCCCCTAGATAGGAGGTCTTCGGCCCTCGCGCAAAGGTTTGGTACATGTCTTTCGATCCATCAAGTCTTGTTTACAATGATCAAGGTTTAATCCCTGCGATCGCACAAGCCGAAAGCGGTGAAGTGATGATGATGGCTTGGATGAATGCCGAGGCCGTCGAAAAAACGCTCGCGACGGCGCGCGTCACTTACTGGTCTCGTTCTCGACAAGCATTTTGGATCAAGGGCGAGTCTTCAGGCCATACGCAGGCATTGATCGATTTCCGTGTGGACTGTGACCGTGATTGCCTTTTGATGATTGTTCGTCAAGAAGGCCCAGCCTGCCATACCAATCGGCGCTCGTGTTTTTATACATCTGTGCAAGACGGTGTCGAGGTCGAGCTTATGGCCCCTGAAATTTCAGACTAAGCCGAAAGCCCAACCATTTGTCTAATATCCGCAGGGCTTGCTCCGGCGTCGCGGTAGGTGCGAATTGCGCGCGCGTCATTGCGTTTGGCAAGGCGCTTGCCTGCGTCGTCACGGATCAAACGGTGATGGTGGTAAGTTGGTGTTGCAAGTCCAAGAAGCCTCTGAAGAACCACATGAATTTTTGTGGCTTCAAAAAGGTCTTCTCCGCGAACGACATCGGTGATGCCTTGTGCCGCGTCGTCCAGAACGACCGACAAATGATAGCTGGTCCCCATGTCACGGCGCGACAAAACGATATCGCCAATGATCGACGCTAGGTAACTTTCGTCGATACGAACCGTCGATGTATTACCAAAAATGCGCTCGTTGAAGTCAAGGGGCAGGTCTTCGCGAAGCCGTGTGATGGCGCGAGACATGAACAGGCGTAGGGCCATGTTGTCTGGCATGGGAAGATTTGGATGCAAAGGCGCGTGATGGCGACATGTTCCGGGATAGATCAGACCATCCGGGCCAATTGCGGTTTCGTTTTCCTGCGGAGCCGAGACCGCTTCGGAAATGTCGCGCCGTGTGCAGTCACACGGGAAAAGCACACCATCGGCCCAAAGCTTGGTGAGGGCGTCCTTATAGGCAGGGGATCGCGTTGATTGCCGCACGACGGGTTCGTCCCAGGAAAGACCAAGCCACGACAAGTCGTCGTAAATCTGATCTTCCCACTTGGGCCGCGCACGGCTTTGGTCAATATCTTCGATCCGAACCAGGAACGTGCCGTCGTTTGCACGTGCCATGTCGTGCGCAAGGAACGCGGAATAGGCGTGGCCAAGGTGCAGTGGTCCGGTCGGCGACGGTGCAAATCGAGTGCGAATCGCCATCCTTCAGGTGCGGCGCAGCACGTAAATCGTGGACATCATATCCTTCGCGGGAAGGTGTGGCCCGTGATCTTCAAAAACCAATTCGATGTCCGGAGCCAGAACCGCAATATCCAGACGATCTGTGTATTGTCGATCCGCAAGCGTTGCATCGTTGAAGCTAAAGGCCAGCAATCCACCCGGGCCGATTGCATCGACCAGCATGTCGAGCGTTTCGGGGGGCGCAGCACCAAGGCTGACGACCCCGGTCGCCGCAATAGCAGGATAATCGCCGCGCCGTATGTGTCCCATCGAGCCGGGCAAGCCCTTCCATACCTGACGATAGGCGGGCTTCTCCTCGGCTTGTCGGAGCATCTCGGAGGAAATATCGGTGCCATCAATCACTTGAAACCCAACGGCTTTCAGCGCCATGCCAGCAAGACCAGTGCCGCAGCCAAAATCAAGTATCGGCTTTTCGATGTTTGCGCCACTTTGTCGTAAAGCAAGCGCAAGACGCGTCGGCGTGGCATAGCCCCATGTCGCGACATCGGTTTCATAGCTCTCGGCCCAGTTGGCATAGATCTGTTCGATCTCGTCGCCTGTATGGGCCGTCCATAGGCTTTTCGTAATGTCTTCTTCGCTCATTGCAACATGTTAAAGTATGGGCGGGTCCGAGGCGACGGAAAAATGAGTGCGCGGCTCTTGATAGAGAGCGGCACTCCTATTCCGCTGCCATTTCGGGGCGGTCTGCATCCCCAAGCCATGCCTGCCAGTCAACCTTGGCGCGGTCAGTGTAGGCCTTGTAGCGATCACGCCGTCCCCGGCGTCCGCCTTTGGCATCCACGGGCGGAAACAGACCAAAGTTGACGTTCATCGGCTGAAAGGTCTTGGCATCTGCACCACCGGTGATGTGGGTGACTAATGCGCCGGTTGCCGTCGTCACAGGCACGGCCGGAAGGCACTGCCCCTTTAATTCCGCCGCGGCCATACGCCCGGCCAAAAGGCCCATTGCGGCGCTTTCAACGTAGCCTTCAACGCCGGTTATCTGTCCTGCAAACCGGATATTAGGACGTGATTTCAGGCGCATCTCGGCGTCGAGGAACCGTGGACTGTTTAAGAAAGTGTTTCGGTGAATGCCGCCGAGGCGCGCGAAGGACGCGTCTTGTAACGCTGGAATGGTGCGGAAAACCTCTGCTTGGGCGCCGTATTTCATCTTCGTTTGGAAGCCGACGATATTGTAAAGCGTGCCCAGAGAATTGTCGCGTCGCAATTGGACAACGGCGTAAGCCTTGGTTTGGGGATCATGCGGATTGGTCAGACCGACCGGCTTCATCGGGCCAAAGCGAAGGGTTTCACGCCCCCGTTCAGCCATGACCTCAATCGGCAGGCAGCCGTCAAAATACCCGGCTGTTTCGCCTTCTTTGAACTCGGCTTTATCGGCCGCCAAAAGGGCGTCGATGAAAGCTTCGTATTGGTCCTTGGTCATTGGGCAATTTAGATAGGCGGTGCGTTCTTCTTCCGTTTCGCCTTTGTCGTAGCGCGACTGGCGCCAAGCGACATCCATGTCGATGCTTTCGGCGTAGACGATGGGCGCGATTGCGTCGAAAAATGCGAGGGCGTTTTCGCCCGTTTCGACACGGATGGCTTGCGCAAGTGTCCCGCTGGTCAAAGGCCCGGTGGCAATGATCCAAAGCCCGTTGCTGGGCAGTTCGCAAATCTCACCGTAGTCCACCGTGATGTTGGGGTGCGCCACCAAGCGCTCGGTTACGCCTTGTGCGAAGGCGTCGCGGTCAACAGCCAAAGCGCCACCTGCCGGAAGGCGGTGGATGTCGCCCATTTCCATGATCAAACCGCCCGCTTGGCGCATTTCCCAGTGCAAAAGACCGACAGCGTTTTGTTCGCTGTCATCAGAGCGAAACGAATTTGAGCACACCATTTCGGCCAGATGGCCGGTCTTGTGTGCAAAGGTCTCAACTTTTGGGCGCATCTCGTGGATGACGACATTGATACCCTGATTGGCGGCCTGCCAGGCAGCTTCGCTTCCGGCCAGTCCGCCGCCGATGATGTGGAGTGTGTTTGTCATGGGAGGCGATGTAGCCCCAGAAGATGCATTTGAAAAGGGATCAGGACGCGCGAACTATATCGAAATCTTCGCGAAAAAGAGTTTTGGGGTGCGCGTCGGGGGGGGCGTCAGGGTTTGCCAACCCGGGAAGGACAGTGTCTTCGAAGGGATCATCGGCCTGTATCTTGCCGCCGGCCGGCAGAGTTCCGTAGGCAGGCGCAAGGGTGTCTGCTTCAGCGTCTGCATAGGTCAACAACAGCGCCCCAATCAGGGCCAGATCACGCCAGAAGCTGCCTATATCTTCCAAACCCGCCGGGCTGACTGAGGCAAGATAACTGCACCAGAACAAAATTATAGCCAGCAAAAGGGCGGCGAGACGGCGATGAAATCCGAACAGGATCATCGCCGAGAGACTTACTACACCAAGTCCTGATACGATTTTGGCCAAAGTCTCGGGCATGAAAGGTGTTGCAAGAACTGCAAGGTCCGTGCCTTTGATCAGCCCAAGTGCAAGCGCCATGAAATAGGACACGATCAGCAATCGGATCGCTGAGTGGCCAGTAAACATCTGTGACGTGTGAAGGGCGGCAGCTTTTCCCATTTTCCGAGTCCCCAATTCTCAAGTTTTGGGCAGAAAACCCTTTTAGACTCGATACTCAGTCTCCAAGCGCCTCGAGCATAAAATTTGTCCGAGACACAAAAGGTTTTGTCGTCAAAGTAGACGAAACGACGACAACAATGTGGCGATTTCCTGATTGCTACCCGGAAGACACAGTTTGAGGCCCCTACCACAAGCCCCTGCGCAGCAACGGCGCAGCGGGGTCAAAACTGCTAAACGGACGGGTTTCAGGGCAACGCCACCGGATTGACCAATCGAAAACGTGAGACCCAGTCCAAAGCGTGTTTCGCCCTGTGCGCCGTCACGCCCACTTAACCCGCTTTGAGCGACCTGCGCAAAGCCCCCAAGGCGTGCCGTCGAGGCGATACCTTGCGGTGAGCGAGGCATCAAAGGAAATCGCGCGAAAGCCTGCTTCGTCAAAATCTTTAGTGCAAGCGCCGTTTCAATATCGATTTAAGTGAATGCGGCGTATGTGATTGAGACGTCGCCAAAGATTTAGTCAAGGCCGTCCAGGTCCGAGACGCCGAGCCCGGCGCTACCTTCAAACGCTGTCATGTCTGATAAAGCCAATGCGCTTTCGATGCTCAGAGTTCTCCAGGTCACGATGCGTCCGTCAACGTCGGAAAGTGACCCGCCGCCCCCGCACTTCTGACCAGTCTGGAGTATAATATAAAGATGCGCGCCGAGCTTGCCAATTAATCCTTGATCCGTATCCGCGAAGGACACATCCCCCTGAGAGCCATGAGCCTGCGTCATTGCCACATCAAGTCGGGCCGAGAGGTCCGATTGTGCGGTGCCAGCCTTGTCCTGGATCATGCCGAACCGAAGGTCTATGCCCTAAAAACCAAGGCTGCTTTGCGCCGTGACGGGCGTCGATACCATAGCGAGACAAATGGTTGTGATGATTTTATTCATGATCCCGCTCAAAACGAGCTTATTTCAGCGCCGCACCCACCCACGGATCAAATTAAAAAGCAAAGAATTTATTAAAAATTCAATCTTCATAAATGGTTGACGGTCAAAGTTGCTAACGAAGATTAATATTGGCATTATCGAGTAAAGCTTACAGAGCCACGAGTAAAACGCGGCTCTGTAAGCGATTGAACAGGTTGCCTATTCTGGGGAACCTTCTGTGTCTTGAACCGCGCCTTCGACCATACCTTCTTCAGCGTCGTCGCCGGCATCTTCGTCGTCCTGATCTGCAATCCATGCCACTGAGACCACAACTTCGCCCTTGGAAGTGTTAAAGACTTTTACGCCGCCGGCACCACGAGAGCGGAACGAAATGCCCTCAACCGGCACCCGGATCGACTGGCCTTTGGATGTGGCGAGCATAATCTGATCCGGCATTTCGACGGGGAAACTCGCCAGAAGCGCGCCACCGCGCATTGCGGCATCCATTGCTCGAACACCTTGTCCACCGCGACCGCGAACAGGGTAGTCGTGGCTTGAGCTGAGTTTTCCGGCGCCGTTGGCCGTGATGGTTAAAATCAAGTCCTCGGAAGCCGACATTTCCGCGTAACGCTCAGCGCTGATTGCGCCTTCTGCTCCATCATCGTCGTCATTGCCGTCCACATCATCGACAAGACCTGCCGCAGCACGGCGCATTTTCAGATATCCGGCGCGCTCTTCCGGGGTCGCTTTGAAGTGGCGAATGACGGACATGGAGACCACGCTATCGTCCTTGGAAAGCCTTATGCCCCGCACTCCGGTACTGTCGCGGCCCTTAAAGACCCGCACGGCCGTCGTCGGGAAGCGGATCGCGCGGCCTTCGGCGGTGATCAACATCACATCATCGTCCTCAGACGCGATGCGCGCATTTACGAGGCTTACGTCCTCTGGCAGTTTCATAGCAATTTTGCCGTTTGATTTGACGTTGGTGAAATCGGACAGTGCGTTGCGGCGCACGTCACCTGTGGAAGTAGCAAATACAATCTGAAGCTGGTCCCAATCGTCTTCGTCGCGGTCCACCGGCATCATAGCCGCGATCGAAACACCGGTTGGGATGGGTAGAATATTGACGATTGCCTTGCCTTTGGACGTCCGTCCGCCCAACGGCAGACGCCACGTCTTCAGCTTGTACGCCATCCCGTCAGTCGTGAAGAACAGCAATTGCGTGTGGGTGTTGGCGACGAAAAGCGACGTCACTACGTCATCGTCTTTAAGCGTTCCACCGGACACACCCTTACCACCGCGTTTTTGCGCCCGAAAATCGATCAGGGGCGTGCGTTTGATGTAGCCAGACTGCGTGACCGTAACGACCATGTCCTCACGCTCAATCAGGTCTTCGTCTTCCATGTCTCCGGACCAGTCGACGATCTCAGTGCGACGCGGAACGGCAAACTGCTCTTTTACCTCGCGAAGTTCGTTCGAGATGATCGACATAATGCGATCGCGCGAGCCGAGAATATCAAGGTAGTCCTTGATCTTGGCGGCCAACTCTTCAAGCTCGTCCGTGACTTCTTTAACGCCGATTTGTGTCAGGCGCTGGAGACGAAGTTCAAGGATTGCGCGGGCTTGAGCCTCGGACAGGTAGTACGTCCCGTCTTCGTTCATCGTGTGGCCCGGATCATCAATCAGACGGATGTAGGCGGCAATATCTTCGGCAGGCCAGCGGCGCTCCATCAGACGTTTACGGGCTTCCGGCGCATCCGCGCTTGAGCGGATCGTTGCGACCACTTCGTCTACGTTGGTGACGGCCACGGCGAGACCACACAGAACATGGCTGCGTTCGCGCGCTTTGCGCAGCTCAAACGCCGTACGTCGAGCCACGACTTCTTCGCGGAAGCTGATGAAATACGTAAGGAAATCGCGCAGCATGAGCGTTTCTGGACGGCCGCCGTTCAGCGCAAGCATATTGCAGCCAAACGACGTTTGCATCTGGCTGAACCGGAACAGCTGATTTATCACAACTTCTGGCGTTGCATCGCGTTTTAGCTCGATCACGACGCGGACACCGACGCGGTCGCTTTCGTCTTGAATACCGCTAATCCCCTCGAGCCTTTTGTCGCGGACCAGATCGGCGATTTTCTCGATCATTGAGGCTTTATTGACCTGATACGGGATCTCGTCGAGCACGATTGCGTATCGGTCTTTGCGGATTTCTTCGATCCTGGTCTTGGCACGAATGATGACGCTGCCACGACCTTCCATATATGCTTTTCGCGCGCCCGCACGGCCAAGGATCAGGCCTCCGGTCGGGAAATCGGGTGCTGGGATGAATTCCATCAGCCTCTCGGATGACAGGTCCGGATCGTCGATAAGTGCCAAAGTACCGTCGATTATTTCACCGAGATTATGCGGAGGAATATTGGTCGCCATGCCGACCGCAATGCCAGCAGCACCATTGACCAACATATTTGGATAACGTGCAGGAAGAACAGAGGGTTCTCTGTCCTTTCCGTCATAATTGTCCTGGAAATTGACGGTATCTTTTTCGATATCGGCCAGAAGAAAGCTGGCAGGCTTGTCCATGCGCACTTCAGTGTAACGCATCGCAGCCGCGTTATCGCCGTCCATCGAGCCGAAGTTGCCCTGACCGTCCAGTAGCGGCAGAGACATCGAAAATGGCTGCGCCATGCGGACAAGCGCGTCGTAGATCGCGCCGTCACCATGCGGGTGATATTTACCCATCGTGTCGCCGACTGCGCGGGCAGACTTACGGTAGGATTTGTCGTGCGTATTTCCGGTCTCGTGCATGGCGTAAAGAATGCGTCTGTGCACAGGCTTTAGGCCGTCGCGGAGGTCGGGTATGGCGCGCGAAACAATAACCGACATTGCGTAGTCCAGGTAGGACGTGCGCATTTCATCCGCGATCGAGATCGTTGGACTTGTTGGTGCTGGCTTCTCAGCGCCGCTTTCTTCTGTATTTTCAGGAGGTTCCGGAGTGTCGCTCACGTTATTCTCGCTTCGGGGTTTGGCCCGCTAGATTTGGTTGATTTCACTCTAACAGACCCCAACACCTAGGCGCAATGGCCCATTCAGCAGGGCCTTGGCCGCCACATCTAGGGTCTGACTGCGGTCGAGCATTTCTGTTGAATTGTGGGCTTTCAGAACGTCCTGAGTTGCTTAGCCGGCAAAAAGACGATTTTGCGCCGAATAACGCTAAGCTACTTGAATTTATTGGTTTTTGGCGGAAGAAATTGAATTCTCTGTGGAATCTGGTGCGTTTAGCCGATGGCACAGGGCCGACGTCTGGCGCGTGGGAAGGGGTGGTTGGTGTACTCTCTTTGCACTGACTTTGACCGATGTCGGTACAACTTCTGTGTAACGTCGGTATTGCGTCGGTGCAGAGGTTCGCATCGTAAGCGAACCGTTAGGGCCTAAGAGTGCCGCCGGGCTATGCCTCAGGCGCCTGCCACCGCGTCATCGTCCCTGGTCATTGCCTTGAACCAAATTAGGGCGATGACGAGAGAGGCAACGACGTTCCAACTAGCCATACTGACACCCAGAAAAGCCCATGCCACCTCGTCGCACATGACAATATCTACCGGGGCATCGAGGGACAGTAGGTCTGCGCCCGACATGCCGCCCAGACCTGGGCCGGTGCCGCTGCACGATGTCGGGCCTTCCCACCAACCGCGTTCGACGCCGGTATGATACGCACCGATGCCTGCGGTTGTGAGTGCTGTCAGCGCGCCGAGTAGTGCCAGAAGAAGATATGGGCCGACGATCAGGGCCACGACGCCGACCCCGACGCCCATCCAATGTGGCCAACGCTGCCAGAGGCAAAGCTTGCAGGGCGCGTAGCCGAGGGCCTGAAAGATGTAGGCTCCGATCAGAAGGGCAAGCGAGCCCGCGGCGGCTAGAAGCATCAGATTGCGGCGTGTCATAGGAACCTCACGGCATAGAACCCACCGACAAGCAGGATCACGAAAAGGGTGAAAAGAAGACCGAGATACTTTTCGATGAAGAGACGGATCGGGTCGCCAAATTTCCACAAGAGGCCTGCCACTATGAAGAAACGAAGGCCACGCGCGACGATTGAAGCAACGATAAACACCGGGATCGAAAGCCCCGTCCAGCCCGACATGATAGTGATGACCTTGTAGGGAAAGGGTGTGACGCCTGCGACAAGCACAGCCCACGCGCCGTAGGCGTTGAAGCGTTCGTTGAAGGCGGCAACCGCGTCGGACTTGCCGTAAAAGTCGAAGATCGCCTGACCGATGGTGTCAAAAAGTGCGGCACCGATGAAATAGCCCAAAAGGCCGCCAAAGACAGACGCGACCGTCGCGACCAATGCGATGAGCCAGGCTTTACGCGGTTGGGCCAGGATCATCGGGATCATTATGATGTCCGGTGGGATCGGAAAGAAAGAGCTTTCTACGAAAGACACCGCCGCTAACGCCCAAAGCGCGCGGGGATGTGCGGACAGGGAAAGCGTCCAGTCGTATAGCCTTCGGATCATCTGCTCTGCCTTTTCTTAGGCGCAAGTCTAGGCCACGATTGGACTGTTGTCGTCAAGGGTTTGGAGTGCAAAACTCAGGCGCAATAGCGTGAGTGTTAAAGGGATTGTTATGAAGTGGCGTGGGCGTCGGGGCAGCAGACCTTTGGATCTTTGGTGCGTGGAGACATTGCTGAGGCGATGAATGCCGTCAAGCAGATCGGTGATGATATCTTGCAAAAGATCGCGGGACGCGTGCTGCACCTGCCTACCTTTACCCACGGCAAATCCGAGCAACGCCAGCGCTGGTTCGCCCGTGGATATGAAAGCGGAGAGATGCGCGCATGCGATACCTTCATTGCGGAGCGTCTTTGGGCTTTTCGAGCCGGAAATCACGCGCTATGAGGACCTTGGTGCGCCCGAGTGGCGGAATGGTAGACGCAGCGGATTCAAAATCCGCCGCCGCAAGGCGTGGGGGTTCGACTCCCCCCTCGGGCACCACTTTTCTCTTTGTTAGAATTCTGCGCCATTGGTTCAGTCCTGATTTGGCGGCCTTTGCGCTTGCAAATTTATCCCCATCATGGCCTGAAAGGCGCATGAGAACCATAGCTTTAGCCCTGTTTACTGTGGCCTTTGCGGCGCGCCCTGCCGTTTCCGAAGAGGTGCTCTTGGCCGTCGCGTCGAACTTTGTGACCGCGGCCGAGGTCCTGGCCGAGTCGTTTGAAGCCGAAACCGGGCACTCCGCGGTGTTCAGCCACGGCTCGACCGGCACGCTTTATGCACAGATCGTGTCAGGCGCGCCGTTTGATGTGTTTTTATCCGCAGATGCCGCACGGCCAGCGCTTTTGCGAGATAGTGGCCTTGCGACGGCGGTTAGCACCTATGCCCTGGGGCGTTTGGTTCTGGTGTCGGGCAGCCCGATCGATCTGGAAAACGCGGAGGCTGCTTTTGAGGGGCAGCGCGTCGCATTGGCGGATCCGCTTGTGGCACCGTACGGAGCGGCCGCGATTTCGGTGATGGAGAATCTGGAACTCGACACGGCCACATTTCAGCCGATTTTGGTGACCAATGTCGGACAAGTTGCGACCCTTTATGTGACGGGCAATGCGCAGCTGGCGTTTCTGGCCGAGGCGCAAGTGCCGTTCATTGGCAGGGCTGAGGTTACACGATTGGACGGGCTTTACTCCCCGATCCAGCAGGATGCAGCGTTTTTGGCGCGCGCAGGCGATAACCCTGCGGCGGTGGCGTTTTGGGCGTTTTTGACGTCGGATGTGGCGGCGCAGTTGATTGTGGCCAACGGCTACGATCTGGCACAATGACGGTATGGCCTGCGATATGGTTGACGCTGAAGCTGGCTTTTGTGACGACCGCTATTTTGCTTGCCGTGGCGTTGCCTTTGGCGTGGTGGCTGACAACGACACGCTCGAAGGTGCGACCTGTTGTCGAAGCGATCACGACGCTGCCTTTGGTTTTGCCGCCGACTGTGCTTGGCTTTTATTTGTTGATCCTGATGAGCCCTACAGCGCCGTTTGGGGCGCTTTGGTTAAGCGTTACAGGCGATACGCTGACGTTTTCGTTCACCGGCTTGGTGATTGCGTCTTTGGTGTATTCGCTGCCGTTTGCGGTGCAGCCGTTGCAGACGGCGTTCGCGTCCGTGCCGCGGCCCACGATGGATGCGGCAAGGACGCTTGGTGCGACACCGCGGGATGCGTTCTTGACGATTGCTTTGCCGCTTGCGCGCCGGGGGTTTTTGACGGCCGGGGTTTTGACTTTTGCTCATACCGTGGGCGAGTTCGGAGTCGTGCTTATGGTCGGCGGAAACATACCGGGGCGCACACGGGTGATTTCGATAGAGATTTTTACCGCTGTTGAGACCCTAGATTATGCCACTGCACATCTTTTGTCGCTTGGGCTTTTGGTGTTTTCGTTCTGCGTTTTGATGCTTGTCTATGTGTTCAACCGGCGGGGGGGCGTGCGCGTTGCCTGACCGCCTGCATTTCCGACTGAAGTTGAAGCGCGGGCGTTTGTTCACGCTGGACGTCGAGGAAAGCTTGCCGTTGCAAGGGGTGACCGCGATCACCGGACCGTCGGGCAGCGGGAAGACATCGCTTTTGCGCGCGCTTGCGGGGTTGGACTTGGACGTTTCAGGCGAGCGGCGTGTGTCGTTTTGCAATGCCGACTGGGACGGGCCGGGGGGGCATTTGCCCGCCCATGAGCGGCGAATCGGCTTTGTCTTTCAGGACCCCAACCTGTTTCCGCATCTGAGCGTTGCGGGCAACATTGGTTATGGCGCCAAGCGGCGGCAGGTTACGTCGTTTGATGCGATTGTCGACGCGCTTGATCTGGGGCCTTTGCTGGACCGGGGGATCGAAGGGCTGTCGGGGGGCGAAGCGCGCCGTGTGGGCTTGGCACGAGCTTTGGCGTCCAATCCGGCAGTGCTGTTTCTGGATGAGCCGATGACCGGTCTGGACAGCCAGCGCAAGTCCGAGTTCCTGCCTTACATCGCGCGCGCGGTGTCGCAAGCGCGCGTGCCTGCCCTTTATGTGAGCCATGCCAGCGACGAGATCGTAACCCTTGCCGACCGCGTTCTGGAACTTGGCGCAGGTCATATCACGGGATGGCGCACGGCGCCTATGCGATTGAACGCGCATGTAGTGGCCGAGACCAGCCCCGGCGTGGAGGTGCGTCTTGACGGCGCCGATGCGGACGGGCCGGGGGCGTCGATCCCTTTGGCGTTGCGTGCCTTGCCAGGAGAAGCAATCGGGATAGGGCTTCCTGTCGAGAGCGTTCACTTCAGTTTGCATCATCCGGGCGCGGGCTCGGCCATTATGGTCTTGCCGGTGACTGTGACGCGGCCTGCGGGCGCACGAGGACAGGCGGTTATCGATGTGCTTGGACAGTCCGTCACGGTGCCAGGCGTGGTGCGCGTTCCGAATGCCACGACGCTTTGGATGTCGATTTTGCGCGTGCTTCCACGCCCTATGGCGGGCGATTCGCGAACATAAGCGGAATTCCGCCCATCAATGAGCCGCTTTGGTTTCTATTGGTGCTTTGACGAAAACACTGACTGACCCGGCCTTCGCGACATAATTGCGCCCAATTGGGGACATGACGGATTTGTGAGTGTTTCTAATAACGGGACAATCGAGCTGGTGACTGGGAAGGACTTTTTCGTAGGGGATCCGTGTAGCGTGTTCGTTCCCTTAAGTTTTCCAGCTCCGGACAGTGTTTCTGTTTTGACATCAATAGCTTGATACATTGCCTTAAGCGCGTGCCGCATTTCGGATCGCGCATTGTGTGGTGGCGCCCTGAGTGCCCCAATGTGGCCGTTTTTGCTTTGGTCTTCAGGGCGGAAAGGATAACTTTTCCTTACCTCGCTGGGGGGTAGTGATGCGGCATGGGGGTGCCGCGCATGGCTTGCAGGACGTTTCTGCAGGTTGGGTATCGAGTGCTGCCGGTTGGCGGCGGGGATCGATGCTCCCTGTGTGATTATTCGCCCTGTTGCCGGGCACCACGGGGATACACGCATCGATTCCCGTCACTTAACTCAATCGGTTGTTGCGAAGACCTGAGGACACCCCTCAGCGAGGCTTCGTACAATGACGATTTCACCGATTACACCATGTTTTACGCCGGGCACGTTGATTGCCACGGATTGCGGTCCTGTGCCAGTCGAAGCGCTTCGCCAGGGGGACCGCATCGTTACGCGCGACAACGGCCTGCGCCGGGTGCATTGGACCGGCAGGCGCGATGTGGATTATTCGGAACTGGCATTTGAGCCCGAGTTGGCGCCGGTCCTTGTGCGAGCAGGGGCCTTAGGGAACGGCCGGCCATACCGCGATATGATGGTCAGCCCGTCGCACCGATTTCTGATCTCGCAGGAGCAGTCGTTTCTTGCGATTGGCGGCGACGAGGCGTTGGTCGCGGCACGTCATCTTATGGACGGGCGCATGGTGCGGTCAGCGGCCACCTTGGGGGTGAGTTACATTCATCTCTTGTGCGATGCGCATCAGGTGATCCTGGCGGATGGGGCGTGGACCGAGACGTTTCACCCCGATGATCAGCTCATGCGGGCACTTGGAAATTCCCAGCGGCGTGAAATATTGGATCTGTTCCCCGAGGTCGAAACCATCGGGGCTGCAACGCGGTTTCCGGCCGCGCGGGATGTAATCAAAGGGCTTTGACGTCTTCGCTTAACGCTCGGGGATGAGGCCTCGGGGGCTGAAGCGCAGGACCAGAAGTAGGATCAGGCCCATCGTCAACAAGCGCATGTGTGCGGCACTTTCCAACAGGTGAGCTTTCAGCCAGTAGCCGTCGGCCATTCCGGAGGTAATGAACTGGATGAAGGTGAGGCCAAAGGGCTCCACCATGACCCAGAGGTACCAGATGAGAAAACCGCCAAGGACCGAACCGAAGTTGTTCCCCGAGCCTCCGACGATGACCATGACCCAGATGAGAAACGTGAAGCGCAGCGGCTGGTAGGTCCCGGGTGTGAGTTGTCCGTCGAGCGTGGCCATCATCGCGCCTGCAAGTCCGCAAACGGCCGAGCCAAGGATGAAGATTTGCAGGTGCCGCGCGGTGACGTCCTTGCCCATGGCTTCGGCCGCGTCTTCATTGTCGCGGATAGCGCGCATCATGCGGCCCCACGGCGAAGCAAGAGCGGCCTGTGACAGCCACAACAGGATGATCAGGACGATGATAAACAGGCCGGAGTAGGCGAGTTTTACGGTGATCGAAGACGCTGTGACGGGATCAAAGCCCCATGAGGTCATGCGCGCGACGAAGAAGGGATCGTTTTGCAGGTCGATCTCGTAGGGGACAGGGCGCGGAATGCCGATTACGTTTTTTACGCCGCGGCTGAGCCAATCTTCGTTCTTCATCATTGCAATGACGATCTCGGCAATGCCAAGGGTCGCGATTGCGAGGTAATCTGAGCGCAGACCAAGGGCGGTCTTGCCGATTAGCCATGCAGCACCGGCAGCGAAAAGCGCACCGACGGGCCATGAGAAAAGCACGGGAAGTCCGAGGCCACCGAGGTAGCCTGTTGCGGCGGGATTGACCTTTTCGATGGCGGCTGTCGCGGGATCCAGTACCGCTCGGTAGATGAAAAAACCGACAATAAGGATCGCAAGGACGACAAAAACTTTGGTGCGTCCCTTGGGCAATCGGCGCATGGCCTGATGGGCAGCGATGACTGTGGCTATGCCGAGGAGTAAAGCGGCGATAACGCGTAGGCCACCGGCGGCCCAGGCCTCGTTCACGGGGGGCATGGCGACAAGGACGGCGCCGAGACCGCCGAGGGCGACGAAGCCCATGACGCCGATATTAAACAGGCCCGCGTAGCCCCATTGCATGTTCACCCCAAGCGCCATGATGGCCGAGATCAGACCCATGTTGACGATGCCGAGAGCGACGTTCCAGCTTTGGAAAAAGCCGGTCGCGGCGATCAGTCCAAAGACCACGAAAAACAGGATGATGTCGCGTGGAAGAAGGGTCATATCGATTTCCCCTGAAAGAGACCGGTCGGCTTGAACAACAGGACGATGACAAGAATCGCGAAGCTGACGGCGAACTTATAATCGGTCGATAGAAGCTGGACGAGGCTGTCGGGCTCCCATGCTTCAGGCAGAAGGTATCCAGCGACCTTTTTGAAGGCGTAGGTGACGGTGACTTCTGAAAACGCGATGACGAAGCCGCCCGCGATGGCACCAAGGGGATTCCCCAGGCCTCCGACGATTGCTGAGGCGAAGATCGGCAGGAGAAGTGAGAAATAAGTAAATGGTTTGAAGGACTTATCGAGACCATAGAGGACGCCTGCGGTGGTAGCAAGGGCTGCAACGATGATCCATGTGATCATCACCACGCGTTCCGGGTTGATGCCTGAAAGCAGGGCGAGGTCTTCATTGTCGGAGAACGCGCGCATAGATTTTCCGGTGCGCGTTTTGTTCAGGAACCAGAACAACAATATCACTACGATAATGGCGACAACGACCGTTAGGGCAGCGGTGGATTTGATTGCAAGGCCTTCGCTGAGACCCGTCTTTTCCTTGAAATCGCGCGCTGTAATGATGAAGCGTGCGCCATCTGCGAAGCGTTGATCGTCGGGGCCGATAATGAAACGAACAAGGCCGTTCATGATGAACATAACACCCATCGACACGATCACAAGGATCACCGGGGCGGCCTTTTGTTCGCGGTAGAATTTGTAGACCAGCCTATCCGTTGCTAGCACCAAAAGCGCTGTTCCTGCGATCCCGATGGGCAGGGCTAGGAGCGCTGTCGGGAAGACACCAAGGTTAATTCCGAGGCTTTGCAGACCCCATGTTGCAAGGATCGTTACCATCGCGCCAAACGCCATCGTGTCCCCGTGGGCGAAATTCGAGAACCTCAAGATGCCGTAGATAAGCGTCACGCCTAACGCTCCAAGCGCTAGCTGGCTGCCATAGACAATAGCAGGGACGATGACAAAATTGGCAAGGGCCACGATGGCGTTCAGCAAGTCGATCATTTAGTTTCCGTTCCGGTCCCGCAGTTCAGGAGGTACTGGCCGCGCTGTGCGGCGTCATGCAAATAAGGTGTCGCACGTTTGAGGTGCTGATATGGCTTTGCATCTCTACCCTCCAAGGAATGAGCGGCGGACCTCGGGATCATCAAGCAGGGCTTTTCCGGTGTCGGTGAACGCATTTCGCCCCTGCACCAAAACGTAGCCCTTGTCGGCGATCTCAAGCGCCTGCCGCGCGT
>CAJQNG010000239.1 GCA_905479635.1 uncultured Boseongicola sp. | reverse complement strand
CCTGAACCTTGATGGCACGGCCTCGGACTTGAAAATTGGTCAGGAGCAGGCTGATGCTTTGCTCTCGGGTGACCTCGCACTTGTGATCGATGTCGCAATGGCCGATCAGGTCTTCACGCTGCGGCAATCGACAATAGACGGCCCCGCCGCAAGCCTTTTGGCGGATGGCATCCTGTCAAGCACGTCCGGCGCACTTGAGGTCTCGGGCCGCCTTACAGATATTTCGACGGTCTTGGCGGGTGCTCCGTCAGGTCCCCTTACGTTTGAAACTGAAACGGTCCGCGAAGGTGACAATTGGCGGTTCGACGTCAAGACGGATGGCCCCGCGATCAGTCTTGCATCCAACGGTGTCGTGATCGATCCAACCGGCCCGGCCCCCGCGATTGAGGGAGCAGTTAACGCCGCTCTTTCCGATCTTTCAATCTTTTCTGACCTTGCGCAACGACGATTAACCGGATCCCTCACGGTCGACGCCTCGGGCCGGGCCACCGCCGATTTGTCAAGCTTCGACATCACCGCCACCGCAAGCGGTAACAACGTGACGACCGGTATCGGGGAACTTGACACCGCCTTGGCCGGGGCTTTGTCCGCCGACATCAAAGCCGCGCGCGACGGAGACGCGATCAGCATCGAAACGGCGCGCTTTTCAAGCAACCTCGTTTCGGCAACCGCCCAAGGCGCGCTCGGTCCAGTCGGAAGCGCTATCGAGATCGACGCCCGTCTGGCCAATGTGGCTCCCTTCGTCCCCGGCTTCGCTGGGGCCGCAAGCGTCACCGGCACAGTCACACAAGCCGACCAACAACGCCTTGAACTTGATCTTGACGCCACAGGCCCCGGCGGCGCGCGGGCCACGATCGCCGGAAGTGTCGCCAGCGATGCGTCGAACCTTGCACTCAGCGTCAACGGCGGCGCGCCTCTTGGCCTGCTTAATCGCTTCCTCGAGCCCCGCTCACTCTCGGGCGACGTCGCTTTCAATCTCCGTATTGATGGCGCACCAGCCCTTGAAAGCCTTTCGGGTCGCATCACAAGCGCCAATGCCCGACTTGTCGCACCGACCATCGGGATCACTTTGGACGACACCAATCTGAACCTGACACTCGCAAACGCCCGTGCCACGATCTCCGCGGCAACCAATGTCTCGACAGGTGGGCGCCTGGGTGTCGAAGGCCAGATATCACTCACTGGGCAGCGCGACGCCGATCTCGACATCCGTCTGACCGAAGTCGTCCTGAGCGACCCGCAGCTTTACGAGACTGAAATCAGCGGCACCATCACTATTGATGGCCCACTCGCCGGAGGTGCGCGTATCGCCGGAAATCTCGGCCTTGGCGAAACAAACGTCCGCATCCCATCCTCAGGCTTCGGCGGAGCTGGCGCAATTCCAGAGATTATCCACATCAACGAACCGCCACCGGTCCGCAAAACGCGTGATCGTGCAGGGATGCTTGAGCGCGACGCCGATGCCCGCGCCGGAGCCGGCCCGGTCTTCCCGCTGAACATCAACATCGCTGCACCAAACCGTATTTTCGTTCGCGGCCGGGGTCTCGACAGCGAATTTGGCGGAAGTCTGCAAATTACGGGCACAACCGCAAACGTTATCCCACAGGGGGCGTTCAATCTGATTCGCGGACGGCTTGATATTCTTGGGCAGAGACTGGCGCTCGAGGAGGCAACCGTAACAATTCAGGGCTCTTTCATTCCTGTTCTGCGCATTCGCGCGACGACCGATGCCGAAGACGTCAGTGTCGCGGTCATCGTCGCCGGACCTGCCGACAATCCCGAGATCACCTTCACATCGGAGCCGGACCTGCCACAAGAAGAGGTCCTCGCGCGGCTTTTGTTCGGTCGCGAACTGCAAAGCCTGTCGCCCATTCAGGCCGGGCGTCTTGCGCTTGCGGTGCGCAGGCTCGCCGGCCAGGGCGGCGAGGGGATCATATCCAACGTCCGCAAAGGCCTTGGTTTGGCTGATTTCGATGTCACCAGTGACGCAGATGGCAACGCTTCGGTCCGCGCAGGCGCCTATCTTGGAGAAAACATCTATACGGACGTAACCGTCAACGCGACGGGAGAAACCGAACTGAACCTGAACCTCGATCTCAGCAATTCCGTCACCCTAAAAGGGTCCACCGCAACAGACGGAGATACCAGCGTCGGCGTGTTCTTCGAGCGCGACTACTAACTGTTTTTGTCATCATTCTTGGAAATGGCTTTCCGCAGTGTTATGTTTGACGTATGGGCATGCTTTCAGCCCAAGCTTTGGTGCTTCTCAAGGAGGACAATGTCCTGTCACACGTCCACGATGCGGTCCGTGAACCGACCGCAAGCGGAAGCGGTCGCATGACGACCGCGAACACCGCCCCACTGACGAGCAAGGCTTTGCTCGACGAAATTATCACATCGCTGGAAGACGACAAGGCGGAAGACATCGTCAAAATCGACCTGCACGGCAAATCCGAGATGGCAGACTATATGGTTGTCGCATCCGGTCGTTCCTCACGACAGGTGTCAGCAATCGCCAACCATCTGGTCGACTCGCTGAAGCAGAACCACGGCCGCTTGTCCAAAATCGAGGGCAAGGAAACCGGCGACTGGGTTCTCGTCGATGTCGGCGACGTTATCGTCCATGTGTTTCGTCCGGAAGTCCGCGAGTTCTATCAGCTTGAGAAAATGTGGCTGACGCCCGGCGGACCCGGTTCTATGCCAGCCTAAAGCGGCTGGGATGAAACTGAAAATAGCGGCGGTGGGCCGGCTACGTGCTGGCCCCGAAGCTGACCTTGTCCGGGACTATATGGCCCGGTTCGACAAAACCGGCCGCAACCTCGGGCTCGGACCCATTTCACTGCACGAGGTTGAGGCAAAAAAGGGCGGCATGGCGGCGGAAGCACATCTGCTTGAAAAAGCCATCGGCCTCTCTGCTCCCGTTTGCGCATTGGACGAACGCGGCAAGGTGATGTCTTCCCCAGATTTTGCAAAACTGCTTGGCACCTGGCGCGATCAGGGGGCCGCAGAGCCTGTGTTCATGATCGGCGGTGCCGACGGGATAGACCCAAATTTGCGCGCCCGTGCCAACATCAGTCTCAGTTTCGGCAAAATGGTCTGGCCGCATATGCTTGTCCGGGTAATGCTGGCCGAACAACTCTACCGCGCAGCATCAATCCTTGCAGGCAATCCCTACCATCGCAGCTGAGCGGACACCCGGTTGCTCGGTGTAAAAACCGACCAGGGCACCGCCCCTTAGTCACCATAAAATTCGCGAAAACCCTGCCGACAATTCAAGTCTTAACATCAGGCGCGTCCCGCCCGGTCGAGGCGCGGATCCCTGCGATCTTATCTGCGGTAGCAATGATGTCTGACAGGGCAGTCTCAGCTTCCATCTGCAGCTTGGTTGGATCGCTTTCGTAGGCTTCAAGATAAACGCGAAGCGTCGCCCCAACCGTACCGGTTCCAGAAAGGCGGAACACAATCCGGCTCCCGCCGGCGAAGACAATGCGAATGCCCTGGCCTTCCGAACGCGAGTTATCGACTGGATCGTCGTAGGCAAACTCATCCGCGCTTTCGACCATTCCGGCGCCAAAGGTTTGGCCTGGCAGATCAACCAACTTGGCACGAAGCGCCTCCATCATGGCTTCAGCGCGAATTGCGTCCACTGCTTCATAATCATGGCGCGAGTAGTAATTTCGCCCATACGTCGCCCAGTGATCACTCAAAAGATCCTTCACCGACAAGCCCGTCTCCGCCAAGATATTGAGCCAAAGCAGCACCGCCCAAAGCCCGTCTTTTTCACGCACGTGGTCGCTGCCAGTGCCCGCACTTTCTTCGCCGCACAGCGTAACGCGGCCCGCATCCAGCAAGTTGCCGAAAAACTTCCACCCTGTCGGTGTCTCAAAGCACGCAATACCCTTCGCATCTGCGACACGGTCCACGGCACGCGACGTGGGCATTGATCGCGCGACACCGGCAAGTCCTGCCGCATACCCCGGTGCAAGATGCGCCCTTGCTGCCAAAACAGCGAGGCTGTCAGAGGGCGTCACATAAACGCCCCGTCCAAGAATCATATTGCGATCGCCATCCCCGTCCGACGCGGCTGCAAAATCCGGCGCGTCTGGCCCCATTACCAAATCCACCAAAGGCTTCGCCCAAATGGGATTTGGGTCTGGATGCCCGCCACCGAAATCCGGCTTTGGGTCGCCGTTCAAGACAGTTCCAACGGGTGCGCCCAGATGGCGTTCCAATATCTCGGTGGCATAAGGACCGGTGACGGCATGCATGGCATCAAATTTCATTGTGAACCCGCCCGCAAACAGAACCCTGATTTTGGCAAAATCAAACAAGGTCTCCATCAACTCGGCATAGTCGACAACCGGATCCACAACCTCGACCTCCATGCCACCAAGCTTAGAGGACCCGACTGTCGACAAGTCCACGTCCTGCGCTTGAAGAATGTCATAAGACGTCAGCGTTTTGGTCGCCTCGAACATGCGGTTTGTGACATCTTCGGGGGCTGGCCCCCCATTCGCCATATTGAACTTGACGCCGAAATCCTCATCGATCCCGCCGGGATTGTGACTTGCCGACATGATGATCCCACCATCGGTCTTGCGTTTGCGGATCAGGTGAGAAGCAGCGGGCGTTGACAGAAGTGCATTCTGCCCAACAATCACTTTGGTCGCTCCGCTTGCCGCTGCCATGCGCAATATCACCTGAGCAGCCTGTTCATTGAAATAGCGACCATCCCCCCCCAGAACGAAGGACTTACCAACGGCACCATCAATACCCTGCCAGATCGCTTGCACGAAATTCTCCAGGTAATGCGCGCCCATGAAAACCTTTGTCTTCTTACGGAGGCCCGAGGTGCCCGGCTTCTGGCCCTCGATCGGTTGCGTCTGAACTGTGATCATTTCCATCTCGACGTCCTCTCTCTCAGGCTTCGGCACTTACCAGCACCAAAGCCGATACACTTTGCTCTTCAATTTCAATGCTTTCATCCAGAATTTCCACCGGAACAAGCCCGGGACTAGCGCTATCAACCTCGTGCCGCCAAAGCTGCCCTTCCGGTGCCGGAGGCAGCTGGAAAACGACCGCTGGTCCAGCGTTAAAAACTGTTAAGACAGCATATTCCGACGCGGCATAGGCAGGCGTGCCCGCCGCAGTTCGCATTTCGACAGCCAATACCTTGCGGGCAGGGTCGTGCCAGTCGGTCGTCCCCATCGCCTCGCCGTCTTCCCGCCACCAAAACAGATCTTCCACCCCATCGATCATCCGCTCCCGCGAATGCAGAAACAGCTTTTGGCGCAGCACGGGATGCGCCTTTCGGAACGCGATCAGACGACGCGTAAACGCCAGAAAATCGGCATCAATGTCAGACCAGTCAATCCAGGCCGTCTCGTTGTCTTGGGCATATGCGTTGTTGTTGCCACCTTGCGAATGTCCAAGCTCGTCGCCCGCCAGGATCATCGGTGTGCCTTGCGACATCAGCAAAGTCGCCATCATTGCGCGTTTACGCCGCGCGCGGGCCTCAAGGATATCCGCATCATTGCTCGGCCCTTCGACACCCAGGTTCGCCGAGTAATCTTGAGAATGGCCGTCTTTGCCGCCTTCCCCATTCGCCGCGTTGTGCTTTGTCGAATAGCTCACCAGATCGTCCAGCGTCATCCCATCATGCGCGGTCAGGAAATTCACCGAAGCCGTTGCATTGCGCCGCGAGTGGTCAAACTGCGTCGCCGAACCCGTTAGCCGTGCACCCAGATCGGCAACCCGGCCCGGATCGCTCCGCCAGAACCGACGAACGCCATCGCGATACTTGTCATTCCACTCAAGGAACGGCGGCGGAAAAGCCCCAAGTTGGTATCCACCCGGACCGATGTCCCAAGGTTCCGCGATCAGCTTGATCCCTTTCATTGAAGGGTCCTGCCGGATCGCATCAAAAAAGCCCGAGCCGCGGTCAAATCCGCCCTGCGTCCGGCCCAGAACGCTCGCCAGATCGAAGCGGAAGCCATCAACGCCCATCACATCGACCCAATAGCGCAAGCTGTCCATGACCATCCGCAAGACCATCGGGTGATCTACATTCACTGTGTTTCCGGTGCCCGCGTGGTTCACATAGTGGCGCCGATCATCGGCAAGCATGTAGTAGCTTGCGTTGTCCAATCCCCGGAACGAGATCGTCGGGCCCATCTCATCGCCTTCCGGCGTATGATTGTAAACAACATCCAAAAGCACCTCGATCCCCGCTTCGTGGAACCGGTCGACCATCGCGCGAAATCCGGCGACATCACTTGGTCCAAGATACTTCGGATCGGGCGCGAAAAATCCAAACGACTGATAGCCCCAGTAATTGGTCAACCCCTTCTCAACGAGGAACTGCTCGCTGAGGAATGCATGCACGGGCAACAGCTCAACGGCCGTGACCCCAAGTTTCGTGAGGTGGTCCAGCATTGCCGGTTCGGCCAGCCCGTCGAACGTGCCTTTCGCCTGAATACCCGGATGCATCTGCGTGAGGCCACGCACGTGCCCTTCGTAAATCACAGTATCTGCAACAGCCGTCCCCGGACGTTGTGGGGGCGGGAAATCAAAGGTCTCGGTCACGACACATCGCGGCATTTTCGACGCGCTGTCGCGGGGATCAAAGCTAAGATCAAGCGCCTCCGCCGCGCGGTTATATCCAAAAATCCGATCGTCCCAGGTCGGATGACCGGTCAGCTTCCGGGCATAGGGATCAACCAGTAACTTATTGATATTAAATCGATGTCCCTTATCCGGTCGGTACGGCCCCTGGGCTCTAAGCCCATAGAGTTGCCCCGCCTTCAGCCCATCAATATGCCCGTGAAAAATACCGCCTTCGCGTTCTGGAAGGACAATCTGCGTCTCGCGCCCCTCAGCGTCAAAAAGACAGACATAGATCTGCCTTGCGTGGTCTGAAAAAACAGCGAAGTTCACCCCACCTTCGGTCAGCGTCGCGCCAAGCGGCGCGCTTTTTCCGGGACCCATATCGTGGTTCATGCGCTGTCCGTCAGACGATCATAAAGGCCCGCATATTCAGCGGCCGAGGCCTCCCAGCCAACGCTTTGACGCATCGCATTTGACTGCAGCATCGCCCATGCGTCGACGTCTTGGAATAAATCTACCAACTGCACCATCGTTGCGGCAAGCGCATGCGCCGTCAAAGGCGAAACCTGCAAGCCAGTTGCCACACCAGATCGCATCGCCATCGGGCTTGCATGAATAACCGTGTCCACCAATCCGCCTGTCGCCGCGACCACTGGGATCGCCCCGTAGCGCAACCCATAAAGCTGCGTCAAACCACAGGGTTCGAACCGCGAAGGCACCAATATCGCATCCGCTCCCGCCATCATCCGATGGCTCAAAGCCTCGTCGTAACCGATCCGCACAGCAACGTTCGCTTGCGCCGCCGCTGTCTTCACGAAAGCAGCTTCCAACTCCTTGTCACCTGATCCCAAAAGCGCCAATTGCCCGCCGCGATCAATAAATGCCGGCAAAGCTTCAAGCAGCAGATCTAGCCCCTTTTGGTGGCTCAATCGCGACACAACAACCGCCAGCGGTCCATCAGCATCAGGCAGGCCAAACTCCTTGCGAAGCCGCGCCTTGGCCCTGCCTTTTCCACGAGCCGTTTTGTAAGTTGCGATATTCGGGTCAGTTTTTGGATCCCAAACCTCAAGATCAATGCCGTTCAAAATGCCCGTCAAATCACCGGAACGGGCGCGCAACACCCCATCAAGACCCATCCCAAATTCAGGCGTGGTCAACTCGCGCGCATAGGTAGGACTGACAGTTGTCAGCGCCGTTGCAAATTGCAGCCCCGCTTTCAGCGCACCAATCTGCCCCCAGAATTCAAAGCCGTCCTCGGTAAAATCTGACGGATCAAGTCGTAGGCTTGCAAGCCGATTAGCCGGAGCCAGCCCATGAAACGCTATGTTGTGGATTGTCAAAACAGACGGGACATCAACACCGTTCGTCTTCAAGTAATAAGGCGCCAGCGCACCTTGCCAGTCATGCGCGTGCACCAGCTGGGGCGTCCAACCACCCGCGCCATCCTGGGCAATCCGCATCGCCATCCACGACAGCGCCGCAAACCGTTCGGGATTATCCGGAAAGTCGTTTCCATCCACATCAAGGTAGGGCGAGCCCTCGCGCTTAAAGAGATGCGCGGCGTCCAGAACATACAAGGACAGTCCTGCAACCCTTGCTTCCAACACCCGCGCCGGACCGCCAAAAAGATCGTCCTCTGTCAGCACCGTCCTTGTTTTCTTCAACGCCTTCATGACAGTCGGATACCCAGGCAAAAGCGTCCGCATCTCGTGTCCAAGTGGCTTTAATGCCGCCGGCAAAGCACCCGCCACATCGGCGAGCCCGCCGGTTTTCACCAGCGGGACACACTCCGATGTAACGGACAGAATACGAGTCATTTCTTGGCAGCCCGCACATCAAGCATCGACTGCGTAATAAGCGTGACACCCCCTTCGGTGACCCGGAACCAGGTCTCGTCCTCAACCGGATCTTCGCCCACGACAAGGCCCTCCGGAATGTGAACACCACGATCAATCACACAATTGCGAAGGCGCGCCGAGCGCGCAACGTTCACGTAAGGCAAGGCCACCACCTGATCGAGTGAGGCATAACTGTTGGTATGCACCTGCGTAAACAGCAGCGATTTTTTGATCTCGGTACCCGAAACGATACAGCCTCCCGACACCAACGACGAAACCGCCGAACCGCGCCGCTCGTCCTGATCGTGGATAAACTTCGCGGGCGGCACACTTTCCGAATACGTCCAGATCGGCCAGTTCTTATCCCATAAATCCAAATCCGGCGCAAAATCGGTCAGGTCAATATTGGCCCTCCAGAACGCATCCACCGTTCCCACGTCACGCCAATAGGCCGGAGCTTTCGGCCCCTGACGCACACAGGACGTCGAAAACCGGTGGGCCTGTGCCTTCCCGTTTTTCACAATCTCCGGGATGATATCGCCGCCGAAATCGTGGCTCGAATTGGGATCTGAAGCATCCTCCAACAGCAGCTCGCGCAAGAACGACCACTTGAACACATAGATCCCCATGGACGCCAATGCGTGCTTTGGATCACCCGGAATGGCCGGAGGATCAGCCGGCTTTTCAAGGAATTCCGTGATTTGGTCTGTTTTATCAACATGCATCACGCCAAAGGCGCTGGCTTCTTCACGCGGGACGGTCAGGCAGCCGACCGTCACGTCTGCCTTGGTGTCCACATGCTGGCGCAGCATGATTTCGTAATCCATCTTATAGATATGGTCGCCAGCCAAAATCAGAATATATTCAATGCCATAGCTGTCCACGATGTCGATGTTCTGCGTCACCGCATCGGCGGTCCCGACGTACCACTTGTTCTCTTCGACCCTCTGGGATGCCGGCAATATATCGAGATACTCGTTTCGCTCGGCCCGGAAGAAATTCCAGCCGCGCTGACAATGTCGGATCAAACTGTGCGCTTTATACTGCGTGGCAACCGACATTTTTCTAATGCCAGAATTCAGCGCATTCGAGAGTGCAAAGTCAATAATTCGAACCTTGCCACCAAAGAAAACTGCCGGCTTCACACGGTTATCGGTTAGCTCTCTCAGCCGTGATCCGCGCCCTCCCGCAAGCACAAAAGCCATCGATTTCGCCGATAGACGTCCATTTACGTTCGGTGTCATATGGTCCTCCCCATTCTTCTTATCGTATTGTTAACGTTCAACTTCCCTCAAAGGTCAAAATGACCGTACTAAGGGGTGGCAGGGTCACGCGCGCGGATGCAGGCTGGCCATGCCAACCGGCGCCTTGCGCAATCACCTCTCCCATGTTCCCGCGATCTCCTCCGCCGTAAGTGCTGGCATCCGTATTCAACGCCTCGCGCCAGCGGCCCTCATGCGGCAAACCGCACTGCCATCCACTGCGTTCCACAGGCGTAAAGTTAGAAATAATCACCACTGGGGTGTCGTCCTCGCCCCCGCGCCGGATCCAGGCGTATGTGCTGGCCTCGGCGTCGGTGGACTCGATCCACTGAAATCCGTTCGCCTCGCAATCCTTTACGTGAAGCGCAGGCTCCGCGCGGTAGAGTGTATTCAGATCACGCACCAACCGCTGCATGCCTGCGTGGCGCTCATCATCAAGGCACGCCCAATCAAGCGAAATGTTATGGTTCCACTCAGTTCTTTGCGCAAACTCTTGTCCCATAAACAAAAGCTTTTTGCCCGGATGGCCCCACATGAACCCGTAATAGGCCCGAAGGTTCGCAAATTTTTCCCACTCGTTACCCGGCATTTTGGTCAGCATGGACCCCTTGCCGTGCACCACTTCATCATGGCTGATCGGAAGGATGAAATTCTCCGAAAACGCATAGTGAAGCCCGAAAGTCATCTGGTGATGATGGTGTTTGCGATGGATCGGATCCTTTTTCATGTACTCCAGCGTGTCATTCATCCAGCCCATGTTCCACTTGTAGCCGAACCCAAGCCCGCCG
Source organism: uncultured Boseongicola sp. (assembly GCA_905479635.1). Taxonomy (GTDB): domain Bacteria; phylum Pseudomonadota; class Alphaproteobacteria; order Rhodobacterales; family Rhodobacteraceae; genus Boseongicola. The sequence goes on along the minus strand of CAJQNG010000239.1, from coordinate 22,122 downwards.
TCGTCAACAGGGCGCGAAACCCCTGGAAAACTGGTGGATTCCTCGGCCGCGGTCATGATGCCATCAACCTTGCCATAGGCCGTCACGTTCATCCGCTGAAGCATATCGATCGTCTCGTAATTCTCGCGACCACCGTCCTTATTTGGCACCCATTCCCCGTCTTTCCGCGAATAGTCGCGATAAAGCATCGAGGCGACCGCATCCACACGCAGACCGTCAATGTGGTATTCTTCAAGCCAATACAAAGCGTTCGATATGAGGTAATTAGACACCTCACGACGCCCATAATTGTAGATGTAAGTGTTCCAATCCTGATGGAACCCTTCGCGCGGGTCGGCGTGCTCGTACAAAGCTGTCCCGTCGAACCGGCCAAGCCCGTGGGCGTCCGTAGGAAAATGCCCCGGCACCCAGTCGAGCACTACACCGACGCCTTTTTGATGCGCCGCCTCAATCAGATCGCGGAATTCATGCGGCGGACCAAACCGGATGGTCGGCGCAAACATACCCACCGGTTGATAGCCCCAGGACCCATCAAACGGAAACTCGCTGATCGGCAACAACTCGATATGTGTGAACCCCATATCGGCAACGTAGTCGACCAGTTCCGTCGTCAACTCGCGGTAACTGAGCATGCGGTTGTCGTTCTCGACCTTCCGCCGCCACGATCCCAAATGTACTTCGTAGATACTGATTGGCGCTGTTCGCGCGTTTCGCGCACCCCGCTGCGACATCCACTGCGCGTCATCCCAGCCAAAGCCGGAAATGTCGCGCACAACGCTGGCGTTTTCCGGTGCGTGCTGACTGCCAAATCCAACAGGATCGGCCTTCAAAGGCATTGTCGTCCCGTCTATTCCAAGGATCTCAAACTTATAGACCGTGCCATCCCCGGCACCGGGCACAAACGTTTCCCAAACACCCGTTGCACCGCGCCGCCGCATCGGATGCCGGCGACCGTCCCAGGCATTGAAATCCCCAACAACCGAAACCCGCCGCGCGTTGGGGGCCCAGACTGCAAAATGCGTGCCAAGCGCGCCTTCGTGCTCGATCACATGCGCGCCAAGAACTTTCCAAATCCGCTCATGCGTACCCTCGGCCAGAAGGTACTCGTCCATCTCGCCCATAACGGGACCGAACCGGAACGCGTCCTCCATCTCCCAACTGCCGCCAGCATCGTCCTCGCCGCACAAAAGGTAGGGTTCCGTTCCTGGCACTTCGCCGGAAAACACGCCCGGCGCGTCTCGAACAGCCCCCAGCGCGTGCTTCTTGCCCGAAACAACCGCAAAAATACGCGCTGCGCCAGGGTCAAACGCATTCACAAAACGCGCACCGTCCACGGTGTGAGGTCCAAGAACGGCAAAGGGGTCGTCATGCTGTCCAACGACAATCCGTCGCGCATCCTCGTGTGAAATCGCGGTCTTAAGATCAGTCGATTTCGACGGCATAGATCCCCCCAGTGGTTTAAGGCTCCGAGAAATCGAGCGCCTATGCAGCGGCGATCCTTCGAAGAGGCTTTGACGGCACAGCGTCCCAGATCTCTGAAGCATAACCACGAATTGTGCGATCTGACGAGAACCAACCGGATCGCGCCGTGTTCAGCGCCGTCATTCGCGCCCAGCGGGCCGGGTCGCGGAACGCCGTATCCGCCTCGCGGGACGCCCGCCAATAGTCGGTGAAATCTGAGGCAACGAGAAAATAGTCGGGTCCAGACACATTGTCCGCAATGCCGCGGAACCGGTCGTGATCTCCATCCGCGAAAGTGCCATTGCGCAACGCATCAAGCGCGCGGGCAAGCTTTGGATCCGCACTGATCGCCTTGCCTGCATGGCCCTCGACTTCCCGACGCGCCAAAACTTCCTGCGCGGTCATTCCAAACAAAAAGAAGTTGTCCGCACCAACATGTTCGCGGATTTCCACATTTGCCCCGTCCAGCGTGCCGATCGTCATCGCGCCGTTCAAAGCAAATTTCATATTGCCCGTGCCCGAAGCCTCTTTGCCAGCTGTCGAGATCTGCTCGGAAAGGTCAGCCGCCGGGATCAAACGCTCGGCCAACGTCACGTTATAGTTCGGCGGATAGACGATTTTCAGCCATTTCGATGTAACCGGATCATCGTTCACGGCCAGCGCCACGGAATTGATCAGATAAATGATGTCTTTCGCAAAATGATATCCAGGTGCCGCCTTGCCGCCAAAAATCACGACGCGCGGTGTCCAGTCTGCACTCGGATTGTCCCGCATCTCCTGCCAAAGCGCGATCGTCTCAAGAATGTTCAAATGCTGGCGTTTATACTCGTGGATGCGTTTGATCTGCACGTCAAACATCCCGCTTGGATCAACTTTCACGCCAAGTTCAGTGCCGATCCAGTTCGATAACGTTTCCTTGTTCGCACGTTTCGCCTTCGTATACCGCTCAAGAAAACCGGATTCTCCAATGTGAGGTTCAAGGTCGCCCAGCTTTTCAGCGTCGCCAATCCAGCCGTCACCAATCACGTCGGTGATTACATTCGCCAGCTGCGGATTACAGGTCTTCAACCAGCGGCGCGGCGTCACACCATTGGTTTGGTTCACGATCCGCTCGGGATGCAGATCGTTCAGGTCCTTAAACACAGTCTCTTTCATCAGGCTCGTGTGAAGCGCCGAAACGCCGTTCACTTTCGACGCCATAACAAAGCTCAACTCGCCCATTTTGACTTGTCCGTGCTCAATAATGGTCACGCCGGGATATTGCTGCGCGTGCGACTCGTTGATCATTTCGATCAACCGCATGTGGCGCGGCAACAGATGCCCCATCAAGCCTTCCGACCACCGTTCCAACGCCTCGGGCAAAAGCGTGTGGTTCGTGTAATTCAGACAGCCGCGCGCAACCATCATTGCCTCCGCAAACGGCATTCCGCGCTCGTCGTGCAAAAGCCTCACAAGTTCGGGGCCTGCTATTGCCGGATGCGTGTCATTCATCTGAATAGCGACCTTCTTTGGCAGATCGCGCAGATCAGAATGCTCGCTTTCAAACCGCCGCAGGAGGTCGCGCAGTGAGGCCGCCGTGAAAAAGTACTCCTGCTTCAGACGCAGCGCTTTGCCTTCATCCGTGGTGTCATCGGGATACAAAACCCGGCTGATCGTCCGCGCCAAGGCTTCTGTTTCCGCCGCCCCGGCATAGTCGCCGCGATTAAACCGGCCAAGATCCAAGACTGATGTGGGCATTGCCTCCCAAAGCCGCAGGGTGTTCGCCCATTGGCCTTTCCAGCCAATGACCGGTGTATCAAACGCCCGCGCCACAACCGACTCATCTGGCCGCCAAACAGTTCGCCCGCCGTTCTCAAATATCTCGCCCGCAAATCCAATTTCAAACGATGCTTCCGGGCGTTCAAACTCCCACACATGCTCTTGCGTCAGCCAATCTTCAGGCTCCTCGATCTGGCGGCCATGATTGAACCGCTGCCGAAACAAGCCGTGCTCATAGCGGATCCCGTATCCGTAGGCCGGGATACCAAGCGTCGACAGACTTTCCAGAAAACACGCAGCAAGCCGCCCGAGGCCACCGTTGCCAAGGGCCGCATCTGGCTCGTCGTGGATGATCTGATCGAAGGGCAATCCCAAGCTGTCGAACGCCGCTTTGGCTTCGTCCAGAATGCCCGTGTTGACCATCGCGTCTTCCAAAAGACGCCCGATCAAGAACTCCATTGATAAATAGTAGACCCGTTTCGCGCCTGCGCGATATGTGGCCCGTGTGGATTCAAACCAAGGATCGACAATCTTGTCCCGCGTTGCGAGCGAAAGCGCCACACGCCAGTCGTAAATCGTGGCGTGGTCGGCATCTTTGCCAAGACTGTATTTCAGGTGCGACAGGATCGCATCCCTTAAGGTCTGATCACTCATCGCACCGCTCCCAAAACCAACATTTCAAGTGTCGTTAGCGTTAACAACAACTCTTATTTCGAGGATTCACCCGCCATGCAACCGCAAACAGAGCGCATGCGGCTAAACGGCCATAGTTGCCTGCACGGCCCTGTGCCAAAGCGCGTATTTCTGCGCGCGATCCTCTTCGCTCATATTGGGCTCAAACCGTGCGTCCAGTGCCCAGTTCTTTGCGAACTCTTGCTGATCGGGGTAAATCCCGGCCTTCATTCCCGCCAACCAGGCCGCGCCCAAAGCCGTGGTTTCCTTAACCTCGGGACGATCCACCGGCGCCCCAATGATGTCGGACAGAAATTGCATCGTCCAATCACTGGCCGACATGCCCCCATCAACCCGCAGAACGCCCTTCAATTCACCAGGAGAATCCGCCCGCATGGCTTCCAAAAGATCGCGCGTTTGGAAGCCAACACTTTCCAAAGCCGCACGCGCCAACTCCGCCGGACCCGAATTTCGGGTCAAACCAAAAATCGCACCACGGCAGTCAGGCTTCCAATACGGCGCACCCAACCCAGTGAATGCAGGAACCATCACGACCGATTGCGTTGGATCCGCCGCCTCGGCAAGCGCTTGTGTTTCCGGCGCCTCGCGGATGATCTTCAATCCATCACGCAGCCATTGAACAACCGCCCCGGCAATAAAGATCGAGCCTTCCAGTGCATAGGTTCGCTTACCATCCAATTGATAAGCAACTGTCGTCAGCAATCGGTTGTTCGATCTGATCGGTGTGTCGCCCGTATTCAAAAGCGCGAAACACCCGGTGCCATAGGTCGACTTCATCATGCCCGGCAGGAAACACGCCTGCCCGACCGTCGCCGCCTGCTGGTCCCCCGCAACCCCAAGGATCGGGATTTCGCACCCAAAAAGATCGGGGCGCGTCACGCCGAAATCGTCGGCGCTGTTGCGGACGTCGGGGAGCATCTCCATCGGGATATCGAACAGATCGCAGATCGTGCTCGACCACGCGCCCTTTTCGATATCGTACAGCATAGTGCGACACGCGTTTGTCGCATCCGTCGCGTGAACCGCACCGCCGGTAAGACGCCAGATGATATACGTATCCACAGTCCCGAACAGCAATTCGCCCCTCGCCGCACGCTCCCGCGAACCCGAAACCTTGTCCAAAATCCACTTCAGCTTGGTCGACGAAAAGTAGGGATCAAACAGCAGTCCGGTTTTCCGCGTGATCGTCTCTTCGTGCCCGGCCGCAACCATTTCGGCGCAATAATCCGCTGTCCGTCGGTCTTGCCAGACAATCGCATTATGAAGTGGCTCGCCGGTAACCTTGTCCCAGATCAGCGTGGTCTCACGCTGGTTCGTGATGCCAATGGCTGCAATGTCCGTCGCGTTGATCCCGGGCTTTTCGATGGCCGCTCGGCAAGTCGCCACAACGGTGGACCAAATATCTGACGGGTCATGTTCGACCCAACCGCTCGCCGGATAATGTTGAGGAAATTCCTCCTGTGCGATCGTCTTGATCGCCATGGACTCATCAAACAAAATGGCCCGACTTGAAGTCGTGCCCTGGTCGATTGCCATCACATAGCGCATTAGATCGTCCTCCCTGCTGTCGGGATTGGTTTTAGTCCTACTGAAGTGCCGCCACCAGTGGTTGCGGCATGGTTTCATCCAGCCGCGCTATCTGAGCAGTCGTCATCCGCAAACCAAGCTTGGATCGCCGCCACACAATGTCTGCGGCTGAACGGGCATATTCTTTAGAGACAAGCCACTTTACTTCGACATCCGTTAACGTCGCGCCAAAATCCTCCCCCAGATCAGCCGCTGACGTCGCTGCCCCAAGCAGAATCCACGCATCCGTGCCATAGGCCCGCATCAAACGCTGCGCCCAGAACGGAGACAAAAAGGGGTAGTCCGATTTCAGCCGCTCAACCATCGCGGCGAAATCGCCAACCGGAAAATCTCCGCCCGGCAGCGGCACCCCCGCCGTCCAATCGCCCTTCGTCATTTCAAAATGCGGCTCAAGCTTCGCCATCGCTTGCTCGGCCAGCTTGCGATAGGTTGTGATCTTGCCGCCGAAAATACTCAGAATCGGTGGGCCATTGTCATCCAGCGACAAGACGTAGTCCCGCGTCGCAGCCGTCGCCGATTTTGCCCCGTCATCGTACAAAGGCCGTACTCCGGAAAACGTCCACACGATGTCGTCCCGGCTTATATCGTCCTTCAGATACTGGTTGACGAACGCCACCAGATAATCTGCCTCGGCGTCGGTACAGACAGCCTTGGACGGATCGCCGTGATATTCCTGATCCGTCGTTCCGATCAGTGTAAAATCCGTCTCATAGGGGATCGCAAAAATTATCCGGCCATCTTCGCCTTGAAAGAAATAGCACTTGTCGTGATCGAAAAGCCGCTTCGTCACGATATGCGAGCCCTGAACAAGCCGGATCCCTTCGCTTGTGTTCAGCCGAGCAACCCCGCGCACAATTTCTTCAACCCAGGGCCCACCCGCATTCACAATGGCATGCGCCAGATGGGTGTGCCGCCCGCCCGTCATCAGATCAAGCGTTTCAATCCGCCAAAGGTCTCCGTCGCGCTCGGCGGTCAGCACTTTGGTGCGCACCAAAATAGTCGCGCCCCGCTCTGCAGCGTCGCGCGCATTCAACGCAACCAACCGCGCATCCTCGACCCAACAATCGGAATACTCATAGGCCTTCTCAAACTTGTCGTCCAAAGCCGCGCCCACTGGATCCTTCTTGAGATTAACCGTCTTGGTCCCCGGCAAGATCTCGCGTCCGCCAAGATTGTCGTAGGCGAACAACCCAAGCCGGATCATCCATCCAGGCCGTCGCCCGCGCATCCACGGCATGAAAAGCTTCAACAATTTCGAGACCGGCGTCGTGTTCTCGAAGCGCATGTCCTTGTGATACGGCAGCACAAATCGCATCGGCCACGAAATATGCGGCATCGCCTTCAGAAGCGTTTCGCGTTCGATCAAAGCCTTTTTAACAAGCTCCACCTCGAAGTACTCCAGATACCGCAAACCGCCGTGAAACAGCTTCGTCGACGCCGAAGACGTCCCCGAGGCAAGGTCATTCATCTCGGCCAGCTTCACCTCAAGACCGCGCCCCTGCGCGTCCCGCGCAATGCCGGTCCCATTGATGCCGCCGCCAATTACGAACAGATCCACTGCGCGATCGGCCATGACGCATATCCTTCGTGTTGTCTTTTGCTCGGGTTTATCTTTTGAAGGGTTATTCAATCAGAATCCGATGGTCCTCACAACGCGGATTTTCGCGGTACTTCTCACGATCTTAAAACCGTAATTTGAATGATTCCAAAGAACGGCAGCAATCCCACAACGCCATCAAAGCACGCCGCAAGTACAGATACGAAAAAGCCTCCGAGATGCATTCGCCGCCCTCCATCCCCGCGCCAAGGCCATCAGATTGAAGCTGATCTGCCGATTAATACTGAAGATTTTCCCCAATGTGCTCATGTAACGGCAAAAAATGGCACTTTTACCGCATTGCCTGACCCCAGAGCAAATTTCGAAAATTGTTAAGATTTTAAATTTGTATGGGGGTTATTCATGCTCAAATCTATTCTCGTGGTGGCATTTGCCACAGCGACTCTGGCAGGCGCTGTTAACGCAGCGACGCTCTGCGGTACGATCGAAATCACTGCAATTAACGCGCAGGGTTTAGCGGCGGAGTAACCACGCGCGACGCCTGATAATGACGAGATCGCTTACAGTACAAAGGTGGATGGTGAATACGTCAACCCGCGCAACGAATTCGCGTATACCGGCGAGCTTGATTTCGACCCATACACCCGCAAGACGGAACAACGATCCTCGCCTGGCTTAAGACCGGCGGCGGGATGATCTCAGGTCTCGGCGACGTCTTCGGCGGCCTGCAACTCAGCCAGCCACGCAGCGACGGTGATCCATCGGTTCTAAACGTCGATGGTAATCTGACAGGGATTTCGCTTCCGGCAAGCTTGCAGCTTCTTTGCGCAGGCATGGGCCGTCCAATTGGGCGGCCCTTTTCAATTCCGTACCCCTTTGCCCGGCGCGCCTAGCGCGCTATCTTATTTATAAGCCATAGCCGAAGGAAAGTCCCTCATGCTTCGCCTCGCCCTTGCCTGCCTGCTCACGCTTGCCGCCACCACGGCGTCGGCCCAGGACCGTCGCATCAGCCATTGCATCGCCATCGCGAATGCCGACCCCGGCATCGAATTCATCCAAAGAGCAAGCTGGAAAGCCCCCCTCCCCGACGAATTCACCGTTCGCCTGACCTACATTGATCATTCGATGTTTCTTCTCCAAACGTCAGGTGGTCTCAATGCCATCACCGACTACAACGGCTTCATCGGCGCCGTGACCAAAGTCCCCGACATCGTCACGATGAACAACGCCCATGGCACGCACTGGACCGCTCTCCCCAACACGGACATTCCCCATGTGCTTGAAGGTTGGCGTCAAGAAGGACTGCCCGCCGACCACAATCTGGACCTCGGTGAAATGCTCGTGCGCAACGTAACCACGGACATCCGGGACCGTTTCGACGCTATCACCCGCGTGAAAGACGGCAACTCGATCTTCGTCTTTGAGGCCGGCGGTCTTTGCATTGGTCACCTCGGCCATCTCCACCACGAACCAAACGACCAACAATATGCAGCATTGGGCCGTCTCGACGTGGTTATGGCCGCAGTTGACGGCGGACTCACGGTCGACACCCCGACGATGATCCGCATCGTAAAGCGCCTGAAATCATCGATCGTCCTGCCAATGCACTGGTTCTCGCGTGGATCCCTCGAGGTGTTCCTCGCCGGTGTCTCAGATGACTTCGCGATTGACAGGGCCAAAGAAACCTCGCTCGAAGTTTCCTTGCGCACCCTGCCAAGTCGCCCGACCGTCGTGGTTCTTGAACCTCGCTTCCTGACGATGGACAATTGACAGCGCCGCCCCTGAAAGACCAACGTCCGAACATGCTGAACGCCTTCACTCATGACACTGCCACAACCCTTCAAAGCGCGCTGCCTGACCTGCCCCTGAAGCAGGCGGAACCACGTTACCTTGAGGAACCACGTGGTAAGTGGACCGGTCTTCCGACCTACGTTGCGGCCCCCCGCAATACTGAGGATGTCGCGACCATTGTGCGCTTTGCCAATACGCATCGCTTCGGCCTTCAACCCTTTGGCGGCGGCACAGGCCTCGTCGGCGGGCAGCTCACCACCAAAGGTCCGGAACCGCTGATCCTGTCGTTGGAAAACATGAAGGCGATCCGCGCCATTCACCCACAGGAAAACACGCTTATCGCCGAAGCCGGCGTAACGCTTGAAACCATTCACGCGGCCGCCGCCGATATCAATCGCCTGTTTCCTCTGACCTACGGCAGTAAAGGCACGGCGCAAATCGGGGCAGGCCTTGCAGTTAATTCCGGCGGGTTGAACGTCCTGCGCTACGGTATGGCGCGCGACCTCTGCCTCGGCATCGAAGCCGTTCTGCCCAACGGCGATATCCTGCATGGCCTAAAACGGCTGAAGAAAGACAACACAGGCTACGACCTGCGTCACCTTCTTATCGGTTCAGAGGGTACGCTTGGCATCATCACGGCGGCCGCTTTGAAACTGTCACCGCGCCCGGCACACACCGCGACGGCCTTTCTTGTAGTCCCAAGCCCCACAGCCGCGCTCGAGCTTCTGGCCCGCACGTGGGACGCCGCCGGAGAAGTCATTTCGGCCTTCGAGATCCTCTCCGGTACCGGCTTTCAGTTTCTGAAAGACGTCTTTCCCGACATGCGCCAGCCCTTTGCAACTCCGCCCGACTGGTCCGTCCTTGTCGAGATCGCAACCTCTGCGGGAACCGACCCCCAAGCCATTCTGGAATCCGTCTTTGCCGATGCCTTCGAGAATGGCTTGGTGACAGATGGTCTCATCGCGTCCAGCGGCCAACAGGCTGACGACTTCTGGGCGGTGCGCGAAACGATACCACTCGCCAATCGCATTGTCGGTGCGATTGCAAGCCACGATATCTCGCTGCCGCTTTCCCACCTCGCCGAATTCATCGACACGACGCACAAACAACTCCACGAGATTGCCCCCATCCGCATCAATTGCTTCGGCCACCTTGGCGACGGCAACCTTCACTACAACGTTTACCCACCCGCGGGAAAAGACCGTAAAGTCTACGCTGATATCGCGGCAAAGATCTCACACCTGGTCCACGACAACGTTGTCGCCCGCGGCGGCAGCTTCAGCGCCGAACACGGCATTGGCCGCCTCAAGACCGCTGATCTTGCACGATATGCTGATCCTACAAAGCTCGCGACAATGCGCACGATCAAGGCCGCTTTTGATCCAAATGGCATCATGAACCCGGGCGCGGTTATCGCTGCAAACTGATCGCGAAAAACCCACTCTGCCAATACAAAACCCCGCCGATCTGATCGGCGGGGTTGTTACTCGTTTCATACAGGCTTGCTCGTTCGGTTTAGAATGCAGGCCTTAAATTATGCTGAATGAACGCCGTGGAAAGACCACCACTCCTTAAAGCCCCTCAAATTCGCAGAGCACTTCCACCTCCATGCCCAGCGCTTCCAACTTCTTGCGCCCGCCAAGCTCCGGCAAATCAATGATGAAGGCGCATCCCACAATATCCGCGCCCATCTGCTCCAAAAGCTTGATCCCGGCCTCAGCAGTGCCTCCGGTCGCCAACAAATCGTCCACCACCAGAACCTTTTCCCCTGGCTGAACCGCATCGTCATGGACCTCCATGATCGCCTCGCCGTACTCCAACTGATACTCCTGGCTCAGCGTCTTTCCCGGCAACTTGCCCTTCTTGCGGATCGGCACGAAACCCACCGACAACTGGTGCGCAATTGCACCCCCGATTATGAACCCGCGCGCCTCCAGACCCACGACTTTATCTATCTCTTCGCCCGCATAGGGGTGTAGCAATTGGTCGATACACATGCGAAATCCGCGTGGATCAGCAAAAAGTGTGGTGACATCTCGAAACAGAATGCCTTCATGCGGGAAGTCCACAATCGTGCGGATGTAGTCTTTGACGGTCTTTTTGCGGTGATCCATGTCCGGCCCCATCTGGTCGCTTCAAATGGCATCACATCCCGCACACCTAGAATTGGCAAGTAGAATGAGTGAAAAAACAAATACATCCAGACGCGATCTGCTCCTTGGTCTCGCAGGCGTCGCCGCCGTCGGCGGCGGTTGGCAGGCCTGGGTTCACCGCCCCCGCGCCATGACATTCGAGCCCATCGCAAGTCTGCCCGGATGGCGCAAGACAGTGTTTGAAGGGGTGACCGCCCCAAGCGGAGGTCTCTCCAGCGGGACCGCCTTCTTGGGAATTGGAAGCGGCGAACCCACGGCCCAGTCGATTGCGCCGGCCCAACTGTGCCGTACGCTCTTCAGAAAATCTGATCCTGACACTGTCCCCGTCGCAGTCTTTTCAGACTTTTTCTGCCCCTATTGCCGGACCTTGACCGAACGCCTCGCAGAGCGTGCCGCCGAGAATGGGTCAAACATAACCATTAACTGGCACGAACTGCCTCTTCTCGGCCCCTCCTCTGTGATCGCGGCCCGTGCCGCAATTGCCGCGGACATGCAGTCGGCCTACCCGGAATTTCAGGCACGCCTCATGGGTTCGCCATTCCGTCCCACACCGGGGTTCCTGATCGATACAGCCGTCTCCGTTAACCTCGACCCGGCCAAGTTCGTTTCCGACATTGAAGGCCAGATCGTCGCCAGCCGCCTCGCGCGCAGCCGAGGTGCCGCGCGCACTTTGGGTATCTACGGCACGCCTGCCATGGTCGTCGGGCGCACTCTCGTCATAGGCGAAATCAGCGAAAAACACCTCGACGAGCTGCTTGAACTGGAAGCCGGTGCGCCCGCTACGTGCTAGCCGAACATCCGGCCCGCCACCGCATCCAACTTCGCCACCAGCGCCGGGTCACGTTTTTCCGGAGCGGTCAAAATCGCATACTCCAGCGCGCGGTCGCATCCATGCGGGCAGGCCTTCCGCACCGGCCCCAAACGTGCGGGCAAACCCGCCACCATTGTCCGCGCCTTACCCGCATTCCCCATCAACGTCGCTATGATTTGCGTCACATCCACTTCACCATGATCAGGATGCCACGAATCGTAGTCCGTAATCATCGCAACCGAGGCGTAACAAAGCTCCGCCTCTCGCGCCAATTTCGCTTCCGGCATGTTCGTCATACCAATCACATCGCAGCCCCAAACCTCACGATACAGCTTTGATTCCGCGAGGGTTGAGAACTGCGGCCCCTCCATCGCAAGATATGTCCCACCCCGATGCACCGTCACACCAGACGCGCGCGCCGCCTCTTCGCACGCATTACGCAACCGAGGACAAGTCGGATGCGCCACACTCACATGCGCCACACAGCCGGTCCCAAAGAATGACTTCTCACGCGCGATCGTGCGATCAATGAACTGATCAACGATGACAAAGTCGCCCGGCGCCATCGCCTCACGGAACGACCCACAGGCCGATACTGAAATCACATCTGTCACGCCCAGGCGCTTCAAGGCATCAATATTTGCGCGATAAGGCACCGTTGACGGCGCATGCACATGCCCTCGACCGTGACGCGGCAAGAACGCCATCGCCACCCCACCAAGCGTGCCGGTCAAAACCTGATCCGACGGCGCGCCCCAGGGGCTGTCGACATCCACCCAAGTGGCCCCCTCCAACCCATCAATCTCGTAGACGCCGCTGCCGCCAATCACCCCGATCATTGTCTGCCCGCTCATCAAATGCCTCCAGTTCTATTTGACGGAAACACTAGCCGCGACAGCTTCAGATGCAACTCGAAGGCAAAGTCCGAATTCACCCTTTCAAAATACCTCGGGGTGACACCCGGAACGGGCGGAGGGGCCTTACGGCAATTATCTTAATCGCCTACCGGCAACACCTTGCGTCGCAATGTGTGAGCGAGCCCCTGATCCAATCCCAAAACGAAGAACGCCCGCCAAAACTGGCGAGCGGCTTGTCATCCCGGTAGTATAAGGTCCCCGATGCCGCGGGCTGGGTGGGGGCTGTTAATCCGCGGCATCGGGGATAGCGTTAGTTCGCTACCCTTTCTGTTTGCCCGTGAAGTGGGGCAAGATGAGGGGGCGAACACGCCGCCGCAGAGGTAATTTTGTGGCGAAGTTGCGGCGAGGCTTGATTTGACTGCTTCCCGCGGGCAGGTTCGTGTGATGAACATCCAAAACACATCGCCCTTCCCGAATAACGGCAAGCCCGCCGAGCAAATCGCCTTTGATCGCAAAGAACTCTCAGTGATTCTCGGGGTTTACGGACGTATGGTCGCCGCAGGAGAATGGCGTGATTACGGAATGTCCTTCCTGAGAGACGTGGCAATTTTTTCAGTTTTCCGTCGGACCGCCGAACATCCGATCTATCGTATCGAAAAACGCCCCAAACTTCGTAGCAAACAAGGCATGTATTCGGTGATCGCTATGGACGGACAGATTCTCAAACGCGGCCATGACCTGAAGGCCGTTTTGCGCGTGCTTGAACGCAAATTAATCCGGGCCATCGACTAACGCCGAAGCAACGTCCAATCCGGCCTCAACCGCGATGTGACCGGCCCCGTTTCTGTCGCCAAAATGCGCGCCACAGCCTCGGAAACCAGCTCTTCAACCACCGCCATGTGATGAGCATTCGCATGAACAATCGTACCCGACCCGGTTGCTAGGGCCGTATGACCCTTCCAGAAAACCAAATCTCCCGCGGCAAGGACCTCATCGGGACCAAGTTGCTGGCCCGGCATCCCTTCCTGAACGTCACAGTCCGGAGGGCATAAAAATCCACCCGCATGAAATGCCACCTGAACAAGCCCCGAACAATCAATACCGCTTGGCTCATTCCCAGCCCAAACATAAGGCGAACCGAGGAACGCTCGCGCCGCGGCCACAACGCTTTCCGCCCAATCTTCTATCGGGTTCAAGTGGCTTTTCGGGACAAACCCCGATCCGCCCGCGATCTCAATCTCAAGCCAATCGCCATCTCTTCCCAAGACGTGCACCTGTGCTGTCATGGGCAGGAACAAAATCGGCTCGCTTTTGATGGATGGCGAGGGCCATGCATGGGTCAACAAAGCTGAGACCCAGTGCGTCGCCTCCCGATAAGAATTCAGCGCAGCACGCGGCAAATACCCGACATAGCCGTCCTTGGAAGACACGCCAAAGACGTGGTCTCCAACGGTCTCCAACACAAGGAACGTGTCCCCAAACAAAAGCTGCCTATCGCGGGCGCCATCAGGCTTTGGCCTTAGAAATGCACATTCCGCAAGCGACATAGTTTCGCCCTGGACATATCGCTGCGCCGTAACATCCGCCTCCAAACCAGCCAGTGCAACCCGGCCGTTTGATGCAAGAAATCGCCGATCGCTCACGGCTTAAGCATCCCTGGCAGAGCCTCATAAAGCGCGCGTATCCCCTGCCCAACACCGCCTTTTGGGCGGCCCGGCTCTGCAGACGGATTCCATCCGAACACATCGAAATGCATGTACCTTGACGTCTCGGTGACGAAGCGACGCAGGAATAACGCGGCGGTGACCGACCCTGCAAACCCACCCTTGGGCGCATTGTCCAGATCAGCAATGCCTGGCTCGATCATCGCTTCATACGGGTCCCAAAACGGCATTCGCCAAACAGGATCACGAACCGCGTCGGCGGCCGCTGCAAGGGCCGCAGCGTCATCGCCAAAACTCGCGTAAAATGGCGCAAGATCGGGGCCAACCGCCACCCGCGCCGCGCCCGTCAACGTGGCCATCGAGATAATCAGATCGGTCGGACTTTCGTCCGCAAGCGCCAAAGCATCCGCCAAAACCAAACGCCCTTCTGCGTCGGTATTGTTGATCTCAACCGTCAGACCCTTTCGGGATATCAATATATCGCCAGGGCGAAACGCGTTCCCAGCAACCGAATTCTCAACAGCCGGGATCAGCACGCGCAATCGAATGGGCGTATCGCCCGCCATCAACATATGTGCCAGGCCCAGCACGTTCGCCGCGCCGCCCATATCCTTTTTCATCAAGCCCATTGACGCGCCCGGCTTTAAATTAAGCCCGCCCGTATCAAAGCAAACGCCCTTTCCGACCAAGGTCAGATGCGGTCCCGTGCTGCCCCATGTCATCTCAATCAGGCGCGGCGCACGTGGTGACGCGCGCCCCACAGCATGGATCATTGGAAAATTCGCCTTCAAAGCAGCATCAGTCGTCACCGATATCTCGGCACCATAAGCTTCCGCCAAAACCCGCGCAGCGACTTCAAGCTCGTCCGGCCCCATATCGTTTGCGGGCGTATTGATCAGATCGCGGGTCAAAGCCTCGCCAGCAGCGATCCGTTCCAGCCTTTCGGCGTCGACCCCCTCAGGGGCAACCAACATCGCTTTGAGCGCGCTCACCGTGGCATATCGACCAAACACGTATCCGGCCAAGAGCCATCCAAGGGCTGCCTCGTTCAAGTCCGCCCCGGTAAGCTCCGAGCGAAACGCCCAGCTTCCTTCTGGCAATTTCCCCCGCAACTCCGCCACGACAAACCGCTTGCGCGCCCGCGTGGTCGCGTCTCCCAATCCGCCCGCAGCCGCAACAACCGCACCCGTTTCGTCCGGTAAAAGCACGACTTCCCCAGCAGTGGCGGCGAACCCCGAGGCTTCAACGAAGGCGCGCGCTCTGGCATCAAGCCCTTCACGCCAGTCCTCGAGCACGTCTTTGGACACCAAATGAAGCGGACGCGTCGCGGCATCAGCCGGGGCAAAAATCAGAGATGTCATTTGATAGGCGCCTTTTGTCTGTTCAAGGCCAGCCTATCCGCTTTGATCCGCGCCACAAGTCCTAGCAAAGCCTTACTTTTGCAAATGTGCGATGTCCCCAAACGCTGCCAATGAGCGTTCTCCAACCCTGACAAGTTGCACAACCAAGGCCGCCATCGCCGCATGATCACTGGATCCGACAATCACCGCGACCTTTCCAGCCACCGCGGCAGCAGTCTGCATAGCGAATTGCCCGGACATGCCGACCACTGACCGTGCACCCTTTGCCAGCCGATGAAACGCGCCCACGCGCCATGTAGCATTTGCCGCGTTCAAACGTTCGTCTATTTCTCCAGCGCCGTAAAAGCTATAAATTCTGCGCGCTAAACACCCTAATCCCGCGCCAGATCAACCGGATGTCCGGCATCGACGAAAATCATCTCGACCGGACAAAAATGCACTACGTTGTCCATCTTTCTTCAACCGCACAATTTCTCACCACTCTTGGGGCTTGGTCTAATTGCGCTCGGCAAAGAATTGATTGATATAGATTGCAAAATGCCGTGTCTTTAGTTTGAATTTTCCAGATCACGGCCTCGGGGACCATTCGCATGAACCAAGCTCGTCCGCTTCCCGGATATCTTGTCAGCCGCTATAAGGGCTGGAAGGCAACGACTTACGACGACAATCAGGCGTGGTATCGCCACCTTGCCGCCGACGGTCAGCATCCGCGCGCGATGATCATCTCGTGCTGCGACAGCCGCGTCCATGTCACGTCAATCTTCGGCGCAGACTCTGGCGAGTTCTTCATCCACCGCAACATCGCAAGCCTCGTTCCGCCTTGCGAGCCCGACGGCGACCACCACGGCACATCTGCGGCTGTCGAATATGCCGTCACCGGTCTCAAGGTCGCCCACATTATCATCCTGGGCCACTCAAATTGCGGAGGCGTCGCGGAATGTCATCGCATGTGCTCGGGCAACGCACCTGAACTTGAGGCCAGCACCAGCTTTGTTGGCAGATGGATGGATATCCTGCGACCCGGATATGAACGCCTTCAACCGCGTGCCGATGATGCGACCGCCCTGCACGACCTCGAACAGGAAGCCGTCCTGATCTCGCTCGAAAACCTTATGACCTTCCCGTTTGTCGCTGATGCGGTCGAGCGCGGAGACCTCACTTTGCACGGTCTTTGGAAGGACATCACCAACGGCAGCCTCCTGAACTACGACACACGTGCGAACGGATTTGTTCCGGTTTGACCGAAGGCCCCAAACCACCAATATTCCCGATAAAGGCACCGACCTTGTGAACGAAATACTGTCGCTGGCAGCGGACAACCTGATCTCGCCGATCATTCTCAGCTTCGCGCTTGGACTTGCAGCAGCCTTTGTGCGGTCCGATCTGTCCGTCCCCGAGGCTGTTGCCAAGGGCATGTCGATCTACCTCCTGTTCGCCATTGGTTTCAAAGGCGGCGCAGGCGTGGCCGCGCATGGTGTTGATCAAACGCTAATCCTGTCGCTGATTGCGGGTATTGTCCTGTCGTTTGGCCTTCCGATCATTGCATTCGGACTTTTGCGCTTCCTGACCAATTTCGACACCATCAACCGCGCAGCAGTCGCCGCACACTACGGCTCGATCTCTATCGTGACCTTTGTCGCGGCCACCTCTGTCCTCGACGGACGCGGCATCGAATCCGAGGGCTACATGGTCGCTGTCGCCGCTGCGATGGAGGCCCCCGCCATCATCTCTGCGCTCTGGCTTTTGTCGCGCGCCGGCGGGCAGGGCCAGGCCGACAGCGCTCTCTATCGGGAAATCCTGACCAATGGCTCGATTGTCTTGCTCGTCGGCGCGTTCCTCATCGGTGGCATCACCGGGGAAGACGGCCTCGCAACCATCTCGTCGTTCATCGTCGCCCCCTTCCAGGGCGTGCTCTGCCTGTTCTTGCTGGACATGGGCCTTGTCGCCGGGCGCGGCCTGCGCGAAAGCCGAGGCGACCTTGGCCTTGGCGCTGTTGCGTTTGGCGTGATCATGCCGCCCATCGGCGCTGCCTGCGGCCTGCTCCTTGCGCTTCTTATCGGACTTTCTTCTGGCGGTGCCGCGCTCTTGATGGTCCTTTCCGCCTCAGCCTCTTACATCGCCGTGCCTGCTGCGATGCGTGTGGCCCTTCCGGAGGCAAAACCCTCGATCTATCTCACCCTTTCGCTTGGCGTGACATTCCCGTTCAATCTGGTGATCGGCATCCCGATTTATACCGCCATCGCCACTCAAATCGTCGGAGGCTGACCCATGGAAACACATGATGCCAAGCGCGTGGAAATCATCATCGAAGCACCGCTAGAGCGCCGATTGACGGACGCTCTTCGCGCCGCCAACGTCACCGGGTACACAGTGTTGCCAGTGCTCGGCGGGTCTGGAAGCTCCGGCGCATGGAGCCGTGAAGGTCAGGTCTCGCGCGCATCCGGCATGGTCTCGGTGGTCTGCCTGATCCGACCGGACCGGCTCGACACATTGTTGGATGCGGCATTTTCTGTGGTGGAAACTCATATCGGCGTCGTATCGATCACCGATGCAAAGGTTTTGCGGGCCGAACGGTTCTAATCCGTCACGCTAGTCAGCGACGATCTGGCTTTCGAGGGGCCTGCTGCGAACCGAACGAAACACCGGATCCGGCGCATGGGACATCCGAAATCTCCGTAGAGCTTGCAGGGTTTCGCGCGCTTTGGACGACAGTCCGTCTGGCGTCTCGTGCGCTTCGGTAGGTTTATCCATATTCAGGGGCATCTTGTGTTCCTCAGATCATCGCATCGCGCGGGCAATTGAATTCTCGGTGAATGCAACCTTAAGCCACCGGTATTGGCACAATTGAAATGAAGCGCCCGTGGACGGTCTTTCGTGCAGCCTGCGCCGTGCGCTCTGCCGCTAGGGGGATCACGTCTGCAGGCACCAATCGACGTCTGCGTTGCGCCACTGGCCCGCCGTGAAAAATAAGCACCCGCGCGGTTGCATCTCCCGGTTGCGCTGGCAGATCAGAAGTGGCCGCAGCCAGGCGTTTCATCGCCCGCTTTTCGCGCGCCTCAAGTCCCGTCATCAATGACAAAACCTGATCATCAGTAATTGGCGTCATGGCGCACATCCCCGCTGCCTTACGTCTTCAAGTCACCGACAAGGTCCCCCGGAATGTGGCCGGACTTGTGCCAAAATGTGGTGGGATCGTGGCAAACCCGCAACCACAGGCTGCAAGCCGCACAACGGACCCGTGCAAAACGTGCAAAGTACCTTGTGGATATGGCCTGAACTGGAAAGGCGGCGCCCATCGGTCAGCAACGCAACTTTCCATAGCCAATTTGCCCCCTTTGGGACAGTGAATGTATCGACGAACCACTGATCCGATAGCGTAAACAATAAAAAGGGCGCCCCTTTCGGAACGCCCTCGAATTGACTACCGATTCTGTCAGCCCTAGCCCTTTTTTAGAACGCGATTCCCCAAAAGCTCAGCGATCTGCACTGCGTTCAAAGCCGCGCCCTTGCGCAGATTGTCACTGACGCACCAGAAGTTCAGCCCGTTGTCGATCGTGCTGTCCTGACGGATACGGCTGACGAACGTCGCAAACTCACCGACACATTCAATCGGTGTGACATAGCCACCGTCTTCGCGCTTATCGATAACCATGATACCCGGACTTTCGCGCAGGATATCCCGTGCCTCGTCCTCATCGAGAAACTCTTCGGTCTCGATATTAATCGATTCGGAGTGACCGACAAACACCGGTACCCGTACGCAGGTCGCCGTGACCTTGATGGACTTGTCGATGATCTTCTTCGTCTCAGCGACCATCTTCCACTCTTCTTTGGTGGAACCATCATCCATGAAAACATCAATATGCGGGATCACGTTAAACGCGATCTGCTTAGTAAAGGTCTTTGGCGGCTTGTCGTCGGTCGGATTGTAGATGCTCTTGGTCTGATCCCAAAGCTCATCAGTCCCTCCTTTGCCGGCGCCGGACACAGATTGATATGTGCTGACAACGACCCGCTTGATCGTTGCGCGATCATGCAAAGGCTTCAGAGCGACAACCATCTGCGCGGTCGAGCAATTCGGATTGGCGATGATATTCTTCTTTGAATATCCCTCAATCGCGTCTGGGTTAACCTCGGGAACGATCAACGGAACAGCCGGATCATAGCGGTAGAGCGATGAGTTATCGATTACGACACAGCCCACTTTCGCAGCCTTCGGCGCATAAATCTTCGTCGCATCCGATCCGATGGCAAACAATGCCATGTCGAACCCGGTGAAATCGAACGTTTCAAGGTCTCTCGTTTTAAGCGTCTTGTCCCCATAGCTGACCTGAGTGCCAATCGATTTGCGGCTCGCAAGAGCCACAACTTCATCGGCAGGGAACTGGCGCTCGGCCAGGATATTCAGCATTTCGCGACCCACGTTGCCCGTGGCGCCGACAACGGCGACCCGATAACCCACAGTAACCTCCATCATGTCATTGAACGCGCGGGCTATAGACCCGTTGGGGGCCATGCGAAAGGGGCAATGGGGTCACAGGGCCTTATTCGGCTATGAAACTTGCTGATATGCGCCATCAATCGCCCAAACCCGGTACCGCTATTGAATATCGCCCCTGTCTCTGAAAACTGTGGAGCCATGACAAAAGACCTCCCCTACCGCCCCTGCGCAGGCGTCGTCCTTGTGAACAAAGATGGCCTGATCTTCACCGGCGAACGCGTCGACACCCCTGGTGCCTGGCAAATGCCACAAGGCGGGATCGACGACGGTGAAAGCTTTGAAGACGCCGCCTTGCGCGAACTTCACGAAGAAACTGGCCTGCCCGCAAAGTGCGTAACAGTCGAAGCGATCATGCCGGACTGGGTGACTTATGATTTGCCCGAACACCTGCTCGGCAAGATGTGGAAAGGCCGCTACCGCGGGCAAAAGCAGAAATGGGCCCTGCTCAGGTTCCAAGGACACGACAGCGATATAGATCTTACAGCGCACGATGTTGAGTTCGCCCGGTGGCGCTGGTCCACAGTCGACGAGGTGCTGGCCGACATCGTCCCGTTCAAACGCGACGTTTACGCCAAGGTCATCGCCGCCTTCCGCGATCGATTGGAGCCCGTTGTATGAAAACCGTCATCCTCGCCCTTCTATCCCTTGCCATTGCAAGCCCCGCCCTCGCGCTGTCCTGTATGGCCCCCGACGCGGTTCGCCTTTACGAACAAGCCCGCGACAGCGAAGACACCTTTGTCGCCGTGCGTGGCCGCATCGATCTGAGCGAACCCGCCCGAGCCCCAGATCCGGACACGGAAACTCCCGCCACAACCCATGCCGTCATGAGTGGTTATGCCCTGACCAGCCATGGTTTCGGAGCAATCTTCAATCGCCCGATACAAATCGAAGCCACGTGTTTTGGCCCTTGGTGCGGCAGTGCCGAAGGGTTCGAGGGCGAGCAACTTGCTATGCTGAAAGTGGGTGACGACACCGGCTACACACTCGCCGCAGACCCTTGCGGGGGCGCCGCGATGGCTTGGTCGAAAGACGGTGAACAACGTCTCCTTGCCTGCCACCGGACTGGTACCTGCCTGACCGCAGAGTAATCGACGTTGCGATCATTTTGGCGGGGAACGTGCCGACCCTGTATCTGATATGCAAATCGGGCAGAGCCGGCACAGAACTGTTTACTCGCAACACACTCAGGAAGACCTGTATCTGCCAAAACCATGCCAAAAGACGTCATTCCAATCAATGATCCTCCGCCCGCCCTCCGTGGAAGTTGCCGAGGCCGCGTGAAATCCGGTCGGATCGCCTAGAATTCATGCGCTAAAGAATGCTGGCAATGAGAACAAAACGTGAATATCTTACACTATGATCTCGAGTCGTTGGTTACGCCCGCGCTTCGCGCCGGACGACCCACCGGGGGTGCCACCCCCGGACCCCCGAGGTATTTTTAAAAGGATAAAGCAGACCCGTGGCCTTCGCCGAGTTGAATATCACCTCGAATTTCACCTTCCTCACCGGCGCATCGCACCCGGAGGAATATGTCGACCGCGCCGCCCTTTTGGGCCTAAAGGCGCTCGCAATTGCCGATGAAAACTCGGTCGCGGGTATCGTGCGCGCCCACACCCGCGTGCGCGAGATCGCCCGGCAAGTGAAGGAACGTGAAAGCAGCGACTTGATCGGCCCGCCTGTACCAGTCGGGCTTTGGGCCAAGAAACCGCAGATCCTCGAAAGCTACCCCGGCGGATCGGAACGGCGCAAAAACGGGACCCTCGCGCCGGAAGAAGTCGAGGATTTCCTCGATGGCCCCAAGGCCGCGTTCGAAACACGCGTGCAACCATCGCGCCCATTAGATGCCTCTGCTGCGATCCTGAATGTGCCGCGCCTGATCCCGGCAGCACGCATCGTTCTCGACACCGGCTTCACTGTCACGACGATC
>CAJQNG010000238.1 GCA_905479635.1 uncultured Boseongicola sp. | reverse complement strand
TCTTGAGCGCGCGTGTTCAGCGCGACGTCGACTGTCATTTCGCCTTCGTATTCAAAATCTACGTCCATATTGTCAAGGACTTTGGGGGCCTGGTGCATTTTCTCGGCGCGTTCGCTGACCGGATAGCCAAAAGTCGAAAAGCTGACAAAGGCTACGCGGGGCTCAAGGCCAAGGCTGCGCGCGACCTTAGCCGCCTGAATTGCGATCTGTGCAAGATCCCGATCGGACGGCCATTCATGGACGAGCGTATCGGCGATGAGGACGATGCGGCCTTTATGAAGGAGCGCGGTAACTCCGACGGCCCCATCTTCCGCGCGAGCGTCGAAAACGTGGTTGATCAAGTCGAGGACATGCGCAGATTTTCGGGTCGCCCCGGTTACAAGCGCATCGCCGTGGTCATGCGCCAGCATGAGCGCCGCGAAGACATGTCTGTCACGAGACGCCAGGCGGTGAATGTCCGCGCTATCGAAACCACTGCGCTGCAACCTTTTGTAAAGGAAAGATTTATATGTTTCGAAATGACTTGTGTTGGCTGCATTTACGACGGTGATCTCGTCGACCGCATCGCCGAGACCTTCGGATTTCAGTTGCGCGGCAACTTCGGCTTCGCGACCAACAACCAAAGCCTCGCCGTAGCCATTTCGATGGTAGGCAACGGCAGCGCGTAGAACGCGCGGGTCGTCACCTTCGGCGAAAATCATGCGCGATTGAGCCGCGCGGGCACGCGCGTTGATCGACCGCAGGATTGACGCGGTCGGGTCCATACGGGATTTAAGCTGAAGCTCATAGGCTTCCATGTCGACGATCGGGCGACGAGCGACGCCGGTGTCCATGCCGGCCCTGGCAACGGCGTTCGGGACACGGTGGATCAAACGCGGGTCAAACGGCGTCGGGATAATGTAGTCGCGCCCGAACGTTAGTTTGCGGCCATACGCCATGGCAACCTCATCGGGCACCTCTTCGCGAGCAAGCGCGGCGAGAGCTTCGGCGCAGGCGATTTTCATCTCGTCGTTGATCGCTCGGGCGTGGATATCTAGCGCGCCTCGGAAGAGGTAGGGGAAGCCAAGGACGTTGTTAACCTGGTTTGGATAGTCAGATCTTCCTGTTGCAACGATCGCGTCCTCGCGAACTTCGTGCGCTTCCTCGGGGGTGATTTCCGGATCAGGGTTCGCCATGGCGAAGATGACCGGGTTTGGAGCCATGCTTTTAACCATCGCAGGCGTGACGGCGCCTTTTGCGCTGACGCCAAGAAAAACGTCTGCGCCAACCATCGCATCTTCGAGGCTGCGGAGGTCAGTCGAGATGGCGTGGGCCGATTTCCACTGGTTCATACCATCGGTTCGACCCTGATAGATGACCCCTTTTGTGTCACAAACAACGCAGTTGTCGTGGCGCGCGCCCATGCGCTTAAGCAGCTCTATGCAGGCGATGCCAGCGGCGCCCGCGCCGTTTAGGACGATTTTGACGTCTTCGATTTTCTTATCCGAGATGTGCAGCGCGTTGATCAGACCCGCCGCGCAAATCACGGCAGTGCCGTGCTGGTCGTCGTGAAAGACCGGAATATCCATCTCTTCCTTGAGGCGCTGCTCGATTATAAAGCACTCGGGCGCCTTGATGTCTTCAAGGTTGATACCGCCGAATGTGGGTCCCATGAGACGGACGGCATTGCAGAAGGCGTCGACGTCTTCGGTGTCGAGCTCGATGTCGATAGAGTTCACGTCGGCGAATCGCTTGAAGAGGACGGCTTTGCCCTCCATCACCGGCTTGGAGCCCAAGGCGCCAAGATTGCCGAGGCCAAGGACCGCCGTGCCGTTGGAGATCACGGCGACAAGATTGCCTTTGTTTGTATAATCGTACGCCAGTTCTGGATTCGCCGCGATTTCTTCACAGGGAACAGCAACGCCTGGCGAATACGCAAGAGACAGGTCGCGCTGCGTCATCATCGGGACCGTGGCTTGAATTTCAAACTTACCCGGACTCGGGTACATATGAAAACTAAGCGCGTCCTCGCGCGTGAAGCGTTGTCTTGGCATTGGTCGTCCTCCCTGAGCTTGCCACTTTACGAGGTCGTGCCGCAGGAGCAAGGCGCATGATTTCGCCTTTCGCCCAGCGGTCCACACCGTTAGATTCGCGAAAATTCTCTGGGGGAGTGACCCTTTGACCGTTGCGAACGCTGCTGTCACTCCGATGATGGCGCAATATCTTGAAATAAAGGCCGACCATCCGGGCGCATTGCTGTTTTATCGGATGGGCGATTTTTATGAGCTGTTCTTTGACGATGCCGTTGCTGCGGCAGAGGCGTTGGATATTGCGCTGACAAAACGCGGAAAGCATCTGGGCGCAGACATCGCGATGTGCGGTGTGCCGCACCATGCGGCAGAGGGCTATTTGCTGGCCTTGATCCGAAAAGGGTTTCGGGTTGCGGTCTGCGAGCAATTGGAAAGCCCGGTCGAGTCGAAAAAGCGGGGTTCGAAATCGGTGGTGAAGCGCGGGGTGGTGAGGCTGGTCACGCCGGGAACGCTGACAGAAGAAACGCTGCTTGAAGCGCGGCGGCATAATTTTCTGGCGGCATTAAGCCAGGTGCGTGGAGAAGCGGCCGTGGCTTGGGTCGATATTTCCACCGGGGAGTTTCGGGTGCTTGCCACATCGACCGGCCAGTTTGGTCCCGAATTGGCCCGCCTCCTGCCGCGAGAGGTTTTGGTTTCAGATGCAAACGAGGCGGAATTTGCAGATTTAGTGACTGATGTGGGCGGGTCTATCACACCTTTGTCAGGGGGCAGCTTCGATAGTCAGTCGGCCCTGAAGCGCCTTACTACGCTTTTTGAAGTAGAAAGCCTGGACCCCTTCGGTGCATTTGGGCGCGCGGAAGTGTCCGCGATGGGCGCGATAATCGACTATCTGGAGCTGACCCAAAAAGGGAAGCTGCCGTTGTTGAGGCCCCCGATTCGGGAGGTGAGCGGCGCAACAATGCAAATCGACGCTGCGACGCGACGCAATCTGGAATTGACACAGGCGCTTTCAGGCGGGCGTGATGGATCCCTTTTGGCGTCGATTGACCGGACGGTCACGGCCGCAGGCGGGCGTCTGCTGGAGCGCCGCATTTCCTCGCCATCGCAAGACCTGAGTATGATTTCATCTCGCCACGATGCGGTGGCGCATGCGCTTGCGGCTGTGGAGTATCGCGAGCAGTTGCGCGATGCGCTGCGGCGATGTCCAGATATGGATCGCGCTTTGTCGCGGCTATCGCTGGATAGAGGCGGCCCTAGAGATTTGGCGGCGGTGCGCAACGCTATTGCTCAAGCCGAAACAATTTCTGAGACTCTTCCGCCAGAAAGCCCCGCATTAGTCACCAATCTGCGAGACTCTCTGGTTGGATTTGCGCCGCTTTCTAAGCTTCTTGAGGCCGCGTTGATTGCTGAGCCTCCGCTTTTGGCGCGGGATGGCGGGTTTATTGCGGCGGGCTATGACCCGGATCTTGATGAGGCGCGGACCTTGCGGGATGAGGGACGCAGCGTAGTAGCGGGCTATCAGGCCGGCTACGCTGCTGAGACCGGCATCGCCGCCTTGAAGATCAAGCATAACAATGTGCTCGGGTATTTTATTGAGACGCCCGCCGCGCATGCGGAGAAGATGCTGTCCAAGCCTCTGTCGGAGCGCTTCATTCATCGCCAGACTACGGCGAGCGCGGTGCGCTTCACAACAGTAGACCTTTCCGAGATGGAGACGAAGATATTGAACGCGGGCGCGCGGGCGCTTGAGATCGAAAAAGGGCTTTATGAAAAGCTAAACGGCGCGATTTTGGCTTTGTCTGGGCCGCTTGGCGATTGCGCGCGAGCGCTTTCTGAGATGGATGTGATCGCTGCGCTGGCATCTCTGGCGCAAAGCGAAAGCTGGGCGCGCCCACTGGTCGATGACAGTCGGGCGTTTGAGGTTTCTGGCGGACGGCATCCGGTGGTCGAGCGTGCGCTGAAAGCAGGCGGTACGCCGTTCATTGCAAACGACTGCAATCTGTCGGGCGTGTTCGATGGGTCGATTTGGTTGCTGACCGGGCCGAACATGGCCGGTAAATCGACCTTTCTTCGACAGAACGCGCTGATCGCGCTTTTGGCGCAGGCGGGAAGCTTTGTTCCTGCGACATCCGCCCATATTGGGCTTGTTAGTCAACTTTTCAGCCGTGTTGGCGCAGCAGACGATTTGGCGCGTGGGCGGTCGACGTTTATGGTCGAGATGGTTGAGACGGCGGCGATTTTGAACCAGGCCGACGATCGGGCGTTGGTTATTCTGGACGAGATCGGTCGCGGCACGGCGACATATGACGGGTTGAGCATTGCCTGGGCGACACTTGAGCACCTGCATGATGTGAATGGTTGCCGGGCGCTGTTTGCCACAC
Organism: uncultured Boseongicola sp.; assembly: GCA_905479635.1. Classification (GTDB taxonomy): domain Bacteria; phylum Pseudomonadota; class Alphaproteobacteria; order Rhodobacterales; family Rhodobacteraceae; genus Boseongicola. Next base: position 7,972 of record CAJQNG010000238.1, on the reverse strand, counting down.
ATTATCACGAAATGACGCAACTGGCGGATAAGCTGGACGGTGTGGAAAATGCGACCGTCACGGTGAAAGAGTGGGATGGCGACGTCATTTTCCTGCACGAGGTGCGTCGCGGAGCTGCTGATCGGAGCTATGGAGTTCAGGTCGCAAAGCTTGCCGGGCTTCCGGCTGCGGTTGTTGAGCGCGCGCGGGTTGTCTTGGAGGCCCTGGAAAGAGGGGAGCGCGAGGGTGGGCCCGGCGCGAAGGCTTTGATTGACGACTTGCCGTTGTTTGCCGCAGCGCCAGCGGCGCCCGTTCATAAACAGATGAAAACGTCCGAGTTAGAGACCAAATTGGCAGAATTGCTTCCCGATGAGATGACTCCTCGGGAAGCTTTGCAGGCGCTTTATGATTTGAAGGCTGCGCTCACGAGCCAACCTTCGAGCTAACGCCAACCTTCGCGGGGCGCAGCAAGCGGTCGTGAAGCATGAAGCCGTCTGCCGATACCTGAATAATGTCGCCAGCATTGGTGCCGGGAAGCGGGGCTTCAAACATGGCTTCATGGTGCTGGGGGTCGAAGCGGTCGCCGACTTCAGGCGAAATCGGCACAATTCCGTGCTTCTTAAAGACGTTGATCAGCTCGCGCATTGTGAGTTCGACGCCTTCGATAACAGCCTTGTTGGTTTCCCGGCTTTCCTCCGGGATCGCCTCGATTGCGCGGCGCATGTTGTCGAAGACCGGCAAAAGATCACGCGCGAGACGCGAGCCACCGTATTGCTCGGCCTCACGGCGGTCACGCTCGGAGCGCTTGCGTGAGTTTTCGGCATCGGCCAGAGCGCGCATGAATTTGTCTTTGAATTCATCGCGTTCGATCACCAGCTCGGCGAATCGTTCATCGAAATCTGGGTCTTCCAGCGCCTCGGGGCTATTGATATCGATCAGATCTTCCTCTGCTGCCGGTTCGTTTGCGTCTTGCTCGTTCATCCTTGCCCTCTATCAGAAATCATGCGCCCAACCAGCTGGGCGGTGTAGTCAACAATAGGAACGATGCGTCCGTAGTTAAGCCGCGTAGGGCCAATCACTCCAACCGCACCGATCACCTTTCGATCAGCGTTCATATAAGGAGACACCACCAAAGATGAACCCGAAAGTGAAAAAAGCTTGTTCTCAGAACCTATAAAAATGCGCACACCTTCGCCGTCTTCGGTTAAATCGAGGAATTCGGCGATGTCACGCTTGCGTTCAAGGTCGTCGAACAGGGATCTGATGCGCTCAAGCTCTTCTTCCTGGCCGGCGCCCTCGATGAGATTCGACCTGCCGCGCACGATGAGCCGCTCATAGGTATGGCCTTCGTTTTCCCAAAATGCCTGCCCGCTTTCGACAAGTTCACGCGCCGCGCTGTCAAGCTCCTGGCGATGCTTAGCAATCTCGCGGGAAATGACCGCGCCCAGTTCGGATAGGGTGTAGCCTTCGACAATTGAGTTCAGAAAGTTGCCGGCTTCGCGCATCGAGCTTGGGGTTTGGCCCAGCGGCGGGGTGAAGACGCGGTTTTCGACGTGGCCGTCGCCGAACACCAGCACAACAAGCGCGCGGTCCTGGGCGAGGCTTACAAATTCAATATGCTTAATTGGTGCTTCGTGTTTCGGCGCGAGAACGAGGCTGGCGCCATGCGTCGCTCCGGAAAGCGCGGAGCCGACGCGGTCTAGCAAGGAAGTGACGTCTGAGTCGTTGGGTCCAAGAGAGCCTTCGATTGCGCCGCGATCCTCAGCGCTTAGATCCCCAACCTCAAGCAGGCCGTCGACAAAGATGCGCAGCCCCAGCTGTGTGGGGATGCGCCCCGCGGATATGTGGGGGGAATTCAGCAGGCCGAGGTGTTCGAGGTCTTGCATCACGTTGCGGATCGTTGCCGCCGAGACCTTTTCCGACATATCGCGGGTAAGCGTGCGTGATCCCACAGGATCGCCCGTGTCGAGAAAGCCGTCGACCACGCGCCGAAAAACTTCGCGCGAACGCGCGTTCATACCTTCTAGCAGTTTTCCGGCGTCGTTCATTTTGGTCTGCTTCACACAAGGGAGATGTAATTAAAGGCAAGCAGGGGCGAACGTCAATCGGGGTTGATGGGGAGCGGCGGGGCGACTATCAACCTCCATCAACTTCTGGAAGGATATCCTATGCGCCCGTCAGGTCGAGCGATCAATGAAATGCGGCCCGTTTCAATTGAAACAGGCGTGACGCGACATGCCGAAGGATCATGTATGATCCGCTGTGGCGATACCCATGTTTTGTGCACAGCGACCATCGACGAGCGCGTGCCGCACTGGATGAAGAACACCGGGCTTGGATGGGTGACGGCGGAATACGGCATGCTGCCACGTGCAACGCATACGCGCATGAACCGTGAAGCCAAAAAGGGTCAAGGCGGAAGAACCCAAGAAATTCAAAGGCTTATTGGTCGTTCACTTCGCGCTTGCATTGACCGCCCTGCCCTTGGTGAGCGTCAAATCATGATCGATTGCGATGTGATTCAAGCTGATGGCGGAACGAGGTGCGCGTCCATCACTGGGGGCTGGGTTGCTCTACGGCTTGCGGTGAATAAGCTGCTTAAGGCCGGGATGATAACGAGCGATCCGATTATCGATCACGTGGCCGCGGTTTCTTGTGGTGTTTACGCAGGACAGCCGGTTCTCGATCTTGATTATCCCGAGGACAGCGAGGCGGGCGTCGATGGCAACTTTGTGATGACAGGTCGGGGCAAGCTGATCGAGATCCAAATGTCCGCTGAAGGATCCGCATTTTCGCGTGACGAGATGTCTACACTTCTGGATCTGGCTGAAGTTGGGCGTGATGAGCTGGTGTTGGCACAGTCAGGCGCGACAGGCTGATGCGGCGGTTTGACGGCAATACGCTCTTGGTGGCGACGCATAATGCCGGAAAACTGGAAGAAATAGCCGATCTTATTTCTGAGTTTGGGATTTCGGTTATTGGGGCAGCTGAGAAGGGCTTGCCCGAACCCGAGGAGACCGGCACGACTTTCGTTGAGAATGCGCGGCTTAAAGCCCATGCAGCGGCGTCAGCAACCGGACTACCTGCGCTGGCAGATGACTCCGGGATCGAAATTGACGCTTTGGACGGCGCGCCAGGCGTTTACACCGCCGATTGGGCGGAAACACCAAACGGGCGTGATTTTGTGATGGCAATGACCCGTAGCCATCTGGCGCTTGAGGCGATAGCTGCGCCAATGCCGCGGACAGCACGTTTTTGCTGTACGTTTGTGTTGGCATGGCCGGACGGGCATGACGAAGTTTTTGAGGGACGGATGGAAGGCGAGATTGTCTGGCCGATGCGCGGGAACCAAGGCCATGGGTATGATCCGATCTTTCAACCAAGTGGGTACGACATCACCTTTGGAGAGATGGACCGCTACGAAAAGAACAAGATCAGCCACCGTGGTGATGCTTTTGGCAAGCTGAAGGCTGTTTTTGGAGATGGATGACCGGCCCGGTTTTGGGCTCTATGTCCATTGGCCGTTCTGTCAAGCGAAGTGTCCCTATTGCGACTTCAACAGCCATGTTTCCCTGAAAATCGACCATTCTGCTTGGGTTAGTGCCTATTTAAGCGAGGTTAAGCGCCTTGGGGCGGAGACTGAAGGGCGGGTCTTGGAGAGCGTATTCTTCGGGGGAGGAACGCCAAGCTTGATGGCACCCGAGACGGTTGATGCTATTGTGAGAGAGGCCAGATCGGTTTGGAAGCCCTCGAACAATATGGAGATTACGCTTGAGGCTAACCCAACGTCTGTCGAGGCGGGTAAGTTTCGCGCGTTTCGCGATGCGGGGGTGAACCGTGTTTCGGTGGGCCTTCAGGCGCTGAATGATCCTGATTTGAAAGCCTTAGGGCGGTTGCATTCAGCCGCTGAGGGACGGCGTGCCTTTGAGATTGCGCAGGAGACGTTTGATCGGGTTTCCTTTGACTTGATTTATGCACGACAGGGGCAAAGCCTGAGAGATTGGCGCGAAGAGTTGGGAGAGGCGCTAACATTTGCAGCGGACCATCTGTCTTTGTATCAACTGACAGTCGAGCCAGGGACGGTATTTGCTGAGCGGTTTGCGCGCGGCGGGCTGCGTGGACTGCCTGATGAAGACGTGGCCGCAGATATGTATGCTTTGACGCAGGATATGACGCGCGCGGCCGGACTTGTCGGATACGAGACGTCTAACCACGCGGTGCCGGGTGCAGAATCTCGGCACAATTTGATTTACTGGGAGAACGGCGACTGGGCCGGTATTGGCCCAGGCGCGCATGGCCGTTTGACGCTGAGTGGGGCGCGGTATGCGACCGAAGCGCCGAGGGCTCCCGGCGCGTGGTTAAAAGCAGTGCGTGACGGTGTCGGTCAAGAAGAGCGGACCGCCCTGACAAGCGAGGCGGTGACCGAGGAAAAGGTGATGATGGGGCTGCGGCTAGCCCGTGGCATCCCGCTTCCGTCGGATCAAGAAATCTCAGATAAAATAAATTATATCAATAAGTTAACTGACAACGCGCTGATCGACACTGCAGGCGGCCGCATGCGCCTAACCGAGGCAGGGCGACCGCTGCTGAATGCCGTCCTTCGGGAGCTTTTAGCTTAAACTTTTCCAGCACCCGTCGTCACAGATAGCCGGCGGCAGAGCTCGTCCAGCTGATCGAGATCTTTGTATTTGACCGTAAGCACACCACCCTCAGCGCCCGGCGGATGTGCAATTACCACCTTCATGCCAAGGGCAGCCGCGAGGTCGTTTTCCAGGGCGCGTGTGTCCGTGTCTTTGACTGGAGACTCGTGGATTTTCGGAGACTTCGGCGCGTCGGTCTTCTTTGCGAGCGCTTCAGTCTGGCGGACAGACAGGCCCTGGCGAATAATCTGAGCGGCGAGTTTAGTTGGATCTTCCGCGGTAACAAGGGCGCGGGCGTGACCAGCGCTTAGGTCGCCTGAGCGGACATATTCCATTACTGTTTCTGGGAGGGTCAAAAGGCGCATAAGGTTTGCGATGTGGCTGCGACTTTTCCCCAGCGCCTCGGCCAGCTTTTCTTGGGTATGACCAAAGCGATCCATTAGCTGCCGATACCCGGCAGCCTCTTCTATTGCATTCAGGTCGGCCCGCTGGATGTTTTCGATGATTGCAAGCTCGAGTACCTCGATATCATCAAGCTCGCGAACGATGGCCGGAACTTCGTGCAGCTGCGCGCGCTGCGCTGCACGCCAGCGGCGCTCCCCTGCGACGATCTCAAAACGCGCGGGGTCGGCGGGGTTCCGGCGCAGAATAAGAGGCTGGATGACACCTTTTTCGCGAACGGACGCCGTGAGCTCGCCAAGAGCAGCTTCGCTGAAAGTGCGGCGCGGCTGATTAGGGTTTGGGCTGATTCGATCGACAGCAATAAAGTTTTCGGCCCTGCGCGGCGTGTCTTTTGCGGCCTGCGGCGGAGACGTATCGATATCCGCCATCAGCGCGGACAAACCGCGACCCAATCCCCTGCGTTCCTGCTTCGCTTGCGCCATTTCGTTACCCTATGATGCGGTTTGTTCCAGCTTCTCTACCAGTTCTTGTGCCAAAGCGCGATAGGCTTGGCTCCCTTTTGAGCCAGGATCGTAAGAAATCACAGGCATCGCGAAGGAAGGCGCCTCAGACACACGGACGTTTCTGGGCACAACTGTCTTAAAGACCAGCTCACCCAGGGTTTTCCGCGCGTCTGCTTCAACCTGCTGGCTAAGGTTGTTACGGCGATCATACATCGTCAGGAGAACGCCCTCGATGCGCAGATCGGGATTGGCAGTCTGACGCACCTCACGAACGGTCAGCATCAGCTGGGACAGCCCTTCCAGCGCAAAAAACTCGCTTTGTAGCGGGATAAGAACAGAGTGGGAGGCGACCATCGCATTAACCGTCAACAGGCTGAGCGACGGCGGGCAGTCGATCAAGACGAAATCGAGCATAAATGCGTCGATTGCGGGTTGCCTTAGGGCATCGTGGAGCAAGAAGCTGCGCTTCTCTATCGACATCATTTGGATGTCTGCGGAACTAAGGTCCGTTGTTGCTGGCGCGATTACCAGACCAGCAACGTTTGTTGGCCGGATAACATCCCGGAGATCGGCATCTTCAAGCAGGAGGTCGTAGGTTGTGACCTCTCTGTCGGTTGCATCGATGCCAAGACCGGTAGACGCATTCCCTTGAGGATCAAGGTCCACCAGCAAAACGTTAAAGCCCTCGTCTGCCAAGGCTGCGCCCAGATTGATCGCTGTCGTTGTTTTCCCGACCCCGCCCTTCTGGTTCACGATTGAGATAATACGAGGGCCGACAGGACGTGTTGGATCAGGCAAGCTTAATCTCTCCGATTTTGAGAATGGCGGCGTCTGTGTCCGTCATGCTTGGAATGCTTTCGCAGGTGAAGGACCATGTTTTCTCCGCCAGTTCAACCTCGGACGCTGCGCTTGCTCCCTTTGACAGCAGCGCCGTGCCGGTCCGGGCGATGTGGCGGCTTACGTACCCCAAAAGCACATCGAGAGGCGCCAGCGCGCGCGCTGAGATCACGTCTGCCTCTAGTCGTGCGGCGCTCTCGCAGCGCTCAGCCAGCACCGTGAAAGATGTCTCAGTCTCGCGGGCGACAGCGCGAAGAAACGTGGCTTTGCGTTGATCCGATTCTATGAGCGTTACTGTGAGGTCAGGATGCGAACTTTCAGTTAACACCGCGATAACTGCACCGGGGAACCCCGCGCCGCTGCCTAGATCCGCCCATTTCCTCATATTTTGTGGTGCAAGCGAAAGAAGCTGGGCGGAATCCGCGAAGTGCCTGACCCAAAGCGTGTCGAGCGTACCGGGGGACACAAGGTTGATCGTTTTATTCCACTTGCGCAGCAAGCTCGCGTAAATTTCCAGCTTCTCGATTGTTTCACGTGAAACATTGAATTGATCAGCGAAGCCGGCGCGCGGGTCGCTCATGCGGTACGCCTTTGGTTTTGGCGTAGCTTCGCGAGGATAAGCGTCAACGCGGCTGGAGTGACTCCTTCCACCCGGCCCGCTTGACCAAGGGTGCCCGGGCGGACAGCAATTAGCTTTTCCCGCAGTTCGTTTGAGAGCCCAGACAGGTTCTCAAAGTCGAAATCCAGAGGAATTTGGTGCGCCTCGTCCTTCTTCAATGCGACCACATCGCGCTTTTGTCGTTCGATATAGTTTGCGTAGAGCGCGTCTCTTTTGATTTGTTCCTGTATGTCCGGACCGATATCGGCCACCTCGGGTCGTAGCTTTGCTATGTCAGCAAAGCCAACGTCCGCGAATGCCAGCAAATCCAAGCCCGAGCGACGCGCACCGTCTTCCGCAATACGAATTCCAGACTTTGCGGCCTCCGATGCCGTTATTGAAATGGCGTCCAGGGTTGACCTGCCAGACGCCAGTCGGTCCATTTTAGCATCAAACACGCGCTTTCGCGCCTCCCCAACGCAGCCCAGGGCGGCTCCAATGGGCGTAAGGCGCTGATCCGCGTTGTCTGCCCGAAGAGAAAGACGATATTCGGCGCGTGACGTGAACATACGATAGGGTTCGCTCACACCGCGGGTGATCAGGTCGTCGACCATGACGCCGATATAGCTTTCTGAGCGGCTGAAAAGCAGCGGGTCACGATCCAGCGTGACCAGAGCGGCGTTCAGCCCGGCGACAAGTCCCTGGGCTGCGGCTTCTTCATAACCGGTGGTGCCGTTGATCTGACCGGCGAGGTACAGGCCGGAAACCGCCTTCATCTCCAATGTCGCGGTCAGGGTACGCGGATCAACATAGTCATATTCAATGGCATATCCGGGCTGCAGGATCGTGGCGCTTTCCAGCCCCCGAATAGAGTGAACATAGTCGCGTTGAACGTCTTCGGGCAGCGATGTGGAAATCCCGTTGGGATAGATCGTGTGATCCTCAACCCCCTCGGGTTCCAGGAAAATTTGATGCGAGGTTTTGTCAGCGAACCGCAAGATCGGAAGAGCACA
>CAJQNG010000237.1 GCA_905479635.1 uncultured Boseongicola sp. | reverse complement strand
AGTTCAGCAAGACGCCATCCGTACTTCAGCTTCTTTTTCGGATCATTGTTCGGCTCCAGCCAAACCCGCATGCCCTCGTCCGCCAGCCCCAGCATCGCGCCCGGGTTCGGGCAATGCGCGACAACCATCTCACCGCTACCTTCCAAAACAACATCGGCCAGAAAGCGTTTGTAGCGACGGATAAGTCGTGCCGGAACAAGAGGGGTTGGAAAGAGCATGAGCCGCGGCCTATACCGACAAAACCCAAGGAACAAGGACCTCAGACAATGGCAAATCCAACCGCTGCGGTGCTGGTCATTGGCGACGAAATCTTGTCGGGGCGCACAAGGGACACCAATACCTACCATCTCGCTGGGCAGCTGACCGAGGCCGGAATCGACCTCAAGGAGGTGCGCGTTGTGTCCGACGATAGCGATGCCATTATCGCCGCTACACAAATACTTTCAAAGACTTACGACCATGTCTTTACGTCAGGCGGAATCGGCCCGACCCACGACGACATCACTGCTGATTGCATTGCCGCTGCCTTCAACGCGACAATCGACGTGCGCGACGACGCCCGGGCGATCCTTCAGGCCCACTATGACCGGCAGGGCATGGAGTTGAACGATGCACGCTTGCGGATGGCACGTATTCCGCAGGGCGCCACATTAATCGAAAACCCCGTTTCGACCGCGCCTGGGTTTCAACTTGAAAACGTCTATGTGATGGCCGGTGTGCCGTCGGTTTTCCAGGCGATGGTTGCAACGGTTCTGCCGACCTTGAAAGGCGGAGCGCCGCTTGTTTCCACATCCACCCGGATCGAGCGTGGTGAGGGCGATATCGCCGGACCCCTCGCAGACCTGGCCGCCAGGTACAACGACCTGAGCTTTGGCTCGTATCCCTATATAAAAAATGGCGTTTATGGCGCAAACATCGTGGTTAGGGGGAGCGATTCCAAGGCGGTTGCAGTGGCCACTCGGAGACTGATCGATCTGTTCTCGGATGCTGTGAGATGACACGCCCCATATCGTCCAAGTTGTTTCTTGCATTGGATGCAACATGGCCGCCCTTGAGGTTTGTGAATCTGCCACCCTGGACCTTGCGGGAAGGTGCTGGTGGCGGTCAGCGGGTCTCCGCGGCAACGGCTGCAGCTGACCTTTGCAAAGACGATATAACAGCGGCGGAAGTCGGAATGCGGGACCTCCAGCAACACCCCTTGTTCATGTTGCGGCCAGGCGACGACGCCCTCGATGAATGGCTGAAGGCCCGCAATTACGACATTGTGGACCCCGTCGCGATCTATCTGATGCCGATCAAAGCCCGCCCCCATGACGTGCCTGACACCACAATCAAATCGACCTGGCCCGCTTCCGCTGTTGTGCGCGCGCTTTGGGAAAAAGGCGGCATTGGTCCAGCGCGGGTCGCGGTCATGGACCGCGTGAGGAACACAAAAACCGTGCTTGTCGCCAAAGGCGCGACCCAATGTCTAGGAGCGGCCTTTGTCGCCAAATCAGACGATATCGCCATGTTGCACGCCCTAGAGGTTGCCCCGGATTCGCAACGCCGTGGGATCGGCACCTGTTTGATGCACGCCGCCGCCCAATGGGCGAATCAAACAGGTGCGGAATGGCTCGCGCTTATGGTGACCCGCGCCAACTCGCCGGCAAATGCTTTGTATCGCACACTTGGAATGTGCGACGTTGGGCAGTATCACTATCGTCGTGCACCACAGGCAAAGTGATGATCCGGAACGCCTTTTTAGCTCTCTTGATAACTGTCAGCCCCGCAGCTGCATTGGATCTTTCGATCCCCCGTGGGGTTGAGACCCGCCGCGAGGCATCGCCTGCGTCCACCGTCAGACTGCCCAGTTCGGCCTGGTCCGCGGAAATTGCCCCTCCAGTGGTCGAAGGTGCTATCCGCAAACGCACGCTGCGCGTTGGCGGAGGCGCGCAAACAACGCTCCAACTTTTACGCCCGCTCCGCACAGCCTTGCTTGAAGGCGGGTACGTCGAAGTTTACGAATGCGAAAGCCTAACCTGTGGAGGCTTCGATTTCCGCTTCCAGCTTGATCTTCTCGGCGAGCCAGAGATGCACGTCGATCTTGGTGATTTCAGATATATTCTGATGGAAAACTCAGATGAGGCCGCACAGGGCGCCCGTCAGGTTTCGCTTGTGGTCTCGCGCGATGCGCAAGTGGGCTATGTCCACATCACCGAGGTTTTCCCCATGAGACTTCCGCGCGAGGACGCGTCGTTGGCGCTGTCTACTCTCTCGGCGAACGCATCCGGCGACCTGCATTCGGACCTTGAAACAAGGGGACATGCCGTTCTGGACGATCTGGATTTCGGGTCTGGCGCGTCTGAGCTTAGCGATGCCGCATCCGAAAGCCTGGCCGATCTTGCGGCATGGCTGCGCGCCAATCCAAACGTCATAATTGCCATCGTCGGGCATACCGATGCCGTCGGCAGCCTTGCTGCAAATACGGCGCTGTCACAGCGTCGCGCCGAAAGCGTGCTCGGCCGCCTTCGAGATGGCTACGATGTGGATCCTGCGCAAATGCAGGCCGATGGCGTCGGGTTTTTGGCTCCGATTGCATCAAACCTGACCGAAGCCGGACGCGCAGAAAACCGCCGTGTCGAGGTTATTTTGCTGTCCGACGGCACCTGATCCCACGAAAAGAAACGGGCGCCCTAGGGCGCCCGAGTTGATTTTTATAGAGGGAACACTCGTCAAAACAGAGAGGATGTTACCAGCTGTCCGGGCCCTTCTCGGCGAAGGAATGGACAAGGAAGTCAATGAATGCGCGAACCTTGGGCTGGGTAAATCGGCCCGGTGGGTACACAGCATAGATGCCTTGGGTTTCGATCGGAAGCTCTGGGATCGCTTCTTCCACAAGGCCCTTTTGCATCGAGTCTGCATATAGGAAGGATGGTAGATAGGCGATGCCAAGACCTGCAATAGCGGCATTCAAAAGCGACTGGCCATCGTTGACCGTAAGCCAACCGGCGGTACGAACCTGCCGCTTTTCACCCGAAGGTGCGGTCAGCTTCCAGACGTTTCCGCTGGAATTGTTCGAATAATGCAGAAGCTTGTGTTCGTTCAGGTCGTCAATCTTCTGGGGGCGACCGTACTTCGCAAAGTAGTCCGGGGATGCGATCATCCGACGGTTGGTTTCGCAAAGTTTGCGGGCGCGCAAAGTGCTGTCTTCCAGCTCGCCAATGCGGATCGCAAGGTCGAAGCCTTCCGAGATCAGTTCCACATAACGGTTGTTGAGCACCATGTTCACCGTGATGTCCGAGAATTCCTGAAGGAAATCGCCAAGCACCGGTGACAGATGATTTACGCCAAAATCGGTCGCCACGGAAATCCGCAGCAGCCCGGATGGCGCTGATTGCATCGAGGTGACAAGCGCGTCGGCTTCACCTGCATCATTTAGAACGCGGCGGGCGCGGTCGTAGTACGCAAGGCCAATCTCCGTCGGAGACACCCGACGCGTTGTGCGGTTCAGTAGGCGCGCACCAAGCCGGGCTTCCAGAGACGAGACGTGTTTTGACACGGCTGATTTCGAGATACCCATTTTCTTGGCAGCGTCTGTGAACCCGCCCTGATCAACGACGGTTGCAAACGCCTCCATTTCGGTCAGTCGGTCCATTAGGAGCTTTACCCTTATTCTTTTGCGCCCCCCGGCAAACACCTCTGTGATGGTGAAATCAGGCAAGAATGCGGAAAGTCCCCGACAATTTCCCGGTATTGTCGGGATCGTTTTAGGATGGGAAACGACCGAGCAAAGCTCAAAATACAACTATTTGGTTTATTATCAATATATTAAGCCCTAAAGGCCTGCCGCAAGTCGTGCGCCCTGATCTATTGCCCTTTTTGCGTCCAATTCTGCCGCAACGTCAGCGCCGCCAATTACGTGAACTTCAACGCCCCGACCCTCAAGCGCCGATTGAAGGCGTCTTTCAGGCTCCTGACCGGCGCAAAGGACGACCGTATCGCATTCAATCAGTGCGGGGCCATCCGATGTCGTCACATGCAAACCATGTCTGTCGATCAGAACATAGTCTGTCCCGCCCATCATCTTTACGCCCTTCCTCATCAAGCTTGCCCGGTGGATCCAGCCGGTCGTTTTGCCCAGCCGCTTGCCCGGACGCTCGGCCTTTCGCTGCAACAACGTCACTTTGCGCGGTGATGGCGCCGGCGAAGCCCCTTCTGGCGCAAGGCCACCGCGATGCATGCCCGGGTCTGATACCCCCCACTCTTCCTTCCAAAGATCAAGGTTTTCCGCCGGGCTTTCACCGTCATGGGTCAAAAACTCTGCCACATCAAAGCCGATGCCGCCCGCACCCACAATCGCGACGCGCTTGCCCGCAACCGCGCGACCCGTCAGGATATCGACGTAGTTCACGACTTGCATCCCGCCGGAGGTCGGAATCCCGGGATCGCGCGGGACAACACCCGTCGCGACGATCACATGGTCGAACCCCACCAAATCGTCGGCCTCCCCTTCGACTTCGAGCCGCACATCAACGCCATGCTCGACCAACATCGTCCGGTACCAATCGATAAGACCAAAGAACTCTTCTTTGCCCGGCACCTTCTTGGCCATGTTCAGCTGACCTCCGATTTCCTTCGCCCGATCAAACAATGTCACAGCATGCCCGCGCTCACCCGCAACAATCGACGCAGACAATCCAGCAGGCCCCGCCCCCACAACCGCGATCCGCTTGGGCGCATTCGTCGGCGTGTATTGAAGCTCGGTCTCATGGGCGGCTTGCGGATTGACCAGACAGGACGCGACTTTCATTTCAAACGTATGATCAAGACAGGCCTGATTGCAGGCGATGCAGGGCGCAATTGTCGCCGAACGCCCGGCGTTCGCCTTCGCAACGAAATCCGAGTCCGCCAGAAACGGGCGCGCCATCGACACCATATCGGCGCAACCATCGGCCAAAACACTTTCGGCAACTTCGGGCGTGTTAATCCGGTTCGACGTAATCACCGGGATCGACACCTCGCCCATCAGCTTCCTTGTAACCCAGGTGAAGGCACGACGCGGCACGGACGTCGCAATTGTCGGGATGCGGGCCTCGTGCCACCCAATGCCGGTATTCAGGATCGACGCGCCGACCCCTTCGATCGCTTTTGCCAATGTCACGACCTCGTCCCAAGTCGAGCCATTCGGCACAAGATCAATCATCGACAAACGATAAATCACGATGAAGTCGTCGCCAACCGCAGCCCGCACACGCCGGACAACCTCCACCGGTAAGCGCATACGGTTTTCATAAATTCCGCCCCAGCGATCGGTCCGCCGATTGGTGTGCGTAACCAGAAACTGGTTCAGGAAATACCCTTCCGATCCCATTATCTCGACACCGTCATACCCTGCGTCGCGCGCCCGCGCCGCAGCCGTTGCAATGTCGGCTATCTGCTTTTCGATCCCATCTTCATCCAGTTCGCGCGGTGCAAATGGCGAAATCGGAGATTTAACCGCAGAAGGTGCAACACATTCCGGACTATATGCATACCGCCCTGCATGCAGGATCTGCATTGCAATCCGACCACCTTCCTCATGCACCCGCCCGGTTACGCGGTGATGGTTTGCAATATCCTCGGGCTTGAACAACCCCGCAGCGCCGGGCAGCACACCCCCCTCGCGGTTTGGAGACATTCCTCCCGTCACAATCAGTCCGACACCGCCTCGCGCCCGCGCGCCATAGAACGCAGCAACCCGGTCAAAATCGCCAACTTCTTCCAATCCCGTATGCATCGAGCCCATCAGCACCCGGTTCGGCAGCGTCACGTGCCCAAGGTCCAAAGGTTGGAAAAGATGGGGGTAATCGGTCATGGCTTTGCCCTTTGCGAGTGTGTCCAGACCCTGGCCGAAGCTCGCGGCCCTGTCACGTGGGAACGCGGCGTCAGATTGTGTCGTGGTCCAGATTGTTCCGCCCGCATGGATCGGCTAACGTCGCGACAACAACAAACAAACGCGGGGCGGTCGAGCGGGTGACAGTGCTTGCAAAATACCAGCGGCTGGAATCCGAGGGTGTCTGGCGCGCCGATGATGACGCGCAAAGGCGCGATATCTTCGTCGCCATCGGAGACGCAACGCTCACGTTAACCGACCTTAACGAGGTCGCCCTCACCCACTGGTCCCTGCCTGCCATCCGCCGTCAAAACCCCGGCACGCGACCCGCGATATACGCCCCAGGCGATGACACTCCGGAAACGTTGGAAATTGCCGACGACGAAATGATCGACGCGGTGGAAAAAGTGCTTCGCGCTGTGCGCCGCCAAGGTCGCCATCCCGGGCGTCTTCGAGCACTGATCTTTAGCGGCATCGGCGCGGCAATCCTTGGCCTGGGTGTTTTCTGGCTGCCCGGCGCGCTTTCAAAGTACGCCTCAAGCATCATTCCCGAAGCCACACGCGACAGCATCGGGGCACGGCTTACTTCCGACATTGAACGGCTGACGGGGGCGCAATGCGAACAACCAACAGCCCGGGCAGCCCTTGACCGGTTGACGGAACGCCTGTTTCCCGGTGACAGCCTGACCGTACTCATTCTTCCTTCGGCGCTTGAAACGACGCAACATCTGCCAGGCGGCACGCTGTTGGTCAGCCACAAGCTAGTCGAAGACTTTGAAACGGTGGATGTCCTTGCCGGTTTCCTTCTGGCCGAAAACCTCCGACGCGTTGAAAACGACCCGTTCGAGCGCTTGTTAAAAGACGCAGGCCTTGGCGCTGCATTTGGACTTTTGACGACGGGGGACATGTCTGGGGACGACTTGCGCGCCCATGCCGAGCGCCTGATCGTGGCTAATCGGGCGACGCTCGACAGCCGCGCGCTTGCGAATCAATTTATCCTTACAGAAGTGAAACCCAACGCCTATCTCACGGCTGTTTCCCCAGCGGCTGAGACAGTCGAGATCCTGGCGAATGCAGGCGCACAAATCCCGACCTCCCCGCTTTTGACGGACAGCGAGTGGATCGCGCTTCAACAGATTTGTGAGGCCTAGTTCCCGCGCCGAACCATCGGCACATCGTTAGACCAAATCCGCAACATTGCCGCGTCCCCTGCAGACGTGCGCGGCCCCCGGTTCGGATTAAGCCGGCCGTCATTCCACGCCGGCCGGAACCCCTTTGGTGAGAAAGCGTTAGCAGGTACTGCGCGCTTTGAAACGACCGGCGCGGACGTCGCCGCCGCACTGACCGAGACCGGAGACGTCACGAACACTCTTTCGGTTGCTCCCGAAAACGTCGGCACTTCGTCGCAAATCGGAGCGCGTGAAGCATCAAGTCGTGCGACCCAGACAATCGCGTCATTCATCTCAGCGCGACTGAAAGCACATCCCTCACTGTCAACAAACGCGCGCCCGATGTAATCGTCCGGCGGCATTTGCGCTGGAGAGCCTGTGGCCGCCACTGCGGAAATGACAAAAACCGCTAAACTACCAATATATGCGCGCATGGATCGATCCTTCCCCAAGATGTTGTGGCTAAAATGACTTGACTACCCAGCCCTGTAAAGAGCATTTAGCCTATTTTGTCCCAAACATCCGATCTCCCGCATCGCCAAGCCCAGGCACAATATAACCAAGCTCGTTCAATCGCTCATCAAGCGACGCTGTGACCACGGGTACGTCCGGATGCGCTTCTTTCATGCGGGCCACGCCTTCGGGCGCAGCCAGCAGACAGAGGAACCGAATGTCCGTCGCCCCGCGCTCTTTGATAAGATCAATCGCCGCAACCGATGAATTACCGGTCGCAAGCATCGGATCCACGGCAATGACCAATCGATCCGACAATTCGCTCGGCAACTTACAATAGTATTGCACCGGCTTCAGCGTTTCTTCATCGCGGTAAAGCCCGACAAACCCAACTCGCGCCGACGGGATCAGATCAAGCATCCCATCAAGCAATCCGTTGCCTGCGCGCAAGATCGACACCAGCGCAAGTTTGCGACCGTCAAGAACGGGCGCTTGCATCGTTTTGATCGGCGTTTCGATCTCGCGCGTGGTCATCGGCAACCCGCGTGTCACCTCATACGCTAATAAGTGGCTGATTTCTCGTAAAAGCTGGCGAAACACCGCCGTAGACGTGTCCTTATCCCGCATTAGGCTCAGCTTGTGCTGAACAAGCGGATGGTCGACGACAGTCAGATGCTTGCTCATGATGGCTCCAATCGTTTCAAAAGTTTCGCTTTCGTTTGCGCGTCGCAAAACGCGGCCTCCAGACTGGTACGGGCGATCTCGTCGAAGACCCCCTCGTCCCACTCAAAGGCATCTGCCAAACGGTTGTATTCATTCACCATCGTCGTGTGGAAGAACGGCGGGTCAT
>CAJQNG010000236.1 GCA_905479635.1 uncultured Boseongicola sp. | reverse complement strand
GACTCAGCAGAGTATCAGAAAGTCCTCCCATTGCGTCTTAAAGAAAGCACTAGCGACAAGATGGTGATTGTTCCGGGTTTGGGTTGACGCAAAGGCAGCTTCAATGCCTGAACGATTAGCTCAAATGACCGCTTGGAGCCCATTCAGTAAATTCGTATTTCGTGCTGTGTGCGCTCGCAGCGCGGGAAATGTGGGAAGTACGAAAGATTTGCTGCAGCCGCGCAGCGAGAAAACCGGTCGTTCGTAAAGGCCTCAGCAAAGATCAAGCATGGAATTTACAGCTCGCGGACATCTCCGACCTTCGCTGCGGTTGCGCCAATTGGGGCTTTGGGACGGTGCAACGAGCTCTGATGACACGGCAGCCTTCAAGATAGTACATTTTGGTGGGGTCATTAGCATATCGCCTATTTCCGAATTTCGACCAATTAGGAGTAGTTGCGTGATGTGGCATGTTGTAGCGGCGTGACCCCGTCGCCCAGAGCGGCAGCCTCGATCAAAGAAGCCCAAGCCAGATTGTCGATATGATGCAGCGGTGCGCCGCCTACCAGCAGATGGGCCACAACATCGTATTGACCAACCAGCTTGATCGTTTTGACGATTCTCACGATCTACGGTGTGAGCTGACGCTCCTTGTTCTGCGATGATCGGAGCAAACCCTTTTTGGTCCTTTAAACCCAATCCACATGGTTTCAGGATGTGCCGACGGAATCCAGGATATCTTCAACCCTCAAGTTGCTGGAATGGGACCCATGTGCCGCCGCTGCCCGCTGAATTCACGCAGGCTTCAATGAACTGCATGCCCTCCAAGCCCGAACGAATTCCTGCCAGAAGGGCTCCCCCGCCCTTTCTTTCGATCAGGTCTGCTGTGTCGGTATAAATGTTGGCAAAGCTTTCAAGGTAACCTTCCGGGTGGCCGGCAGGGATCCGCGTCCAATCTGTCATGGCTCCGCCTGATCCGACCCCGCCGCGTGTGAGGATACGTTTTGCTTCGCTGTCGATTGTCAGACACATCTTGTTTGGGTTTTCCTGCGACCATTCCAAACCGCCTCGGTCACCATAAACACGCAGGCGCAGCCCGTTTTCATTCCCAACTGCAATCTGTGACGCCCAGAGCATCGCCTTCGCACCACCCTGCATGTGCAGCAGGATATGAGCGTTATCGTCCAAACGACGCCCGTCGCCGAAACGGTGTAGGTCGGCCAAGAGCGCCTCAGGCTTCAGCCCAGTCACAAAACACAAAAGGTCAACGGCATGGGTTCCTATGTCGCCGATTGCGCCACCGCCACCGGACTTTGCCGGATCGGTCCGCCAGTCTGCCTGTTTTTGACCATCCTGTTCGATAGTTTGTGTCAGCCAGTCTTGCGCGTATTCGACTTGAATCACACGCATTTGACCCAATTCACCATCGGCAATCATCTTGCGGGCCTGACGGATCAAGGGGTAGCCGGTGTAGGTGTGCGTCAACACGAAATGCGCATCAGAGGCTTTCACTGCTTCCGAAATCATTTGGGCTTCAGCCATGGTGGCACATAATGGCTTGTCACAGATCACGTGAATTCCGGCCTGAAGAAAGGCGATGATTGGCGCGGCATGCATATGGTTTGGCGTCACGATCGCGACGACTTCGATCCCGTCGGCGCGTTTTGCTTCGGCCTTGGCCATGACCTTGAAATCGACATAGGCCCGAGCCGGCACGATGCCCAGATCCGCCGCGCTTTCAGCCGCGCGCATTGGATCGGAGGAAAGCACACCCGCAACCAGTTCAAACCGGTCATCAATACGACTAGCAATGCGGTGCACGCCGCCGATGAAGGAACCTTTGCCTCCTCCAACCATCCCCAGACGCAGCCGCTTGCGTGATGCCGTCATCAGGCCATCTCGCTGAGCATGGTCAAGTGCCGGATATCGACCGTACAGGCCAACAAACGATCAAGCTGTAAAAACAATGGCTTCAGATGGGGCATCTCGAGATGAGCATCTAAATCAGCTTGCGTGCGCCAGTTTTCATAGAAGACAAAGCAACAAGGATCGCTTGCATCAACATGAAAGTCATAGTTGATGCAGCCCTTCTCCTGACGGGTAGGGGCGACCTGCCTTGTAAGCAGGTCAAACAATTCAGCGCGCGTTTCGGGTTTGGCTGTAACCGTTCCAATGATAGTGACATGGGCCATGGTTCAGACCCTTTTCTGGCTCAGGGCCACGGCAAGGATGATTATACCACCGCGCGCGATCAGCTGCTGGCTGAACTCAAGCCCCATCAGGATCAAACCGTTGTTGATCAGGCCGATCATCAGCGCCCCGACGATGGTGCCGATCACTGTCCCCTTGCCTCCGAAGAGGGATGTACCGCCCAAGACAGCCGCCGCAATCACTGAGAGTTCGTCGCCTTCCCCTAGCTGAAACCGCCCCGATTGAAGACGACCCGCATAGAGCATACCAGCAACGGCTGCCGCGGTTGAGGATATCACCAGCACCCGGAATTTAACCCGCGACGTATTGATCCCCGAATAACTGGCCGCCTGTTCGCCGCCACCCGTTGCCAGTACCCGGCGGCCAAAGCTGGTGCGCCGCAAGACAACTTGCCCGACAACACCGAAAATCAACATCCAAAACAACAGAACCGGAACGTGGCCGATCGAGCCGCCGCCAAACCACCATGAATAGCCGGGCGACAGGATCGGCACTGCTGACGTGCCCGAAATCCACATGGCAACGCCCTTGGCGATGCCCATCATCGCCAGCGTGGTCAGGAAAGACGGGATACCGATTTTTGTCGTCAGCCAGCCGTTGAAGACACCCACGGCAACGCCAGTCGCAAGCCCTGCCATGATCCCCGCAAAGGGCCCGGCTACGGCAATTGCCATGGCCACCGTCACACTTGCAAGTCCGGCGACCGCGCCCACAGACAAGTCGATCTCGCCCGCTGACAGTACGAATGTCATGGCAACGGCCATGACGGCAATCATTGTGGTCTGCCGCACAATGTTAAGAAGGTTGTTGGGATTCAGGAACCCCCGGTCATTCAATGTCAGCGCGAAGATCACGAAGATCGCCGCGAACCCGATGTAAATGATATTCTGGCGCCAGTTGCCGAGAAAGCCGCTTAAGGCATTTCTGGTGCGATCTTTCGTATCAGTGAAGGTCATTGGAAATCTCCTGCTCTGACTTTAGGGCGTTCTGGATGGCAATTTGCAGGCGCTGTTCTGCGACCTGAACACGGTGCGCGGCATTCGTATTAACGTCCGCGGGGTCTTCTAGATTCGCATGTGGGATATCTGCGTGGCTTCGTCCTTCGGCCATCACGATGATGCGGTCGCAGGCGGTTAAAAGCTCAGACAGTTCAGATGATATCATCAGGATTGCCTTGCCGCTGGCAGCAAGGTCGCGGACCATCTGGATGATTTCGGATTTGGATCCGATGTCGATGCCCGCAGTCGGTTCGTCGAGAACAAAGACATCCGGATCAGACGCCAGCCATTTTCCGATAACGACCTTTTGCTGATTGCCACCCGATAAGGTGCTGACTGCGTGATCACGGCTCGCGGTCTTGATCGACAACCGTTCGATCTGTGCATCAGTGGTGGCCCGCATTTTGGCCGCGTCCACGAACCCGAATTTTGACAGCTTATCAAGCACGGCAAGGGTCGCGTTGTCCGCCACCGACTGGGACGGGATGATGCCCTGTGTGGCCCGAGCCTCGGGCACCAATGCCACGCCTGCTGCAATTGCATCACTTGGGCGGCGAATGTGAACCGGGCGGTCGTTGATGCGGATTTCGCCCGCGGTTATGGGTTCAATTCCGGCGATAAGCTTAGCAAGCGACGTGCGCCCTGACCCCAGCAGACCGGCCAGCCCTACGACCTCGCCCTTGTGGACCTTCAGTGAAATGTCCTTTGGCTTATTGCGGCCGGACACATTGCGCAGTTCCAGCGCGACATCACCCTGCACGGCAACGTTGCGTGCGACATCCGCAAGACCAAGCGAGCGTTTTCCTACAATATGTTCGATCATCACGTCCACTGGCAGATCTGCGATATCGGCGGTGGTCACGTTTTGTCCATCCCGCAAGATCGTAGCGCGATCGGCGATGCGGGCGATTTCATCCATCCGGTGGCTCACATAGATGATCGCGACGCCTTGAGTTTTAAGTTTGCGCAGGAAGGTAAACAGACGATCCACATCCGAAACGGCCAGTGCCGTGGACGGCTCATCGAGCACGAGAACGCGCGCGTCCTGCGATATTGCTTTGACGATTTCGGTCAGTTGCTTTTGCCCCGCTCCCAGATCGCCCACAATGGCGCGCGGATCAATCTCGACCTCGAGCATCGCAAATAGCTCTGCCGCCCTGCGTTCTGCCTCGGTGTCGTCGATCAGTCCGCCCGACTTCGCCTCGCGTGTCAGAAACACATTCTGGGCCACGGTCAACGTCGGGATGAGGCTCATTTCTTGATAGTTCATCGCGATGCCTGCAGCTCGGGAGGCCGCAGGACTATGCGTGGTCAGCGGAACGCCCGCGACTTCGATGGTACCGGCAGAGGGCACATGTACCCCGTTCAACACCTTTAGAATTGTGGATTTTCCCGCCCCGTTGCCGCCCAGAAGCGCGTGGACCTCACCGGCCAGAACCTCAAGATCCACGTTATCCAGCGCTTTGACCCCACCAAAGTGTTTGGATATTCCCTTCATGCGGACAGCAACGGGTGCCATTACACTTGCTCCCAGGCGTGGGTTTCGCCTGAACGCAGCAAGGCATCCGCGACCTTTTCGGTCAAAAGCGCCTCTTCGAAGTTTGGTGAAGGCTGGGTTCCCTCCACGATCGCTTTGCAGAAATCGAAGCATTCGATGATCTTTGTCTCACCGTAGCCAATGCCAAGGGCTGGTATCGGCCATAAACCTTCGCCATAAGGATGCGCCGGACCGGTGTAGATGGTGCGGAACCCTCGCGCATCGCCGGGATCATCAGCGAACATCACCTGCAATTCGTCGCGACGTTCATAGTTGAACAGGATCGACCCTTTGGTCCCGTGGATTTCCAGCGTGATGAAGTTGTTGCGGCCCCATGCATTTCGGGTGGCTTCGATGCTGCCCACGGCACCGGACTTGAACCGGACCATTGACATGACCTCGTCGTCTACATCAACCTCTGCCCGCTCTGAATCCGCAGACTTTTCGGACGCTCCTAGCTTGTCGACGCCCCCTTGTTGAATAGGACGCGTCTTTACGTAGGTCGAGGTGATCGCCTGAACCGTGTCAATCGGCCCGACGAGGTAATGCGCCATATCTACGACATGCGTGCCGATGTCACCCACTGCACCGGAACCCGCGATATCCTTCTGGAACCTCCACGACAGCGGCCCGTTCGGATCTGCCGACCAGTCCTGCAAGTATGTGCCCCGGAAATTGATCACGTCGCCGATCTTGCCGTCTTCGATGAATTTCTTGGCCAGCGCGACAGCAGGTGTCCGACGATAGTTGAACGCAACCATCGTGACGGACTTGCTGGCGCGCGCGGCCTCGACCATCGCCACGGATTCTTCAAGCGTCCGGGCAAGTGGCTTTTCGCAGATCACGTGCTTGCCTGCTTTGAGCGCTTCAATCGCGATCTCGGCATGGGAGTTGTTGGGGGTGCAGATATCGACAATGTCGATGTCGGCGCGGTTGACTGTCGCCTTCCAATCACTGGAAGCTTCGTCAAAGCCGAACCGGTCGCGTGCGGTTTCGGCGGCCGCATCCGTCAGATCGACCACCGTCTTGCGGCGAGGGATTGCGGGGGCGGGCCAGAAAAACATCGGCATGGCAGCATAGGCCATGGCGTGGGCCTTGCCCATGAAACCGCCGCCTATCATGGCCACATTGAGGGTCTTGGTCATCACGATACTCTCCGTACTGGAAATGAAAGATGGGTGGTCCCGCAACCAGGGAGGAGCTGCGGGACCTGCGCATGATCAGTTCATGCTCCGCTGGATATTCTGCGTGGCTTCGGTCCGGTAAACGGTCTGCCATGCCTCCAGCAGGTTTTCCCTGTTCACTGGCAGGGCTGGCAGGGCCACAAAGGCCGGTGCCTCTTTGCCCAAAAGGCCATAGCCCGCCAAAGTGGCTTCGGCGACGCCCTGATCGAATGGGCGCTGCGCCCCCAGACCTTTCACGAAGCCGCCTTGGGCCATGTTGATCGCAACGTTCTCGCCAAGGTCAATCGTGGTGATGATCAGGTCGTCGCGTCCCGCAACGCGTGCCGCCGAGATCACGCCTTCGGCCGGTACGTCCCAAACGGCCCAGATGCCATCAAGGCCAGGGTTGGACGTCAGCATTGCCGACGCGACCTTTTCGGCGTCGCCAGTGAAGTCCGGTCCGCCGATACCCTGTTCGGCAACGATCTCGACATTGGGATAGTTTTCCTCGGTCGTCGCCTTGAAGGCGTCATAGCGTTGGCGGGTCACAAAGAAGTCAGCGGCGTGATAGACAAGCCCAATCTGGCCACCATCCTCGCCAAGCGCCTGCGCCATCAAGTGTGCGGCAGCAACGCCGTTGCCATAGTTATCGGCTGAAACGACAGAAACATAATCCTCACCAGCAGTCATGCCCGGAGGGGTATTTTCCATGAAAACAATCTTAACGCCCGCATTGGCAGCGGCCATATAGGCTGCGGCGGTTGCGGCGGGGTCGGTCGGAACGGACACGATGATGTCGGGCTGGCGCGCCATAACGGTTTCGATATCCGCGACCTGCTTTTCGGGTTTGAACCCTGCATCCGTCACCGCAATGACTTCGATGCCCAACTCACCAAATTGGAACCTCAATCCTTCGATCTGCGCCCGCGACCAGTCGTTGCCGCCATAATGCATGACGATCGCGGCGGTGGCGTTCATGGCTTTGATCTGGTCGATCTCGGCCGCAGTCAGCGACAGGTCTGCTGCCGGGCTTGGGTCCTCGCCGTTGGGGCCCTTGGACAGGACGTTTTCCTGCAATGCGGCCAAGGCAGCGGCGGGATCGGCAATGGCCGGAACAGCGCCAAGTGCAATCACTGCGGCGGCGATGGACCCCATAAGTATGGAACGTGTAGACATAGGTCTTCCTCCCAGAAGATGGGGCGTAAGCCCCGTTAAAATGGCCTAATTAGGCCTGATTGAGATAGTCCATGCTGGCGCGTGCCCCGGCTGCGGGGTCGTTCCAGGCATCAAGTTCAGTGCAGACCCAGCCCGCGAAATTCGTATCGCGCATCGCAGCGATGATCGGGTCGGTCGGCACATCGCCGCGGTCAAGCGGCGTGAATGCAAAGGGGTCTTTTTGGAACCCCTTGAGGTGGATATATGAAATCCGCTTTGCGTGTTCGCGGATCATCTGCGCGGGGTCCCCGCCAGCAGCAGCCAAATGGGCCGTGTCAGGGCAGAAATCGATCGACGTCAGGTCAAAGATACGCCGCACCTCTTTGGGGCCCTCCACGATCGTGGACAGATGCGGGTGATAATGCGCCTTCAGTCCACGGTCCTCGGCCAGTTCCTTGACCCTGTCGAGCGCTGCGCCAAGTTTGTCATAGTCGGTTGTCCGAACACCATCGAACCGTTTGGCCCCGCCCCCCACGACCAGATGTGGGGCGTCAAGTTCTTCAGCGCGGTCCGCCGCACGGGTAATCCGCGCCAGTTCATCTGGAAGAATTTCATCAAAAATGAAGTTGGCGCCGGAATAGGCCGCAACCAGCGTCAGACCATTGTTTGCCAGCAAGGTCCGAAAATCTGCCGCGTCATAGTCCAGCAAGTTGCCGTCAAACAATTCAACCCCCGTGTAGCCAGCTGCCGCGATTTCGGCGCAGGCCCGGTCCATGTCCCCGAAGGTGCGATAGCTCAGTTGCGTAATCGACGTCACACCTTCTGCATTGCCGCCAAGCTCACCCCAGCAATTCGCCTGATAGGCCAGTTTCCAGTCACTCATTGGTTTTCCTCCTCCGGCATTTGGCGCCGGTCACACATTTTGTAATGGCTATAATGAGCAGTGGTCAACATATTTTATGCATAAGTATGTATTCTTTTGCATTTAATCTGCAAAACTAGACGCTTGCCATGCTTAAATTGCCGAACTACTGTTGAATCCAGTCACGACGAAGAGAAGATTTTTGTGAAAAAAGGCCAATCCGCAACGAATCGTTCAACAGGCAATGGACGCCCACGTAGCAGCGAGGCGGCCACGGCAAGTCTTGTCGACGTGCTGAATCTTGTCCGCCTAGGGCATGCGGGAACCCGTCAGGAGCTAGAGCGTGTCGGAGAGTACGGACGTGCAATCGTCGCCGACAGGCTAGCCACCCTGAAAGATTTGGGCCTCGTTGATGAAAACGCGACCGGTGTAGCCACGGGGGGGCGCGCGCCGCGACTTGTCCAATTCATGAAAGACCGCGCCCGCCTTGTCTCTGTCACGCTAGACCAATCAGCTGTTGGTGTTGGATTGGCTGACCTGAGCGGCAAATTGCTGTCAGAGCACCACGAAATGATCGATATCTCTGATCAGTCTGCCACCGTCGACCGCATCTGTGCCTTGATCAACTGGCTCCTTACACGGCAACTGGACGCGCCCGATCTGTGGGGTATTTCCATTTCTGTGCCCGGGCCGGTTCTCGCCAATCCTGGCACGTCTTTCCTACTGAAAACCCCTGACTTCCTGCCTAATTGGGATAGTTCCGGGCTGGTGGAGACCCTGACAGATCGATTTCAGACGCTTGTCTGGATTCATTCCAACGTTGAGACGATGACGATGGGGGAACTACATGGCGGTGCCGGGATTGGCTTGCAGTCCATGCTTTTCGTCAAGGTGGGTCAACGCATTGGCGCCGGACTTGTCAGCGATGGCCATCCCTACCATGGCGCCGCAGGTGCGGTGGGCCTTATTGGTCAACTTCCTGTCACCTATCGCGACAGCACGGGAACGCTGGATGCCATGGCCGGGGCAGAGATGATCAGGGCCCGCGGACTGGAAGCAGCTAAAAGCGGGGGCAGCCCCCATCTGGACGATACACTTGCGCGTGGTGGTGATTTGACAGCCATAGACGTATGCCAGGCGGCGCAAATGGGCGACGGTGCATGCGTTGAAATCCTGATGCAAAGCGGCCGCTTGATCGGCGGGGTTGTTGCAACATTGGCGAATATGCTGAACCCCCAACTTATTGTGTTGGCCGGGTCCATTGCGCAAACCAACGATATTCTTCTGGCCAGTATTCGCGAAACGGTCTACGGCGCATCCCACCCCCTCGTCACACGCGATCTTCGCATCCTCAGATCTCAAATGAGCAATTCCGCGGCCCTTTTGGGCGCCGCCAGCATTGCCGCAGAGGCGCTGTTCGATCCGATTTTCCTGAAAGAATGGATCGGTCTTGGCACCCCGACCCGCAACCCGGATTTCGTGCAGAGTCTGGCCGCTTTGGGATCGTCCTCTCTGCAGTCTGGCGAAACGCCGCCACCGCCGCCAAAGATATCAAGGACAACCACATGACTATCATCGGTCTTGGGCCACATGGCGAGCGCGCCTCCCCTCCTGAGCGGGTCACGTTGCTGCCACAGGATATAGCAGCCGCTCGTGCAAAAGGGCTGCGCATCGCGCTCGTCATGCATACGTTGGAAAGTGACTGGTCGCGCCATCTTGTGCAGGGCGTCGTCGGCATGATGGGAGAATGCGGGGCGATTGTGATCGACGTCGTTGACTGCAATTTTTCGCCAGAAGCGCAAATCGCAGCTCTTCGTAGGCTTTGTGATGAAAAGCCAGATGCAATCGTTTCCCTTCCCGTCGACAACACGACAGTGGCCCAAGACCATATCGCTGTGTCCAATGCCGGTATTAAGCTGGTGCTGATCGACAATGTTCCCACCGGCATGTTGCCGGGAAAGGACTACGCCGCACTTGTTTCTGTGGACAATTACGGTCTGGGCAAGATCGCGGCAGAGCTGCTGTCAGATCATCTACCTGCCAACGCATCGACCGGGTTGCTGGGCTATGATGCAGATTTCTTTGCCGTCAACGAGCGCGAAATCGCGTTCAGCCAATCGATGGAGCGCAACCGCCCGGATGTTACGGTCAGAACGGCAAGATTCTCATCCCTCGATGATGCCGGTGAACAAACGCGGCGTATGCTGGCCGATTATCCGGACGTCGCAGGTCTATTCGTCGTCTGGGATACCCCTTGTATCGACGTCATCCGGATGGTTTCGGAGCTGAAACTGACTTTGCCCATCACGACCGTGGACCTTGGACAAGAGGTGACGGAAAATCTTGCGAAAGGCGGCGCTGTTGTCGGCATCGCAGGTCAACGCCCGTTCCAACAAGGTGAGGCTATCGCAAAGACGACGATCACCGCCTTGCTTGGCCGCCCCTGTCCGGACTGGGTCGCGCTGCCGGGCCTAGCGGTGACGCGGTCAAACGTCATCGAGTGTTACCAGTCTGTGTGGCGCAAGCATGCACCCCGCGAAATCTTGGTTGGGCTGGACGTATTGCGCCCAGGCTGAAGCTTGCGCATGCAGGCGCGCTATGCGACGCGGTGATGATCGCCAAATTCTGACAGATTTAAAGGCGTTGTCTTAGCTGGGCGAAACTCCAGCAGAGAAATTCGAGGCCTATGTTGCAGCGGCCCGCTGTAACCACACCGCGTCTCGATTGTTGAGGCAGGCCGAAGCGAAAGGTTAGTTCGGATTCCACCTGTTGTGACGTAATTGAACGGCCTGTTCGGGGAAATTCGCCTCATCGCGGAGGTACTTATGCTGCGGGAGCAGTCGCGGCGTGGTCAAAAAGCCGCTTAGTCCGCAACTCGGACCTGCGGTGCGCCTGCTGCGAATGACTGGTTCCGGTCGATGGTATTCAACCCGGCTTGAACGTCCGCTTTCGGGAAGTTGCGCTGCAAAGCGGCGCGCAGCATGTAACGGCATATTCGCCGGAGCGACGGATCGTGCCGCATCTGCAAAAGTCCGTTTTGTCCCGCACACCGACGTTTTAGCCGACAAAATGCTGCGCCATGCACGAATGGCCGCAATGCGAAAGCTGCACCGCAGCGTTATATGGAGCGGCCAAAGTCCGGTTGGGGCCGTTCATGTTGGTCGGGGCGAGATCGTTTGGAAGGATCGCTGCGATGCGGCTAACGGCAGCAAGGAGCCCGAAGCCATCACAACTTCCCGTGCCTTTTTCTGCAAGTGCATAGTCTCGTTGTGCAGAATGAACCTGGTTCAACTGCTATGCGGCCGGCAGTCTGCGCGTCGGTTCGATGTCGCCAAAGCTGCCTTTCGCTGACTGTGCAGCAATTGCAAAGCTGCTCCCAAATGTCCGGGTTCGGCACAAAGCCGAAGCGCTCAAAAGAACTTAG
>CAJQNG010000235.1 GCA_905479635.1 uncultured Boseongicola sp. | reverse complement strand
TGGGCGCCCTGTCGTCTGTTATCAACTCTTTTGGGCAAACGCTGGTCTACTCCGGACTGATTGATTTGGAGAAGGTCATCGGAGTTTGGGCCATCTATACAACCGGGGACCTGATCGGTCTCATAGTGTGTATGGTTGTCCTGATGCTCGTATTTCGCTGGAACCGAATATTCGGTGTCCTGAAAAGCTGACGGCAAAAGAGCTGAAGTCTGTGGCATTGAGTTTCCCTCGTCGCGAAATGAAAATGCTTCTACCGTGTCCGAGAAAACGGTAGCTTCGGGCTCCTTGCTGCCCTTCGCTGCGCAGAGTGCAAATGTCTGCTAAGCGGAGAGGCTGTGTGAAAACTCGACATTTCCGGATTTGCACAGGAAGGAGTTCTCAAAAAGCATTGAGGGATCGGCTTTCTTGGGAAAGTATTTTCCGGAGCGACAGATACAGGAACCTGCATTCTCAGGTTTTCCCGTCTGATCGAGTTTTCACACAGCCTCCGGACTAACCCGACCTTGGTCGATTTCCTATTTGCGAGTAAAGTTTATGCTTACGGCATCGAGCCCTGGAGCAAACCATGAGACGAGCTTTCCTTGACAGCTTTCCGATTATCTTAGGCGAAGGGTCTATGTACGAACGCCTTCGACGTGGCGGGAGCGAGGCATTTGACCCCGACATCGCCTATGCTGGCATGCTGTACGACGAGACAGGAAGGGACGTGCTGGCGGCTACGCATCGCGAGTATCTTGATATTGGTCAGCGATATGGGCTGCCTATGGTGGCGGGTACGCCCACGTGGCACGCAAATGCATCCCGCATCGCAAAGTCAGCCCACGCTGGACGGGCGATAAATGCAGATGCCTGCCATTTTATGGTTGCGCTCCGTGAAAGCTATGGACCTGACGCCGCGCCGATATTGATTGCGGGCGTGACCGGTCCGTTCGGGGATGGGTATAAGCCGGAGGAAGCCCCAGACACTGCAGCGGCCATCGACCTTCACAGTCCGCAGATCGCCGCGCTCGCAGAGGCGGGCACCGATTTTTTCAAGGTACAGACGCTACCAAGTGTCGCTGAAGCACGTGGCATTGCCAAAGTACTCGGATCGACTAGCTTACCATACGTTCTGAGCTTCGTCATTCGCCGAGACGGTTGCGTCCTCGACGGCACGCCACTCGATCTAGCCATCAACGCAATAGACGACGAAACACAAACTCCGCCGGCGAGCTACGCCGTCAATTGCGTGCACACATCGGTTTTCTGCGCAGCCTATGAAGCGATCCATCGTCGCAGCGCGACCGCTGCCGAGCGAATTCTTGGCATAGATGCCAACACATCGGCGAAGACCCCTGAAGAACTCGACGGGCTATCAGAGATTGAGACGGAAGCACCCGATGATTTCGGCAGAAACGTATTAGCGCTGAATGAGAAATTTGGGATTGCCTATCTTGGAGGATGCTGTGGCTCCTCAACCGAGCACATCGCTGCGCTTGCCGCTCAGTGCGTTGCGCGGTGGGATGTCTAGGATTAGTTTCCTACTCTTACATACTGAGCCGATGAACATGGCAACTTCGGGCTCAGACCGCCCGTTCGCCGCGATCTACATGAAGGTCTTCTGCGCTGCGGGCGAAGTTGCCGTTTGGGCTAGGCTGCTGCAGGACTGGTTTCGCCTGGCCCACGTATCTTCCAAAGCAGGGTTCCGACGACAAGCAGGTTCAATGCACCAGCCAGAGCGGCTATGCCATACGCAGCTGCATAGTCGTTGGTCATGTCATAAAGATATCCACCCAAAAAACCGCCATTGGCGTGCCCGAACCAGCCGAACATCGTGACGACACCCATCGCAAAGCCACGCCGTGCGGGTGGAGTATGTGCAGCGACGGTCGCAAGCACGCCGGTCATCACACCCGCGTAGCCGAAACCGTAGATCGGAGCATAAATGTAAAAGGTTGAAAGATCGTCGATCAGAATGAAGCCAAAGATGAGCAGCGTCATCCACCCTGTGGCGGTCATATACGCCGGGATGGCCCCAATGACATCCGCGAGTTTGCCAAAGGCGATACGTCCCAAAACACCTACCATGAGCATCAGGAAGATTACTCCGCCTGCTTGATCGGCTGAATAACCCCGTCCCTGAATGTGGGGAACAAGGTGCATGAGGGGCACAGACATACATGTGCAGCAAAGAAATATGGCAACGCACATCATTGGCACAACCAGTCGGATTGGGGGATAGTCTTGATCACCAACGCAACTGGCATGCCCGTCTCTTGCCAACTCTGCAGGTCTTAACAAGCTGGCAAGAGGGAGTAGCACAGCCAGCATTAATCCACCTGTGATGGCAAGAGCTGAGGAAACGCCGAGTGAGTTTATTAAGACAGCCGAACCGAAAGGCACAAAGCCTTGTCCAAGAGCCTGCCCCGCCGAAGCGATGCCGATAGCCAGACCAGCACCGACCGGGAACCACTTTCCAACAAGCGAGATTATGGGCGCGAATATCCCGGCAGCACCGAAGAACCCCGCAATGAACATCAGCGTGTAGTATTGCCACAATTGGTCTGCCAAAGCCGAAGAGAGATATGAAAGCCCCATTATCGTGCTTCCAAACAGAACTACCGACCGAGTGCCAAACCGATCAGCAACGCTGCCCATCAAAAGGCCGCCTAAAGCCAAACCCATGATGCCAGAGACATTGATCAAAGAAACGTCTGCACGATCCCATCCATGCAAACTCTCCAACGGCACCACGTAGGCCGACATGCCGTTGACGATCGAGCCCATTGCTAGGGCGAGGATGAGTGCAGCGGCGGTGACCACAATCCAGCGATAGGTGGAAAGTTCAGATATACGGTCTTGCACAGTGGGCCCCTTGTTCGCATCACTACAGACCAAATGGAAAAAATTCAGCAACAATTCATGAAGAACGCTTCAGAATAGACGTCAACTCTGGGCTCGATGCCGTCGTTCCACGCCAGCTAGTCCAAGGGCCGCTTCCAATCTAGGAATGCCCGGGTGTGGGCCTAAGCGTCTGAGGCGAGGGCGTTTGCCAGACGCACGAACGTCCACTATTGGAGCGTCCCGGTAGGTCAAGCATGCCGCACTGCAGTGGTCTGCTCCGAGCCCAGAGCCGTCTTTGATTGTGATAGTCGCAGGGCCGATACTCGAAGGCTCGATCCTGTGGTCGATTGCCGACAAATTGTCTGTTTGCCGGCAAACACTGGTTACGTGTCTTTTTTCAGCTCAATCTGGCAAGCTTCTGCAAGGGCCCTATCCGGTTTTTCGGTTCCGAGTGGCGTCGCCCAACCAGCTTTCTCAACAATGCCGCGACGCTGATATGAAGTGGCTTTCTCGAGTTCCGCCATCACATTGGTGGACCTTGGATCGTTTTGCGAGTTTTGGACGCAATAAGGCGTAAGGGCCGAGGCGACAGCCGCAACTGAACTCTTGCTGGACATTTCTGATGCCGAGGCACCAGTTACCCAACCACCCCAGCTGAACCCAACAATTGCCAAAGCTATAGCACCGACACCCGCGCCCGTGAGGGCGGGTTTCGTCCATTCAGGAATCTGCATGATTTAGACCAATCTGTATGTGGAAAAGTACGCATGATCGCGTATTGAGTACCTAAGTAACACAAAACCCAGAATTTCTTGCACGGTTTAACAGGCGGTCTAGGTTTTTGCTTTGGGTGGGGCAGTTGTCCGAGGTCCGCTTGCGTCTCGTAACCCGGTCATAGCCCCTATCGAGATTGCAGCGGCTTGCACCAAAGTCCGCTTTTTCTGCCGCATTGCGAGATGGATTTCTCATCCCACACGGAGACGGAGATGCCGCAGGCGCAAACGGTAGATTCTGGTTGGGGCCGGATTGGGCTCTGAGCTGCCCTTCGCTGCGCAGAGTGCAAATGTCCGCCAAGCGGAGAGGCTGTGTGAAAACTCGGGATTCTTCACGATTTCGCGCCGCTCGTTTTCGGGTGTTGCTAATTTGATGGTTCAGCTCGACCAGAGCGCGCCTAAATCTGGCAATTTTTGGCATTTGTAAAAGCTCTCGATAGTTTTCACACAGCCTCCGGACTAAGCTGCCGATCAAAGAACGGCTGCTGTTCTAGCGCTCGCAGGGTCCGGCTTAAAGCCAGCGGTTTTCGCTGCCGAAAGGAAAGCTTCGCGGGCAGCGCCAACAGTACCCATGCAATGCATCGCGGCATCAATCTGGCCGACCGCGGCGTCTCGGCCGCGATCAGCAACCGGCCACTTTTGGCGAAGCCAGTGTGAGGCCTGTTCAATCGTGGTGAATTTCTGAGTGCCGCCTTCTGGCGATACGACTAATGTTATGGGGTTTCCCCAGTTAATTTCTATCAAGTTTTTGCTCCATTAAAATCGGGATGGCCATCTCTGTAAAACAAAGGGCCATGTCAAATAGAAGGGCGCGAACCGCTCAAAGGCCTTTCCCGCCTCACAGTTCAATTCAACGCTGACTTACGCCAGTGCGAGATTGGTTGCGGAGTCGCGGCCGTATTCGATATCGAAGGTCACAGATAGCCCATTTTCCAGCCGATTGGTTCCTGCCCGTTCAAGGGCAGTAATGTGAATGAAAATGTCCTTCGATCCGTGCTCAGGGGCGATAAACCCGAAACCTTTTTGAGGGTTAAACCAAGTCACGGTACCATTGGCCATCGTGACGTCTCCTAGAATAAATGCCATCCACACAACGCGATGGCCCGGCTCAGTGTCGTCGTGGGATCGACTGGAGCCGCTAGGAAACAGAAGGTCGTAAGAAGATGCTTTACCCACTCGAGATGGGTTCCCAGCGACTACATTTCAAGTGCTTAGGTCGGGGAACTGGGAAAACTGGCCGTCGACTCTGATTGACGTGAAGCTCCGCTTCCCACTCTCCTCGCCAAACGCGGCGCAAGTTTTCAAGGTCTAAAACAGGCTCAAATCGGCCGTTAGCTGCTACTCGCGCCGATCACAGAAATGCGGGACGAAGCTGCCCTTTGTGATAGTGGCCCGGACGTCCGCATTCTTGCACTCAGAGGACAGAACTCGCGGCTTCCAGGCGTCTTTTTGCATCCAGATATATTTCTTTGATAATATCTGCTGCTGGCGCAATCTCTCTGACTTGCGCCACCCCTTGACCCGACCAAAGCGACATTGCCTCCACATCTCCGGATGTTTGCGGCAAAGGAGTATAACTCTGATAACGGACGACCGGCTCGCCATTGGGCCGATGGCCGATCACTTCCTTTTCGTTCTGACGGCTGCCGGGGGCCGGACAGCCGGCCTCCGTCCAAGCCTGCGATGTGGAATTACCAAGCGCTCGATGCGGCGCATCAGGCCAGTTTATATCGTAGAGATCATGGGCCCATTGTGTGTCGGCCTCTGATGCCTCCAAGAGGCGTGATCGATAAATGTCGTGGATCGTTGCTTCGCGACTTGCCAGCAGGCGCGTTCCGATCCAGACACCCGAGGCTCCAAGCATCAGCGCCGCAGCCATCCCGCGACCATCGGCTATTCCGCCAGCCGCCACTACAGGGATATCGACAGCGTCAACAACTGCCGGAATAAGCGCCATCGTCGAGACTTGCCCCCAAACGTGCCCACCAGCTTCCCAGCCTTGTGCCACAATAACATCAGCACCAGCGTCGGCTGCAATTCGAGCTTCCGCCGCGCTCCCGACGCTCATCAAGACAATAAGGCCCGCCGCCTTTGCTCGTGCGATGGCTTTGGGCTCCATCCCCCAGAATAGTGACACCCCATGGACGCCGCAATCTATGCAGGCTTCAAGTTGCTCGCGATAGGGGAATGATAAATTGAGATTGACAGAAAAGTTTTGGTCAGTGAGTGCTCTGAGTTGGTCAATTCCGGCAACCACCTGATCGGCTGGCTTGCCCCAAAGTGGAATGACGCCGTAGCCACCTGCATTGCAAACGGCCGCCACTAAGTCTGGCCCCGCAGCTCCGCCCATGGGTGCGGACAAGATTGGCTTTTCAGCCTTCAAGGTAGCCAACAAGCGCATCTTCAAAACCCATCTCCCGTAGCTCTTGATGCATTCGGGACAGAATTGGCGCGTTTGTCAAATATTGCAGGTGTTTGTGGAAGCCGACATTCCCGGATATCGCAGCATTCGTCACTTTGGGCTTGTCTTATGTCTTTCCCAGCGGTCTGCAAAGATTGAGCTGTTGCCCGCTAAGCCGATTTGGGATGCGATGGGCGCGATTACCGCTTCCGGCACACACCGGACTTTGGCCAGTCCTTGCACCGCCGCAGTGCAGCTTTCGCATTGCAGTCATTTGCGCGCCGCGCAGCATTGCCATGGGTTCAATGACGGCACCGAATAGAAAGGACACTCTTCTACATCGCATGAACCCTCGATTTCGCCCTTCAGTGCGCCGCGAAGATCGAAAAAGTAAACGTTTTGTGGTTTATTCGCTGTGCACAACTAACCTTCGTTCTGGCAAGCAAATTGCCGACGCCAATTCAGCAAAGGGGC
>CAJQNG010000234.1 GCA_905479635.1 uncultured Boseongicola sp. | reverse complement strand
TCGGGTATATCGCTTGACCTCATTGTCCTGCTCAACACGACGACTGGCTTTTCATAGGGCCACGTATCAAAGGTTAGCTGTTCCGAAACGAGCCACTTCCCATCACAAGCCCATCGACGGACTCCATGAATGCTGCATTGCCATGATCCTCGCCCTCGGTCGTCTGCTTCATTAACCAATCAAGGCCAAAATCTTCTCGCGCAACAAATCCATCGAGACTCATCGCCATAAACATATGACCTGTTGTCATCCTTAACTCTCCTAGTGCGTACAGAAGCCACGCTATTCCCAATGCTGATGAACGCAAGGAGCATGCAGTCGAACGGCAGCGTCGCGGGGCGGACCTTGGGCATTTCTCGACAGGCGTCTGCAAACCGCGTCGAAGTGGACAGTGCGTTCAATGGTCAAAAAGAGGCCCGGAGCTTGGTAATGACGGCATGAGTTGCTGCGTGCCGGAAGCAACTTAATGATACTGCCATCAGCGTTCTCAGCCTGTATTTATGGCTTATCATCAAGAGCGGGGCTTCAGCTCCCACCACACTGCCCAACTCGGCAAGGTGGTCGCCCGTCAGGGGATTTGGCCAGATCGACAACGAAGAGGTTTTCATCAGCCAGAAGCGATCGTCCTGCCTATCTTGTGAGAGGAGACCGCCATGACTATTCGTAGACGTTTCATGCCATCGACCGCAGCTACGGCATCCAACTCGTTGGTGGTGCAGGCGCCAGTCGATGCCCAACCACAAAGGCCCTTAAAAGCCGAGCCAAGTGTGCGAACATTGCACTGGAAGCCGACAGATGATGGGCGTCTTATCTTGTTCCGCGACTGTCGGATTGCATCCATGCGCAGCATACCTTGCGGCTCTCAACATCATGTGAGCAATTGGCCCTGGTAAGGGCTGATCTCCAGCACATGAAAGATCAACAACATGGCGACCGCAACCCGCGCCAAAACTTATCTCTCCGTGCTGGTGGTTCTGGGGTCGACACATCTGTTGAACGATCTGATGCAATCCCTGATCCCGGCGTCTTATCCGATCCTCAAGGAAACCTATGGGCTGGATTTCGTTCAGATCGGCATGATCACTCTAACATTCCAGATCGCGGGTGCCCTGCTGCAACCTGTGATGGGCATGGTAACCGACAGATACCCGGCGCCCTATTCGCCTGTCGTTGGCATGATGTTTACCCTTTCCGGGCTGGTCAGCCTCGCCTTCGCTCAGAGCTATGCGATGATTCTCGTCTCAGTCGCGCTGATCGGTATCGGCTCGTCAATTTTCCATCCGGAGGCGACACGGATGGCACGCTATGCGGCAGGAGATAGGCAGGGGCTCGCGCAGGGCATATTCCAGGTAGGCGGGCAGTCGGGTGGAGCGCTGGGGCCCGTGTTTGCTGCGCTGATTATCGTTCCATGGGGTCAGCCCAGCCTTGCGTGGTTTGCGGTTCTTGCCCTTCTCGCGATGATGCTATTGATATGGATCGGCGGTAAACAGCGCCAGATCAGTGCCGAATTCCTGGCCATGCGGGCGTGGCGCAGGACGGACGTCGAGGCACCTGTCCATGCGCCTGTGACCATCGGCATTGGGCTTGCCGTCCTGACTTTTCTGATGTTCACCAAGAATTTCTATGGCGAGAGTTTCCGGTCTTTCTACACTTTTTATCTTATCGAACGCTTTGACCTCTCCATCCCTGCGTCACAACTAATGTTGTTCGTCTTTCTGCTGGCGGCGGCGGTGGGTGTGTTGATCGGAGGGATCGTTGGCGACCGGATCGGGCGCTACCGGATCATCTGGTTCTCGATTCTGGGCCCTCTTCCTCTGACGCTGATCCTGCCCTACGCCGATCTGTTCTGGACCGGGGTGCTGACCATCATGATCAACCTGATTATGGCCAGCGCGTTTGCGTCGATTCTGATCTATGCGATGGACCTTTTGCCCAACCGGATCGGCTTGATCGGTGGGCTTTTCTACGGTTTGAACTTTGGGCTCGGGGGCGTGGCTGCGGCGTTTCTTGGCGTGCTTGCCGAAAGCTACGGCGTAGAAACTGTATACCTGATATGCTCTTTCCTGCCCCTTGCGGGATTGTTTGCCTGGTTCCTGCCCCGGATCGACGAAGGCAGATGAAGCGCCTTGGAACCTCGCATTAGCATGCAGAGATTGGCTCTGAGACAAGACTGAACCTTATCATGTTGCCTGGCGATAGTGCCCGGTAGCAGACCTTATCTGCCATTCATGTAGCGCTGTGTCCGCCTTTAGATTTTTTGGGTGAGACCTTTCATTGAAAGCCACAATCGCGAACGGGAAAATCATTCAGACTCGAAAAGATCCCGGGCGAACACTTTTTCTTTGACCTCGCTCGGCCCGAAACTTCAGTCGATTGGCTTATTGCAGGAAGTTTCGGGCATTCTTGTATTTGAGCGCCCATTGCAGTATGCACTATAGTATATGTTAGAGGGATCGTCATGACCAAACTCCTCACACCCCACATTGCCACAATGACCGAAATGCGTGAACCGCATAAAGTGCTTGAACGTTCCGGCGGCAATCCGGTTGCGGTTTTGAAAAATTCGGCTCTGGTGGGATATTTTGTACCCGCCGAGGCTGTTCAGGAAACCGAAAGCCGTGTTGCCACACGCGACGAGGTCTTGGGAAGCCTCAAGCGCCGGAAAGACGTCAACCAGCCCGTTCTTGACTACCTTAAGGACAAATAGGCGTGTTCAGACTCTTGTCTCCAGAACTTATTGACCTCATTCATGACGAGGTTCTAAACCCTGGCGAACTTGTGGGACGCGCGCGTGACAAATCGCTCGACGGCGCGGTGTCGCGTGTGGACAACCGCCTTGCGTATGGATTGATTGAGGACGCGTTTGCGCTGGCGGCTTGTTATGGCGAGGCGATCGCTCAAGGCCGCTGCTACAATGACGGCAACAAACGTACAGCATACCAATCCATGGACGTCTGTCTCGATGTCAACGGCATCGTATTTAACTGGGCTGTTGAGGACGCCGGCGATCGAATAATTCTCCTGGCGCAGGGCAAGCTGGAAGCAGAAGATTTTGCGCACTGGCTGAGGTCTATGGTTGACCAGAAAACCTAATTATCCCGAGTATTGCCCGGCCCGTGAGGATCGGAACCGGGCCAATGCGCAGAAGAGCACCGGCCCCAGGACGGCCAAGGGCAAGGCCCGCGTGCCGGCAGGCTGGCAGGCTGGCGCCGCTGTCATCTGGGATGTCACACCTTTTCGATTTTCTCCTAGCCTTTGCTACAGGGCGCCCCCACTGAACCGTACAACCCGCAGCCACAAGGTCTCCGGATTATACATGGTTCCCTGGTTAAGGACGTCATGGAGAGGTGCTCTGTTGGAAGACCCACGACTGGACGGCAGCCAAATGCCCGAAAACGAAGCCTATCAATCCTTTATTGTGCGTCTAGGTGTGGTGGACTTTGCCAATATTTTTGACAATGCTTGTCATCACATGGCACACTAGTGGACTAAAGGAGGATGACGAATGGCGACCATGAATGTTTCCCTTCCCGACCCAATGAAGACTTGGGTTGAAGCACGGCTCAAGGACGGTCGTTACAGCAATACGAGCGATTATGTGCGCCACCTTATCCGCCGCGATCAGGAGCGCGCACATGCGATCGAGGCGTTGCAGCAAGCGATTGACGAGGGCGTGAAGAGCGGCGAGCCTGAGCCGTTTGACTTCAAGGCGTTCAAGGCAGGGATGCGGGAGCGGCATGCCCGCAAATAGTCTGACTTCCTATCGGCTGACACCCGCAGCCCAAAACGATTTGGAAGACATCTGGCTTTACACGTCGCAGCGGTGGTCGGCCGCGCAGGCCGATCGCTATACCGATATCCTTGAAGATACGTTAGAGCGGCTGCTCTTCATGCCAGAGATGGCACGTGAACGCCCTGAGTTTGATCCGCCTGTTCGCATACACCCCAGCGCTGAACATTTGATTATCTACCGGGCCGAGGACAGTCACCTTGCGATCTTGCGTGTCCTCGGCGCAGCTCAGGACTGGCACGCGATCTTGAGGGCTGCGGACCAATGAAGATCGACTGCGCACACTATGATCAAATGTCCGATGCTGCGCCTGATCCACAAGCTCGGTATTCTGCGTTATCAAAACGCACGTTTGCAGGAATTTGAGCCCATAAAGTCGACTGAGAGTGCGCATGATCGGGGGTTTGATGATGAGCGGGTTCAATCCGTTGCCAACCGGATGTCGGCAATCGGTAATGGAGACGGGTCGACCAGACTGGCAGAACATGAAGATGGGAGCGCCCCGTAAGTATGGGGTATCAGAAACCGGAGAAAACCATGTCGAGGGCTCCCCTTATCTCATAGTCGGATCCGGAAAGATCAGCGATTGGCTGTCCCCTGAGCAGCGCGGAGGGAATTGCCGCCATCTCGGCGGTGTGCAGGGCGTGGTCCTCGCCGTTAACCTCGAACACCGGTTCGAGGCGCCCGATTACCCTTGGGCCGGTTGAAACCACAATGAGAGGTGCGACGACGCGCGAACCAGTGTCGAACAGATCCGTCTGGAGATCGAGCACCAGCCGACCGCCGGCCAGCCGATAGACTTGGAACTGTGCCATCAGCTGATCTTCAACACCTGCATGTCTGCAAGTGGCATCCCATTGGCCTCAATCCATGTGTGGCGCTCAGAGATCGCCGCCGCATTCTCCACGGCCCAGGCCTCCGCCCGCGCGGCCCTAACCGCTTGTGCAATGGCCGCATCGCTGATCGCTGATACGTTAAGACCCAATTCTCGCGCGGCGGCAAGATTGGCCGCAGTCAGGCTGATGTTCGTGCGCTTTTTGTCCGGTGTCGTTTGCATCATATCCCTCTCCTTGGCACATGATCTATACACACGAGAAGTGTGTATTTCAATGGTGCAAAAACCTCATGCTGCGCTGCAATCAATATGTTCGGGTATTCTGAATAGGCTGGCACAGCCTTCGCTACCTTGTCTCGCGTTCGCTGCGATTGTTGCGGGGATGGCTCGCGAGGCGCGTTATCGGGCGTTTAGATCACAAAGATGATCGGTCCCGTGAGCCGTTTGAGACCTTCATGGCCTCGAAACCCTGCTTCACAGCGCTCAGACGTCTAGTCATTGCCGCAGGGAAAGTGATAAGAACAACCGTTAAGCCACTGATAAAAAATGCATATCAGATTTTAGCGCAGGATAACAAAAACAACTATAGCGTGTAATTGGGTTCGTTTTGAGTTTTCTGATCCTTCATTATCTTGATCCAATCGCTGAGCGCCC
>CAJQNG010000233.1 GCA_905479635.1 uncultured Boseongicola sp. | reverse complement strand
CGCGTCCGCAGCGATTTCCCGGACGAAGTCACGAAGCTCGTCGGCCGGGAGACCAGTGTGCTCTTCCTGCCATTCCGGTGTCGTGGTCGCCACCGCTTCGTGCAGCGCGTCCATGCCGTGGACGAACTTGGCCACGAACTCCTTGTCGTAGATCTCCTGCTTCAGGATCTCATGGATCAGGGCCAGGTTAAGCGCATAATCGCTTCGTGGCCGGACCTGCCAGTACCGCGTCGCCTTGCAGGCCGTAAAGCTGGCGCGCGGGTCGATATAGGTGCATTTCATACCGTTCGCCATCGCACCCATGAACGCCTTGGCTTCCTTGACCATGATGGATTCCATGATGTTGCGGCCATAAAGCACCATGTGCTTGGTGTTCTTCATGTCGAAGATCAGTTCGGCATGGCTGAACCCGAACAGTGACTTGGAGGCGTTGTGCACGTTTCCGCCGCAGGTGGCGTCGTGGTTGAAATAGTTCGGCGAGCCGAGCGCCTGCACGAATGTCCGGGTCAGGTCCGCGAACGGGCCGCCGCGGTCGGACAGAGCGATGCCGCGCGCGCCATGCTTTTCGATCGTGGCGTGCAGCTTTTCCGCGATGTAGTCCAGGGCTTCATCCCAGGACGCGCGCCGCCATTCGCCACTGCCGCGCGGCCCCTTGCGGATCAGCGGCGTCTGCGGTCGCTGGTCGTCGGATTCGAATGCCAGACCGGCCGCGCCCTTTGCGCAAAGGCTGGCGCCAATGGCCGCGTCGTTGGTGTTTCCTTGCAGCCACGTCACGCGGCCGTCTTCAACCGTCACTTCCATCGGGCATCGGACCGCACACATGCCACACATGCTGTAAACCGTCCGCCGGCCTGGTGTCCCAACTGCGCGCACGTTCGGCGCCTTTGCCATGCTTGTCGTCATCGGTGTGGCCTTTCTGTGTCTGTTTCACTTGTGTCCGGGGGCCGGACGATGATGCCATTTCGAAGGCATGGGCGGGCGATAGGCGAATACGTCATGCGGCGCCCGGTTTCGGCTACTCCATGAACCACCCGTGACTGACGATGATCGACTGGCCGGTCAGAGCGTTCGAGCCGAAGGAAGCAAAGAACACCGCCGCTTCGGCGACATCCTCAACTGTGGTGAACTCGTGGTCGACGGTGTCTTTGAGCATGACGTCGTCGATCACTTCCTGTTCCGAAATGCCGAGGTCCTTGGCCTGTTCGGGGATCTGTTTTTCGACCAGCGGGGTGCGCACGAAGCCCGGGCAAATCACGTTCGCCCGAACGCCGTGTTCGGCGCCTTCCTTGGCGACCACCTTGCACAGACCGATCAGCCCGTGCTTGGCCGTCACGTAGGGGGCCTTGAGCTTGGATGCCTCCTTGGAATGGACCGAGCCCATGTAGATGACGCTGCCGCTGCCTTGCTTGTACATTTGGCGCAACGCGGCGCGGGTCGTCAGAAACGCGCCGTCGAGATGGATCGACAGCAGTTTTTTCCACTTGGAAAACTCGAAATCGACAAGCGGGTCGACGATTTGGATGCCAGCATTGCTGACAAGCACGTCGAGCTTGCCAAACGCTTCGACGACCTGCGCAATGCCTCTGTCGACCTGGGCTTCGTCGGTCACGTTCATCGCCACAGCGATCGCGGTCTTGCCAGAGGGGTCAATCTCGAGCGCGGTGGCTTGGGCCGCCTTCAGATTGAGGTCAGCGATTGCGACCTTTGCGCCCTCGCGGGCATAAATGATAGCGATCTCTTTGCCGATCCCACTTGCAGAGCCGGTGATCAGGGTGACTTTGTTTTCTAGACGCATCTCATTTTCCTTCCGAGACAGAGGCCTGCCCGGCAGGGTCACCCCGTGCTCTCTTGAAGGGCCTTCTGGGCTTGTCCGGCCCGCAGAGCCAAAGATAGAAAGGCCCATCCTCTGGACATCATGCTGAATCCGACCAGCAGACCGATCGCCCAGGTCCCGGTGCTTGGAAGTCCTGCAATCAACAGGAACCCGGCAACGATCGAGATGATCCCGGAAAAGAGAAACCAGCCCCAGTTGTCGCCGGGCTTGATCTTGAACGCGAACGCGGTTTCAACCGCGCCCGCCAGGATGCAGGCGACGGCCAAGAGCACCGTCAATGTGACGATGCCGGTCAAGGGGAAGAACGCCAGCCAGCCACCGGTGAGAACGAAGAGCAGGCCGACCGCAAGTTCATAGAATAGTCCGCTCCATTTCTGGTTCGAAAAAGCCTGGACCGCTTGAACGATGCCGCCGATCAGGATGACCCAACCCAGCATCAGCTTTGCGGCAATAGTCGTCACAAAGGGAAAGAAGATCGCAAGAACCCCCAGCACGATGAGGGCGATTCCGGAAAACATAAACCAGCCACGATACTCGGAGGCTGCATCGGAAAGGTCCTGCAATCGGACGTCGATCCCGTCTCTGATTTCTTCACTCATTGCTTTCTCCGATTTTGTTGGCCGCCGCCTGGCGCAATCAGGATAGGCTCGTTAGGCCGTCGCCTTTCGGGTTTTGGTGGTCGGTTTCGGTGTTGGCAGGGAGGCCACCTTCGAATCGGCGTGGGCCAGGTCGAACGTCCTGACGCCGACATGGCGATCCGGCGGAATCAGCGCCTCACCGTGGGACAAGGTGCGCAATGTGTCCTCGTACCCGACCCTCCAGTGCTCATTAGTTGTCCGGCGCGAGAACTCGTAGTCTTTGGAAACGCCTTCGTAGGCCTTGCTCTCGTAGATGAGTTGCACGATGTTACACACTCTGTCGTCCGCCTCAGCGGCCAGTAGCTTTGCCTCGGGTGAGTCGCGCAGATCTGCAGGCATGTCCTTGAGCAAGTTGGCCATCGCTATCCGCAACTTCTGAGAGTGTTTGTAGTGGTCGGTCGCAGCGCGGGTCTTGCTGGAAAAGCGGACCTCTTTCTCGCGCACTTGGGCTCCAGCGAAATCCTTCGGCAGTTCCCCTTTCGCGTTCCAGAGATCGACCTGAAAGGCGAGCGTGTCTTCTCGCGGACGGGAATCCAGTACCCACTCCAAGGGGGTGTTCGAGACGATGCCACCGTCCCAGTAGTATTCCCCATCCACCTCGGTCGCCGGGAAGCCCGGCGGCAGTGCGCCGCTCGCCATGATGTGTTTGGAGTTGATCGTGTGCGTAGTGGTGTCGAAATAGACGAAATTGCCGGTCTGAACATTGGTCGCTCCGACGCTGAGCCGCATCGGTCCTGCATTGATCCGGTCAAAATCTACCAGCCGTTCGAGTGTCCGTTGCAGGCGGTCAACGCTGTAAATGCTCAGCCTGTCAGGCGTGACCGCGGGCATGGTCAATTCCAGCGGCGACCGTGGGCTGAAGAAGCCCGGTGCCCCGAACAGCGCGATCCCCATCGCGCGGCTCTGGTTCACCATCCGCCGCACAAAATCCTGCTGGAAATCGACCTGCGGGAAATGTGGTATGCTGAACATCCCAAGCGGCGCGCTGCTCACTTCATCCCAGAATTCGCGCAGGCGCGCGACGCGCTCCTCGCGCGCATTTCCTGCAATCAGCGCTGCGTTTATTGCCCCGATCGAAATCCCGGCCACCCAATCGGGTTCCAGGTCGGCCTCGGCCAAGGCCTCGTAGACACCGGCCTGATAGGATCCAAGAGCCCCGCCTCCCTGCAACAGGAGCGCCACTCTGTCAAAACCGTGTCGCGTTCGGATTGGCGTCTTACGCAATGTTCGCACCTATGATCTCTTGAACCAAACATCCAGAAAATAACGTTGCTTGGACTTGGGTTAATGTACTCGTCTTCAATGCCGCTGCGGGAGTACGTTACTGTAACAACTCGGGCGCGCCCTTGCCGGCAGCGACCAAGTCGAACCAGCCGGTAGCAGGGCTTCGCTTCCGGAAAGTTCGTATGCAATCGCCGGGCGCGACGATCGCGGGCAGAGACGGCGGGTTGTGTGCGAACGACCTTGTCTCTGAAAAGCGGTATTACGCGACGCCGGTCCCAACTCCGCAATTCAAATCGGAGGCACCCGGTGGCAAGCGATCTGTCACCCAGGCACGTTTTCGGCGTCTCGGGCGAACCATCGGGCGGCCAGAACGGCGAAGATCAGCTGCATCGGCACGGCAAGGACCACCATTATTATAGTGTGCTGGTCGACGGCCGCCGCGGAGAACAACGGGACCATCGCAGCACCGACATTCCGGGTGCACATGCCGAGAGCCAGGACGCTGCGTTGTGGCTGGAGCAAGCCGGGAGTCAACAGATAGCCGGCCATTGTCATGCTGGCGAAGAACGCAATTTGCGCTCCAATAGCATAGCTGCCGAACGTA
>CAJQNG010000232.1 GCA_905479635.1 uncultured Boseongicola sp. | reverse complement strand
CGACAATCCAACCTTGCCGCTCGCCGCGCGACCCTAAGATGTCCGACTTGCAGTGCCGCCGTTCGCGGCAAGCGGCAGGGCGTCGGCTTCCTGCGCATAACCGCCCCACGCGGTGTTTGGCCGGTTTGTACGTGGGGCATTTCCCCGCAAGGTTTTTTTGACCGGAAGCCGCCTTTCGTGGTTGGCGCGGCGAACATCTGGGAAGTGCAGGTTTCTCGGACGCCACGCGGGACGTTTGAGTGACGCATGGCGTTGCCTGGCGTCGGAGAAGCGCTCAAGCGGGAAATCGCGGGGTTGGGCTTGGTGGAACTTGGTGGTTATGGGGATTTGAGGGGCACGCGTGCCTTTTTTTGGCTCTTTCGCACGAGAGGCTTGGCGCTTTTGCGCGCGACCTGAGCAGGCGTTTTTCGATCTTTTGATCTATTTGCGGTTTGCGCCTCGGGGTTTGGCGACTTTCGCCCCGTCATTAGATGGACTTGCGCATGACGGTTGGTCCGCAAACGATTTAGCGTACGGCTGAGGGTGTTGTTTTCGATATGCGGCGCGCGGATCATGCAGCGGCCCTCGCTTTTGTTGGCGGTGCTCTGGGATGTTGCGCAGGCGCGATTGTGTCGATGATAATCAGTTGACCACCGCAACATGGGCAAGGCAGTACCAAAACACGGGGTGGCTGATCGGTATCGTTGATGCGGTCGTCCTTGGCGTGTTCCCGGTTTGGCGTTTTGGCCCCGAGCAGGTCCCTGATCCTGGCAATACTGGCGGCACGGTTGCCGTTTCCAAAGAAGCCGTAGTGGCGGATGCGATGCTGGCCTTTGGGCAGAACGTGGATCAGGAACCGGTGGATGAACTCGGTCGTTTTGAGGGTCATGGTTTTGTGCCGACCAGGACCGTTGACGCGATAATCCTTTACGCGGAAGGTGACGCCGTGTTCGTCCATGCGGATCAGGCGGCTGTTGGAAATAGCGACACGGTGTGTGTATCGCGACAGATAGGTCAGCACAGCCTTGGGTCCGGCGAAGGGTTCCTTTGCGTAGACGACCCAGTCGATTTTACGCAGTGGTTTGAGGAAATCGTTGAAGCCGGTCTTGTCGGCAAGATCCGCATGATCTCCGAAGAAGTGCAGTTTCCCGGCATTATGCAGCTTGGCCAACCCTTCCAGAATGAGACGCCGGTACAAGCGGGACAGCACCCGGACGGATAGAAAGAAGTTCTTGCGGCAGGCGATCCATTTTGAGCCGTCCGTCGAAAGCCCTCCACCCGGCACGATCATGTGGACGTGGGGATGATG
Organism: uncultured Boseongicola sp.; assembly: GCA_905479635.1. Taxonomy (GTDB): domain Bacteria; phylum Pseudomonadota; class Alphaproteobacteria; order Rhodobacterales; family Rhodobacteraceae; genus Boseongicola. Next base: position 1,723 of record CAJQNG010000232.1, on the reverse strand, counting down.
GGTCATAGCCGAGCCCCAAGTGTGGAGAACCGACGTGATCCCAACCCGCGCGCCCAGATGCTTCGGATCAGCGCCGATCTTGATCACGGTGTTCGCGCTCGCCCGCATCAGCAGATTGTAGATCTCGCGTTTGTTCTGGTGGGCGATATCAGCGATGGGTTTTGGCAGGGTGAAGACCAGATGGAAGTACCGCACGGGTAGGAGTTCAGCCTCCCGTGCGACCAGCCACGCCTTTGCCGCACCCGCCTGGCATTTGGGGCAATGGCGGTTGCGGCAGGAATTGTAGGCGATGTGTTCATACGCGCAGTCGGCGCACCGCGCCACGTGGCCACCAAGCGCAGCTGTTCTGCAGCGTTCGATTGCGCTCATGACCTTCAGTTGGGTCAGGCTGATATGACCTGCGTTCGCCGCGCGCCAGGCAGCACCGTGGTCACGGAAAATATCCGCAACTTCCAACGATGGACCGGGCATGACGGCCTATGAAGACCCGGCTTTGCCCTTCTTGCGCTTAGTCCGGTTCAGATCATCCAAGGGGCTGTCCACCGCCGCGATCATGCCCGTCGCAACACTGGCATAACGGGCCGTTGTCGTGAGTTTGGCATGTCCCAGCAGCGCCTGGATGACCCGTATGTCCACGCCACGCTCCAGCAGGTGGGTTGCAAAGGAATGGCGCAACGTGTGCAACGTGACTGGCTTGGTGATCCCGGCTTCTCGCGCTGTTTCTTTGAACAGCCGCGAAACCTGCCGGGCCGAGAGGTGTTTCCCACGATAGCCGGGAAATAGGACCCGCTCGGGCGCTGGCACATCCTTGTCCTGACTGGCGGGTCGCTCTTTCCACCAGTCGCGCAGCAGGTTCAGGATATCCGCGGGCAGCATCACGTTGCGATCCTTACGCCCCTTGCTTTGCACGACCCGGATGATCTCCTGAGCGCTGTCGATATCACCAACCTTCAGCCGAACAACCTCGCCTGCGCGCATCCCGCAGCCATAGGCGAGCGATAACATGACACGCGCCTTCTGGTTCGGAGCCATGGCCAGAAGGCGTTTGATCTCCGATCTGCTGAGCACCAGCGGCACTTTCACCGGTTCCTTGAGGTGGAAGATCTCGGCCACCAGGTCGTGCCGTCGTAAGGTCACGCGGGACAGAAACTTCACACCCGTCATGGTCTGGTTGCGCGTGCAGATGCTGACACCGCTTTCAATCAGATGCTGCTGGAAATGCTTCACATCATCCGGCGTCGCCGTCTCCGGAGAGCGCCCCAGCCAGGCTGCAAAACGCTTACAGGCGCGCAAGTGGCTGGTCTGCGATGCAGGGCCAAGATTGCGCCCCGACATATCGGCAATCATGCGGGCACGAAGGGGCGTCATTGGTGTGGAATGCTGAATGTTCATCGGAATGTCCTCTGTCAATCGAGGCAAAATCACCTCGACCAACAGCACACACCCGACACCAAAACCCGCGCAACAAATCCCGGGTCAACGCAACGCCCACCACAAGCGCCCCTATCGCGAAGCGATTTCGTGCATGGGCTCCTCGCCGTCATTCGCCGCGTTTGGGACCAAGGTCCGCTTCCGGGGATCCGCTGATACCGCGCGCCCGCATCGCATCCGACCAGGTGGGCTTCATCGATGATCACCGCGTCGACGATCGGCAGGGCGTCGAGTCGCGCGCCGGTGCCCAGCTTGGCGGCCACCTGCACCAGCAGCTCTTGCCGGTGCGCAA
>CAJQNG010000231.1 GCA_905479635.1 uncultured Boseongicola sp. | reverse complement strand
TCGGGAAGTACTGGCGAAGAAGTCGATTGGTGTTTTCATTACTCCCTCTTTGCCACGCATTGCCCGGCAGGCGATTGCGTAGCAATCTGCCGAGAGGGGTGACTGAGGATCACAAAAATAGACGTCAATCTTTGTAGCCATCGATGACGATGCACGGTCAAAACGCCGCCCAATTGAACTCAGTGGCTCTCCACGCTGCCATCGACCCCACATCTCCGATTTCTGTTGAGCCGTATAAAATGTCCGCTGACGATACTTCATGCTTAACACTCCATCTTTCCAAAAAGACTAAAGTGTTGCGACCACCCTTTGAACTCACAGGGACAAAGCAGCCTTTGGCAGATCAGGTCATGTGAGCCAGTCAGTTTTGACCACCTGCACCTATCAGGGTCCTGCGAATTGGATGTCGCGCGAAACTCTGTGGCTGTCGGAAACGAAGTTTCCTGAGTTGTTGAGGATCTGAGCTGGGGATAGTATGCCCCGGAACTATTCAGAACGAGAGACAAAAAATGGCCCCGAACAGCCTTGGCATCGTCGTCCTCCTAGGGCTTCTGGCAGGGCCCGCCCTTGCGGATTGCGCGGCCGACAGTCTTGCGGCAACGCCGCCTGAATTTTACACGATCCTGCCCGCGCCACCTGATCCCGCGCTTCGACCGGTGCTTCCTGAATGCTTGCGCGGACTTTCCGGGCCCGAGCAGGAGAATTGCCCTCGGGACGAGATCACCGCCTATGGCACGGCCGTCGAGACTTGGGTTGCCGCACTGAATTCCTATGTCACCAACACCAGCCGGTTTGCAAACGAAGCGGCGGTGTTCGCCAATTCCGCGATCGACTATGCGCAGGAAGCACGAACCTATGCCGATGTCGCGTTCGAATTCGCAAATTGCGAAGCAGCGGCAATCTACGACGCGTCCGAAAAATAAGCCGGCATTTCCCAAGTAGAACGCCCTCCCTTCCGTGCTGCTGCCGTTTTGCGCACCTTTGGGCTCTGGGTCGCCATTGGATGTCTTTCACTTTTGCACGCAATGGCTGAGTTCTGGCCACTATCGTCGTGTCACAAACGATCCAGACTGTGTGAAAAGTCACCCCCCGACAGAAACGCAGGCAATCGCGCTTCTCCCACTTAATCTTGGATTCCTCTGAACCTGCAAAAATGGTATTATTTTGCATGAAACACATCCAAGGAACGGCCCGCTCACAGACACTTCTTTTGCCTGAATGCGTGGACGATTATGTCGGGCCAGACAACGTGGTTCGGTTCATTGAAGCCTTCGTCGACAGCCTTGATCTCACGACGACGGGCTTTGAGCGGACCCTGCCTAAAGCCACCGGCAGGCCGGGCTATAATCCAAGCGATTTGCTGAAACTTTACATTTATGGCTATCTGAACAGGGTGCGTTCCAGCCGCCGTCTTGAGCTTGAGACGCACCGTAATCTGGAAGTGATCTGGCTGATGCGACAGTTGCGGCCAGACTTTAAAACCATCGCTGACTTTCGGCGCGAGAACAAAACGTCTTTCCGGAAAGTCTTCCGTGAGTTTGTGGTTCTGTGCCGCAGTCTTGATCTGTTCGGCCGAGAGCTGATTGCCGTCGATGGCACGCGGCTCAAGGCGGTAAACAGCCGCGAGCGCAATTTCACAAAAGCCAAGCTGGCCAAGGCCTTGGCTGAGAGTGACGAGCGGCTAAATCGCTATCTCAAACAGTTGGATGACGCGGATAAGGACAACACCACGCCATCGGCGGGCGTGGACAATTTGGACGAAAAGATCGCCGCTATCAAGGAGCGGCGCGCGCGTCTTGAGCAGCATCGCGCAGACTTGGAAGCGAGCGGCGAGGACCAGATATCGCTGACCGATCCAGATGCCCGTGCTATGCATTCATCGAGCCGTATTGGGATTGGATACAACATTCAGATCGCCGTCGACACCAAGCACAAGCTGATCGCCGAACAGCAGGTTCATAACAAAGTCAGCGACTTGGGGCTGCTGACCGAGACAGCCAATGCCGCTCGGGAAAACCTAGGCGTTGATCACATCGATGTTGTAGCCGACCGAGGCTACTACAAGATTGAGGATATCGAGAATTGTGAGGCCGCAGGCGTCACGCCATACGTCCCAAAACCCATGCGCGGTTCCGCTGTCAAAAACGGGTTCTTCACGAAAGAGCAGTTCCAATATGATGCCGATGCGGACGTTTTGACCTGCCCAGTTGGCCAAAAGTTGGAGCCGAAATACAAGGGCAAGGTCCGCGACAATGGCACCAACATCTATGTGAATAGACAAGCCTGCAAGGCGTGCGAGCTACGGGCGCGCTGCACAAACGCCGCCTTCCGAAAGGTCACGCGATACGCGAATGAAGCCATCCTGGATCGGATGGCGGCACGGCTGAGCGCAAAGCCTGAAGTCCTCGACCAGCGCCGTGAAAGCGTCGAGCACCCGTTTGGCTCGATCAAACAATGGATGGGGCAAAAGGATTTTCTGACGCGCCGGATTGAGAATGTCAGGGGCGAGTTCAGCCTAACCGCGCTCGCGTACAACATCCGCCGCGCCTTAACGCTCGTGGGCGTGGATGGCCTCATTCAGGCGATTAGGGCCTGATAGGGACCTTTGCCTGCCAATTCTGGCCGAAAAAGACTACATAACCCCGCATAACGCCGCTTTTTGGAGGTTCTGACCGCCCAAACAGTTAAACGCGCCCAGAATCCAAATAGCTCTTCTGTATTCCTATTCTGCGCCATAGGGCCGCGCGTTTTCACACAGTCTGGATCGTTTTTGGCACATTAGTTGTGGTAAAGGGAATATTGTCCGCTGTGGAACTGAACTGGAGCTCGCGCAATGCGCGCGCGTTCAGCAGAAAAAACCTGAACCTATTGTCGGCCTAGCCGCCGAAGCAAAGCTCTGTCAGAGCGCATAGTCTTTGCAGAACGGCGTATCTGGTAATTTGGCTGCGCGGTATTGGCCTTCAGTCAGTCAGCACATTAGCTAAGAATGCATCGATCGCGTCGCGGACCTCGGTGCCCGACTCTTCCAAGACCCACATGACGTGCTTTTGGAGCCATTTCTCGACAATCAGAGTGATAACATCAATACCAGCTTCGCCCCAGCCTCCGAAAGTGTTTCCAAATGTGGACGCGCTTCGGTTAGGTCGCCAGGTCGAGTGCGCGCGCATTCCGGCTTAGAACTTGCGAATTGCGAATGGGTTTATAAGTCATTGCTGACCGCCTCGACTTCAATTTCGACGCGGTATCCACCAATCAATCCCGCAACTACAATTAAAGTATTTGCCGGTTTGATGTCGCAGAAATACAGCCCGTGTGCTCGTGAAACCGCTTCGACGTCGGCCTCGTCCACAACATAAATGCGCGTGCGCACAACGTCTTCAACAGAAGCCCCCAAGGTTTCAAGCGCAGCCAGGATTTTGTCGATAGTGTAGGTCGTTTGCGCGCCGGCATCGTTAATAGCCACAACCCGGTCAGCACCAGCCGTGGCCGTCGTGCCTGAGACAAGGATACGATTGCCGATCTTCTGTGCGCGCGCATATCCCGCAATATCTTCCCATTTCGATCCGCTGAGAACCTGCCTACCGCCGGCGCGATGCGGCGCATCGGTAGCCTTGTGGAGCATTGGCATGGAATCCAAATGGTGGCTGAGATCGCCGCTTGCCGTCAGAAATGGCGGTTTGCGATATTCGTCGCCGCAATCGCCGGGCACCTGGCGGGTGGCTGAAAATGCTTCATCCAGTCTGTCGTGATCTTCGCGATCCAATGCAAACGAAAAGAGCTGCTGATTGTCGTCCGTATGCACGCGTTCGCCAAGGCGCGCGCCGACGATGACACCAGCGACGGCAGGGTGCTCCAGCACCCATCGTGTGGCGACGTTTGATATCGAGATATTGTGTTTTTGTGCAATCGTGTTCGCCGCGGACAGAATGCCTTGGAAAGCCTCCCAGCCGCCGGTCACGTCGATGAAACGCTTGTATTTCATTTTCGACCAATCGGGGATGTCCTTCGGTTCGGCCTGTGCCAACCAACGGTCTGACAGGAAGCCGCCGCACAGTGTCCCGTAAGCCAGAAGCTTGGCGTCGGTGGCAGCGCAAAGGTCGGACAGTTGGTTTGCTGCGCGCCGGTCAACCAGCGAGAATGATACCTGATTGGTCAACAGCGGGACGCCATCGGATAGGGCGATTTGCAGATGTGCTGAGTCAAAGTTGGTAACGCCGATTTCGGCGATCAGACCTTCGCTGCGCATCTCTGCAAGCTCGTGCAGGGCATCAAGCCATGCAGCGTGCTTAAAACTCCACCAATGAAATTGCAGCAGATCGACGCAGTCCACACCAAGGCGCGTCAGCCGATCTTCAACACCGGCGCGCACAACGTCGCGGGTCATCGGGCCTGGCATTGGACACCATTTGGTGAAAGCCAGCGGACGCGGCGCTCCGCCCCTTGCCAGCAAACGTCCGGCGATGATCTCGGCGCTGCCATAGTGATCGGCCATGTCGAAGGTGTCGAACCCACGCTGAGCGTAGGCGTCCAGCCAATCGGCTCCCGCTTCGGGGTCAATGGTGTCACCGTTCTTCTCAATGTCGGCGACCTGCCAGAGGCCTGTCAGAACGCGCGAAATCTCCAACTTGTCGGAAAGACGAAGGCGGTCTGGGCGGTTTTGGGCGGTCATAGGGCGTCCTCGCTTCCAAGTGACTTCAGGCGAAAAGGGCTTGTGAGCCAGGCCACATTCGATAACCTGCCCAGATAAGACTAGGTGTTGGGGACAGTCCAGCAGAAGGACGGGAATGGATCAGGGCAAGACCGGGGAATTCTGGCTGTACGATTTGAAAGTCGAGACCGTCCTGGACGGCCGAACGCCGGTTTGCCGCCACATAGAGGGCGACAGCTTTCGGGTGGAAGGAGAAACTTTGGTGTTCGAACCCGGAACGCACATTTCGATGTATGCGCTGGCCGCGGTGCTTCCTCTCTTGCCGGTCAGGCAGCGGATGACAGATCCCAACGATTGGGTTAGCACGGATGCCGAAGTTGCCTGTCCCGATCCCCATTGTGGCGGGCGGTTCAGGATCACGCGACTGGGCAAGCGTCGCTTCACTCATGCCGCCACAACGGGCCTGCTAGAAGCACGCGGCGAAGCCTATTGGCAAGCGGACAAGTCATGAGTCTGGACACCATTCAGCTGCGCCCGGGCTATGCCATTTCGCGTGTGATCAAGGGCGGCTGGCAATTGGCTGGCGATCACGGACCCGTGGAACGTACGGACGCGGTGCGCGATATGGAGGCGTTTCTGGACGCTGGGATCACCACGTTTGACTGCGCGGATATTTACGTCGGTGTAGAAGAGATGATCGGCGATTTCATTGGCGACATTCGTGCGCGGCGCGGCGCCGCGGTTGCGAACCGGGTGCGGGTGCACACCAAGCTAGTGCCGGATTTGGGGTTGCTGGAGAACATTCAGGCCAAGGATGTCGAGGCGATCATCGACCGGTCGCTGAAGCGGTTGCAGATCGAACAGCTTCATCTAGTGCAGTTCTTTTGGTGGGATGTGTCCTTGGGCAATCCTCAGGTGGGGCTTGAGGTGCTGAAGCGGTGTCA
>CAJQNG010000230.1 GCA_905479635.1 uncultured Boseongicola sp. | reverse complement strand
GAACCCAGACAGCGGATTGGACCCGCCGTTATCCTCAACTTTACTGGCATGCACTGTCTTTGACATTCCAACCGGATTGCCGGGGTGCACAACGCTTTCGCCCAATTCCTTGTACCAGGCTTCCCACGCGGCCATGACCTTGGCCCCTTCTTCCGGCGTCTCGGGCATCTTCCCCCCGTGATAGGCAAACATAAAATCTGGCATCGTCGCTTCCTCTCTGTGGTTGTGAAATCTGATCAGGACACCAATGCGCCAAGCCTTTCGACGCTGGCGGTCCAGCCCTCGAGATGACGCTGGCTTTGCGGACTGTCGTCCAGATCGCAGTGATCTATTGTCAATTGCGCGCCCTGCGGAACGGGCTGCACGGTGAATATCACGTGGCTTTCGGACCCACGCTTGTCGTCAGGATCGTGCCATCCCCACGTAAAGCCGACAGTACTTGGTGCGCGCACATGCGTAACCTGACCGGAGACTTTGTACCGGGTGCCATCGGCACCTTGCATGACCACGAACCACGGTCCTTCGCGGCTGAAATCAAGATCATCTTCGGGCTTTGTCATCCCATCATGCCCAATCCACTCAAGCAGATACCGCCGCGATGTAACCACTTCAAAAAGCCGTTCGACCGAAACACCAAATGTGCGCTGCAACTGAATGTCAGCCATCCTCGCCCTCCACCGCCAGTAGCTGATCCAACCGGTCGAGACCCGCCTCCCAAAAGGCACGATGAGAGATTGTCCATTCCGATACAGCGCGCAACGCTTCCGGTTCGACCGCATAGTACCGCCGAGTCCCCTCAACCCGTTGCCGTAGGACACCGGCTTCGCGCAATACCTTCAGGTGCCGGGAAACAGCAGGCGCCGTCATCTTAACCTGCGCCACCAGATCGCCCGCAGGCGCCTCTCCCCGCTGAATCAAATGCTCAACAATTGAAAGCCGGGTCGTGTCGGACAGAGCCGCAAAGGTTTGAGTAAGGTTTGTCATATATTCGCCTATGCTTAACTATTCTGTTAATTAAGTAAAGTGTAAATTACCGATGCATCGTCACCGTAATTAGGTGTGCCAAAGTTCGAGGCTAAGGCAGGCTGAATCTCGCAGTTCTCATCAGACCCGCAGCAAAGCCCGTAGCATGTCAGCCCCGTGTACCCTTCCCGCTGGGCCCCACGCGACTGGCGGTACAGGGGTTCGTCAAACAATTGGCAGATCGCTATGGTCCTGACGGCAACCGTTTCAATGGCATTGCGCCCGGCCTGATGGAAAGCGCCGAAACCGAGTTCCACCCGGAGTGGGCGGCGACATTCCCCCTTGGCCGTGTTGGCAGAAACGAGGAGGTCGGCAAAACGATTGCTTTATTGTTGTCCGATGCCTCGAGCTATCTGACCGGCCAATGTCTTACGGTTGATGGCGGCGTTAACAGATCACTTGGCCTTTGAGCGCCTGTTGCTTGCCGCAGTCCTTGGTCTGCTCAGGGCCGCGGCTTCACATCACGAAATCATCTTTGGAATACCCCTGAACATAAAGGAGCGCGGTCAGGTCACCAAAATTGATCCTTACATCGCACTGGGCCGCCACCGCTGGCTTGGCGTGCAGCGCCACGCCCAGACCGGCACGGTGCAGCATACCCAGGTCGTTGGCGCCGTCGCCCACCGCGATCACATCGGATTCGCCCAGTCCCTGCTTCACGGTAATCTCAGCCAGCGCATCAACTTTGGCCTGTTTGCCAAGAATCGGCATCCCGACCTGCCCGGTCAATCTGCCATTTTCGGATAGAAGGGTGTTGGCTCTGTTTTCATCAAACCCGAGCGCACTGGCCACCGAAGACGTAAAAGCCGTAAACCCACCGGACACCAACACGGCATAGGCACCCTGCGCCTTCATCGTGGCAAGCAGCGTCTTGCCACCCGGCATATACGTAATGCGTTCCGAGAGCACTTTGTCGATCACAGCGGTCTGAAGACCCTTCAACAGGCCAACACGTTCTTTAAGGGCGCCTTCAAAGTCTAGCTCTCCGTTCATCGCCCGCGCCGTAATGTCCTTTACCCGAGCGCCCACCCCGGCCTCATCTGCCAGTTCATCAATACACTCCTGCTGGATCATTGTGCTGTCCATGTCCGCAAGCAGCATTTTCTTGCGGCGCCCCTGCGCAGGCACGATCACCAGATCAGCGCTCATTTGCTGACAGTCGGTCCAGACACTCCAGCGATTGTCGGGCAAGGCGGGTATTTCGAATGTGGCGGCCTCATCCGGCGCCAGCCAGATGGCGTCACCGCCACCCCAGGCGTTGCGCAGGCTTTCCACCAACGCGGGTTCCAGCGAGGGCCGCGCCGGGGCGGTCAACAAAGTCACTGAATACATGGACAAGTTTCCGATCTGCGCCAAAGAGGTCGCAAAAAGCGACTGAGGCGGCGTTCTAGCGCCCTTTTCGCGCTTGTGCCAGATGGCAACGCACCGTATCTGCACAGGCGGGACACCCTTCCCCAACGAAGGGTCCAAGTCATTGTTATATTTCCTTTTACTTACAGCTAGTTGAACGCTTAACGCCTTGGGCTTGTGTCTATTTTGTGCCAAAAAGTACATCTGTGACGGTCGGATCGTCCATCGCATGGGCATAGAACTTCATAACTGTTCCAACGTCTTTCCAGCCACCGCGTACCGCAACGGTCTTTGGGTCTATTCCTGCCTGCAGCATCGAAGTTTCAAATCCGTGGCGGCAACAGTGGGGCGAAAGCTTTTCGATGCCCGCTCGCTCAATGACGTTGTTCCAGACCTGCCCCACGCTTTCGCCAGAGGCATACTGAAACACCAGACTGTCAGGTTTGCGGTTTGAAGGAATGTTCGCCAATGCTGCGATAACTGGCGGCGACAAGTGCGCGACTCGTTGGTCATCGATTTTAGTTTGATTGATCACGGCCTTCTTCTGAAACAGCTCAACGTCACCCCAAGTCAAAGCACATGCCTCACCACGCCGTGCTCCAGTACCAAACATAAACAGGCACAACGCAGCCAAGTGGTGTAGCTCATCTTGTGCGGCTTGCTGGGCGAAAGCTTCTACCCATCCCCGTGTTGCAGGGGTCTTTCTCTTGGCATTGACCTTGAACCGCTTGACTCTGATCCGTGCGCACCATTCCAAATCCGCTGCGTAGTTGATGATCGCTTGCGCCGGTACGATGCCTTGGCGGTTCAAAGTGGCATTGGCCGCGCCAGGATACAATTTACGGGCCATTTGGCGGATAGCCTCGCCTGTGATCTTTGGGACAAGCGTGTCCTTCCAATAGTCCTCTACGCGATCAAGAAACCGGTCGTCACGCTCTGCCTGCCTATAAGCAATTGCGGCTTGGGCAAACGTCAGCGTTGCGCCCGGTCCATCAAGATGACTTTGCCACGCTTTTGTTTCGATTTCTGCTGCGATCCGTTCCGCGATCCTTTTGTCCGCTGTTCCCGTAGGGCCTCGTAATCGCCTACCGGCAACTGTGCCCCTGTAGCTATAGAGCTTGTTCCGTTTGAAGACTTTGAGCGGCATTCCATCGCCTCCATAAACGTGACCACATGATGATCCAACATAATGACTTTCTGACCAATTTTGCAAAAGCATCCGAGTTCGCGAACTGTGTCCGAAACGAATCTAGGAGAGGCGGTAAGACGTTTCGCGAGGGCATGTGGCGTCGTGTATGATGGCAAAATGTCACTCATCTTTTGCCACCACGGCTTGGCAAGGCTCTACCATATTCCGAGCGATGTATTCTTGGATAGCGTTCTGCGGCAGTAAGAAGTTTGCACCATTTCTCAAGAACCTAATGCTCTTAGTTGATATCAATTTCCTGATCCGCTTCTCTGGCCAACCAGTCTCAGCCGCCAATTGCCTGGGTGTGAGTAGGGTACATTCGTTCATAGTTCTTTCCTCTTGATCAAATTGTAGTATGATTAGACAGAATACGTCACATTAAGTTACGTATGTCCAAATATGGGAACATTTGTCCGTATGTCAACTGTGTTGATTGGGATAGGCCAAAGGATGCTCTCCGTACGCAGCCAATTGGGCTACCCTCAAAGCAAGGTCGCCGCGATACTCGGTATCGCGGACAAGTCCTATAAAAACTATGAGCTGGAAAAACGGGAGTTGCCCCTCTCGATCGCAGTCAAATTCTGCGAAGAGTTCGACAAGAATCTCATATGGTTGGTCTACGGGAACTCCGCCCCAGACAGTGAGCAATCAGCTTGCTTGGCCGGGGAAACCGCACAGGCAGTTTTTGAACACGCTGATGCGAACGACAAATCCTTTTCCAGCGCAGAAATCCAAAAGTTCACCCGATACATTTTTGAGCAATCCCTCTCAAAGGGCACATCGCCGCGAAGCGAGGCAAAGCTGTTCTTTTCAGCCATTGGATAAGGCGAACAACTCGATGAAGCATCTGAAAGATCCCAACACGCCGATCAATAAGTTCGCCAACACTTTGCGCTTGATGGGCATCCTGCTTCTGGTTGCCAGCAGCATAGGCTTCATCTCGTATCGATCAGAGACAGGCAACTTCTGGGACGTTTACACACTCTTTCTGCTACACCTTGCCGTCGCAGGAGCCATCCTTGCATTTGTTGGCGAAACACTCTGGAAAATCCTCATCAGGAACAGCGATGTTTCCCGCCGCAAGTTCTATTTTTATGATGAGGAATAAGCGGACCTTGTTTCTAGCTAAGCCTAGACGCCGCCACTCTTCAGCTGGCTTGCATAGCTGACCTTCGCGCAAAATGCAGCTAAGGTCTCAAATGAGCCCAGAGCACCCGAATTGAAATCGCGTCCTTCGCTAACGCAGCAAACCGTTCGTCCTGACCAGTCTGATAATCTCGCCGCACGGTAGCTAAGAAAGCGGGCGTTTGCCGTCGGCGCAGCGAGGTCAGGGAGGCATATGACCGAGTGACGGGCTTTTCCGCCTTATGCGTGTGCCGAGAAGTTCGCCAGCACGGATCAATTGGGTCAGTGGCCCAGGTGCCGCACAGTTCCAGTTCGAACCGGCCGTTCCCTTGTTCGTAGCCGGTGATACATGCTCACCATATTGCAGCGCCAAAAGCTCGGGCACACGGATTTCGCTCACAAATCCGCTTTTTCCGCCCAAACGTCCTCCGGACGGATGCGGAAACAAAACTTGAAAAATGACGCCATGTCAGATAGAATAGATGCCATGTCAGAAATTGATCAAAAACTTGATCCGCCACTCATGAGGCCGCAAGCGTCGCTTCGGACCAGCAAGTCAGATCGCACACGTGCCGCCATCTTAAACGCTGCGCTGGAGTTTATTTGGGTGCACCCGTTTCGTGATCTGACGGTCAACAAACTGATGGCTTCCACAGGTCTTAGTCGCTCGGCCTTCTACCAGTACTTCCGAGACCTGCATGACCTTATGGAAAGCTTGTTGGATCTGCTGAAAGGCGAGGTTTACGTCGTCACGGACCCGTGGTTCGAAGGCGTAGGAGACCCAGTCGCGAAACTGAACGAATCCCTCGCTGGGCTGGTTGACGTCTGCTTTCGGCTAGGTCCGATCTTGCGGGCGGCCAGTGACGCATCGACCACCGACGCGACATTCGAAAGAGCCTGGGTTCAATTCATTGAACAGTTCGATGATGCCATCACGGCCCGCATCGAGGCGGATCAGGCGCAAGGTCTGATTCCTGAGTTAGACGCCCGCTTTATGGCGCTTACGCTGAATCGCCTAGATGTCTACACGCTTCTCAGGGCGTTTGGGCAAGCACCCAAGAGCAAGCCAGAAACGGTTCACGAAACTCTGGCGCGGGTCTGGATATCCACTCTGTACGGTAACAATTGGCTGGAGAGCGGATCCTCTGATCTGGTTCGAATTTGAGACATCAGAGAAGTTGCGCGCACGCATTTACGAAGAACCAACCGAATTAAATGAAGGAAACGAAAATGAAACAGAAAACGAAGTCGATGATATTTTCCGGTGTTTTCGCCCTGAGTGCCTGCGCAGCAGCATTCAGCTATGCGGCGGAGTCAGTTACGGTCGACAACTTTGTGAGAGCCGAGACCGACAGAACAATGGCGGCTTATGTGGCACAGGGCGGGTTCGGCCAGTTCTTTCACATTCGGGAGGTGGTGGCGATCGACAAGCAGGACGTGATCCGGATGCAGCGCGATACGCTGTACTCAATTGGGGTGTTCGATCTGACAAACCCGATTACGATAACGCTTCCGGAAAGCGACGGAAGGTACCTGTCGGCCCTTATCATCAACCAGGACCATTCGATGCTGCCGATGGAGTACGCCCCGGGCG
>CAJQNG010000229.1 GCA_905479635.1 uncultured Boseongicola sp. | reverse complement strand
CCGCGCGATCTCGGAAAAAGGCATCTACCCCGCTGTGGACCCGCTTGGCTCGACCTCGCGCCTGCTTGACCCGCTCATCATCGGTGACGAGCACTACAAAGTTGCTACCGACGTTCAGCAAATCCTCCAGCGCTACAAGTCCCTGCAGGACATCATCGCCATCCTCGGCATGGATGAACTGTCGGAAGAAGACAAACTGGCCGTGGCCCGCGCCCGTAAGATCGAGCGGTTCCTCAGCCAGCCCTTCGACGTTGCAAAAGTCTTCACCGGTTCGGACGGTATTCAGGTTCAGCTGGAAGACACAATCGCGTCGTTCAAAGCGGTTGTTGCCGGAGAATACGATCACCTGCCGGAAGCGGCCTTTTACATGGTTGGCGGCATTGACGACGTGAAGGCGAAAGCCGAGAAACTGGCCGCCGAGGCTGCCTAAGGAGTGAAAGCCAATGGCTGACACGATGCAATTCGATCTCGTCTCACCGGAGCGCCGTCTGGTCTCGGGTAAGGCCAAAGCGGTGCAAATTCCGGGGGCGGATGGCGACATGACGGCTATGCCCGACCATGCGCCAACTGTGACCACGTTGCGCCCCGGCGTTCTGTTGGTCGAGATGGACGGCGGCACGCAGGAATTCGTCGTAACCGGCGGCTTTGCGCAAATCTCGTCCGAGGGCACATCCGTGCTGGCGGAAGAGGCCCTGCCAAAAGGCGAAGTTACGGCCGAGTTCATGGACGAGCGTGTCGCCAAGGCGCAGGCTGCCCGTGACGCGGCCGAAGGTGACGCTGTCGACACAGCGGCCAAGCGTCTGTCGGACTTGATGGCGCTTAGGGGCGCGCTGTAAAACAGCGATATAAGAATGACAAAGGGCCCCGTGGGGCCCTTTTTTTCGTCCTGAACATCGACTGATCAACAAAGCCGCTGACGGTCTTACGCGCCGCGACCTCCGAACCACATGCGCCCCAAAAGCCCGTCTTTGCGCGCGTACTGGTGGTAAAGACCCGCCGCCCCGCGGCTGAGGATCAGCAAACCTAGCAGCGTGGCAATAACGCGGTGCGCGATACGCGGCGCAATGTCATCAAAACCGGCAGGTAAAGGCTCGCCCGATCCGCCAAACACGAGAGCCGGAAGGCCCGCGATATTTGCGGTGGCCAGTCCCGAAATACATATGGCAAAACCAGGCACATCGGCCCCCCAATGTGGTGCCGCTGCGCCCTTGTTCAAAAGGTCATTGCCGATATCCGCGTGGGGAGGCTTGGGCTGTCGCCATGCGCACGGTCAGCCGGACCACCATCAAGACAAGGATCAGCATCCCTGTGCACATATGCACGGTCAGAGCGGTTATTTTGAATGGATCAGAGTTTGGCGTTTCCGCTAGAAACTGCCCCCCGACAATTGGTCCGCCGACGATCATGATAGCAATCAGCCGTGCCATCGATCATTTGGAATCAGAAAATCTGCTGGAACGCCGCGCACATCCGACATCTCGGCGGACGCATACCATCTACCCCACGGATGCGGCGCGCGCTTTAAGTCAAACGCTTTTCGGGAGCGTCGAAAAAGTGAATGCGGAGCTGATGGCAGGCCTTACGGGTAAGCAACGCAAAGACCTTCGTGACATTCTTGAGCAAGTTCTGGGCGCCTAAACTCAGCGACCGCCCCCATAACATCCACACAATACCTCTTGACGCCGCTACCACGTCTCGCGCATCCCGCCACCGTTCGCATCTAGGCGCACCGACGGAATGCTGCCGTTGCATCGACGTGATACCGACGCGCGCTTTTCTCCCATTCCCTTCAAAATAACGCCAATAATCTCTTGCCGGTTGCACAGTGTATTTTTTGACCGTGCGTTGCCCACCACATTGCCAATTGTCCGTGGTCCCCGACGCAGGCGCTTGTTACTCTCGCGCCAACCCAAAACCGAACGGAGCTCCCATGTCCTTCACTCTTGCCACCTGGAACATTAACTCCATTCGCCTCCGCGAGGTCCTTGTTTGCAAGCTGTTGCAAGAAGAAGCCCCCGACGTTCTTTGCCTTCAGGAATGCAAATCGCCCGTCGAGAAAATCCCCCTCGAAGCCTTCCAAGCCCTTGGCTACAGCCACATGGTTGCCCGCGGTCAAAAGGGATACAACGGCGTCGCAATCTTGTCGAAGCTCCCCTTGGAAGATGCCGGTGGGGCTGACTACGCCTCCCTCGACCACGCCCGCCACGTCGCAGCGCGGCTTGCGAACGGCGTGACAATTCATAACTTCTACGTCCCAGCCGGGGGCGACATTCCGGACCGTGAAAAGAACATCAAGTTTGGTCAGAAACTCGATTACCTGACTGAAATGCGTGATGCGTTCCACGCGGAGTCTCCAAAAAGATCCATTCTTGTCGGGGACTTGAATATTGCGCCGCGCGAAGATGACGTCTGGGATCACAAGAAGCTTCTGAAGGTCGTGAGCCACACACCGATCGAAGTTGAGCATTTTGGAGCTACACAAGATGCGGGTAAATGGGTCGATATCACGCGCCAGGATATCCCTGACGGACAGCTTTATAGCTGGTGGTCGTACCGCTCACCGGGGTGGGAAGACGCAGACAAGGGCCGACGTCTTGATCATATCTGGGCGACGTCCGATATCGCGAATGCAGGGCATGGAAGCCGCGTGTTGCGCGAAGCTCGCGGTTGGGAAAAGCCAAGCGATCATGCTCCGGTTTTCGCCACATTCGATTTGTAGCGTCAGTACCGAACAGAGAAGGGGTCAGATATGGGCGAATTGACACGACGCGCTATTCTTCTTGCCGGCGGCGGCATTGTCGGCGGCATTGCAGGCGCCAAACTAACATCGAAGCGCCCCCCGCTGGCGGGGACGACCTCTTTGCAGCCAGTTGGCGCGGACGGCACAATGAACGACGCCAGTCTTCTAAGTGAAACTCCGATTTTCCGGCACACCGTCGCGGTAGAAAACCCGACCGAAATCCTTGCTGATAAAATCCGCGCCGAGATAGCCGCTGCCCGCGATGAAGGACGCCCTTTCAACGTCGGAGCCGGGCGTTATTCGATGGGCGGACACGCGATCCCGACCAACGGTCATGCGATGACTTTCGACAATGGCTTTACCCAAATCAATCGGGGCGGGACGACCTATCGTGTGCATGCCGGTGCCCGTTGGAGTGATGTGATTCGAGCGTTAGATCCGCTTGGGTTTGGACCCAAAGTCATGCAATCGAACAATGATTTTGGCGTGGCGGCGACATTTTGCGTCAATGCACATGGCTGGCCAGCGCCTCATGGTCCCATGGGATCCACTGTGCGCAGCATGTTCATTGTACGTCCCGACGGCGAGTTGGTGCGGTGTTCACGAACGGAAAATGCACCGTTATTCTTCGCGACCATGGGCGGATACGGACTGACCGGCGCGGTGATCGAACTTGAGGTCGAAGCAGAGCCGAACCTCAATCTGGAACCGACCTTCCGGAAGGTCCCGTCCCGCGATTTTGCGCCATTCTTTGTGGGAGCGATTGAATCTGGCGATGTAAATA
>CAJQNG010000228.1 GCA_905479635.1 uncultured Boseongicola sp. | reverse complement strand
CGACCTTGTCCTTACGAAGGACCTGCTCTACCATCTGAGCTATTGAGGCATCGCGGGCCCTACTATGGCCCTACTAATTCTTCTCACTTGCCGCGAACTCTTTGGTTTTGCAAGTCATTCTCGCGGGGACCCGCTAATTACGAATGATGTGCTCTACCTGATGAGCTACAGCGGCGCACCGACGCGCCTCATAGCAAGATTTCGATCCAAGGGATAGATCTAAGTCGCGTCTTTCTTCTGCTCTTCCTCGGCATTTTCCGACGCAAAATCCGCAGGAGGACCATCCGCATTCGCGAACTGCTTGTCCCCTGTCGCATCTGCTGGCTCGGACTCGGCAACCTCAGCCACAGCATCGATCGTTTCAGCGTCTTCAACATCATCGACTGACACCGGCGGCTCTATCTGTCCAACGATCAACGGCAACATCTCGGCCCCGGTCAGCATCGAAGACGACCCCTCCGGCGGGCGCGTCCAGGCCATCGTATCAAATCCATCGCAATTGTCGCAAATCGGAGACCAAACACCATGCACCGTCTGGCACTTGTTGCAGACCCACTGCGGATCACGTGGCGCTGCCAGCGCGCGCGCAAGCCACCCGCGCACAAGCGCATCATCTGCCCCCGAACCGCGCTCGACCGCTGCCATAATCGTCAACGTCCGTCCTGTCGGATCGGTTTCCGCCAGATCTCCAAGCGCCTTGCGCGCCGCCGGAAAGTTTTCCGCAGCGATCTCAAGCTCTGCCTGCAAAAGTCGCGTCTCTGCGTGATCCCTGTGTTGGTTTGTCAAAACACCAAAGCGCAAGATGCGTTTGCCCGGACTCTCGTCTGGTACAATCCGCGCAAAAGCAGCTGCAAGATCAGGATGCGGCGCAACGTCCCAAGCCTTGCGAATAACTCGGGTCGCATACTTTGGCTTACCTTCTGCGACATAACTGTCTGACGCCATAACCGCTGCCGGGACCAGATCGGGCGACATCTTATTGGCCGCAATCGCCTTCTCACGCGCCTCGATCGAAGCACTTTCATCGACAATATCGCGCGCTTCGCCCAAGGCCAAAACCGCATCACGGCGGCGATGCACGTCGCGCGGTAATGACCCGTACTTCAGCTTCGCACTCAACGTTTTGCGCGCCCCGGACCAATCGTGTTGACCGGCCTGCAAACTCAACAGAACGTCTTGAGTTTCCTCGTGCTTTGGCTTCAAAGCAAACGCGCGCTCAGCAAGCTTCAGTGCCATGTCCGTGTCGCCATCCAGCAGTTTCTGCCGCATAATCCCGCGCACACCAACAAACCGTGTTCGGTCGTCTTGCAAAAGTTTCTTATAAGCAACCTCGGCCTTCAGCTTGTCGCCGGCCATCTCGGCCGCCTGCGCCGTCAGAAGCGTAGTCAGGTCAGGTCGCTTAAGATACCGCTCAGCCTTTGATGCTTTGGTCAGCGCCAAACGCCCATCGCCGGATGCCACCGCCATCATCCCTTCGGCCAAAGCGTCGTAACCTTTGCGTTCCCGGCCGCGGGCAAAATACCGCGTGATTGCGGTCTCGTCGCCGTTAAGAAACCGCAAAAACGCAACGATTAGACCAACGACCTTGAAGGCCAGCCAGGTAACGATGACGAGCACCACAAGCGCGATCACGGATTCGAGCGCTCCCAAGGTAAACTCGGTATCCGCCACGGACACGCGGACGCCGCCTTCGGCTTCCAGAAGCATTCCCACGCCCCAGGCCGCCGCGCCCACAAGCGCAACAAAGAGGAAGATTCTCAGTAAAGACCAGATCATCTAAAAACGCCTTCCTCAGTTCATTTCATCAGTAAGCGACTGCACCGCTGTCGTCGCGGCCACACGTGTTTCAGCTTGCGCTATCCAACCGCCAAGTGAGGCAATCGCGCCTTCCGGCAATACGGACAACTCCTCCAACGTTGACGCAAGATCTCCATCGTTCAAAGTGGCCTCGGCCCTCGACAAAACAGCATCAGGATCATCGCCTTCGCGTGCCGACAAGGATCGCGCGTTCGTCTGCTGTCGCAAAAACGCAGCTATCCGCTCGATCGCGCTTGCATCAGCAGGAATGCTTTGGGCATTCCGAAGCGCATCGCGAGCCGCATCCGGAAACTCAGCCCGCAATCCGGCCAATGTCGGAACGCCTTGCTCCGCAACAGCGGCCAATGCTTCGGGCACATTCGGAACGTCGACCAACGCATCTGCAAACGGCGCGCCACTTTCCAGAGCCGCCGAAACCTGCGCAAGCGCCGCACGCTGTATGGCCATTTCAGCAGCGGCGGCGGCGTCCGCTTCAATCTGCTCGGCGCGCGTCTGCGCCGCCTCGACCTCGGCCCTCGCAGCCGCCGCCGCAGCCTCAAGTTCTGCCCGGAAAGTTTCCATCTCAGCCCCGAAGTCTACGGAAGGCGCGGCCTCAATCACTGCGGCCGGCGAATTCTCCAAAACCTCGATCCGAGCAGAAGCAGCAGCCAAATCCCCGGACAGCGCATCAATCCGCTCCGACAGGCCTGCAATCTCATCCTGCATTGGCGTCAAATCCGCCTCAACGGGAATTGGCACAGCGCCAATATCAGCAATCTGCGAGTCTAAGGCTGCGATTTGCCCAGCCTGACTATCAAGCTCCGCCTGCATCGCCTCGTTCGGACCCGCGGGAGGATTTGGCCACCCTTCAGGCACCGCGAAGGTTGCAACCAGAAATCCGATAGCGCCTGCTATTAGTCCGCCAAAAATAAGACCAACCGTCGAAGGCCTGGACGGTTCCGGCGGCGGCGCGGGCGACGAGATAGCTTCCGCGACTTCTAAAACCTCTGGCGCAGTTTCATCGACAGCGGCTTCATCGCTCAAAGTGTCTGAAGCATCGCCGTCTTCAGCAATAACCTCTGCGCCCTCGATCAGACCCTCCCCCTCTGACGCTTCCGCGTCATCCGACTCAGGGTTCTCAGAATCTTTTGTTTCAGACGATTCGGCATCATCGACTTTCGCTGAATCCACGCCGTCAGATTCCAAAGCTTCGCCGTCTTTCGGAGAATTTGTGCTGTCTTTCGACACCTTGGACGAATTTTTGCCGCTAACCAAAGTCAATAACTCCCATCAGTCGCGCGCCTCAGTGGGACCACCGAAACTACACCAGTAACTGTATTGCGCCACAGCGGTGACAACAAGTAAACGACGCTAAAAGTACCGCACAACTGCCGCGCACATTGCCGCCGAGGATGGCTCTGTCACAATCCTCACGTCTCCACCACCGATCCAGGCCGACGCAACAGTCTCGCTGATCGCAATCACAGTCAAAGGCGCCCGTATGCCCAGCGTTTTGCCTAATAATTCGGCGGTTCGCGCAGAAAAAAGCGGCGCAACAACGGGCGAGGCGCCGAAAAGCAACGCCTCGCCCGCCCGACTCAAGGGCTGCGCAACCTGATCATAGACAATCACATCCTCCGACATGACCCCCCGTTCCTCTAAAGCCGCAACCAAATCCAAGCGGACATGCCGACCCCTGACATACAGACACGGCCCGATAATGGCCTCGCTCCTCTCCAAAAAACTCGAAACGTCGGCCCCCAGAGACACCGCTTCAGCACCGAACTCACGCGCCAGACGCGCCGTCATTTCGCCAACGCAAGCCACGCGGCGCCCCCGCAACGCGCCCTCGTCTGCAAGTCGGCGCACCGCGTGGGAAGATGTCACGGCAATTGTCGCAAACTGGTCTAGATCCGGAATATTCCCGACTTCAACGATCCGCATAACCGGAGCCACAACGGCAGGCACTCGCCGCTCCAAAACTCCCTCGCACTCAGCAAGAAAGGCGCGCGATTGCGCGTCGGGGCGGGTCAATAGAAGGGTCGGCGAAGCGTCGTCCATTCAGGGACCGTTGCTTGTGCGATCGGCCTCTCGGTGTTACCTGCCAATCATTGCTCACGCAAGACAGCGCACATGACAGCCATTCGGACCATCCTTGGAATAGAATCCAGCTGCGACGACACAGCAGCAGCCGTCGTGCAGAATGATAGGACCATTCTGTCATCCGTTGTCGCAGGCCAAGCTGATCTCCACGCAGCGTTTGGAGGCGTCGTTCCGGAAATAGCCGCCCGCGCCCACGCCGAAAAGCTGGATATTGCCGTCGCAAAGGCGCTCGCAGACTCCGGCAAATCTTTAGCCGATATGGACGCCATCGCTGTGACCGCAGGCCCTGGCCTCATTGGTGGCGTTATTTCTGGCGTCATGATGGCCCGAGGCCTAGCTGCCGGATCCGGCAAGCCGCTGATTGGTGTAAACCACCTCGCGGGCCACGCCCTTACACCCCGCCTGACCGACGATCTGACATTCCCATACCTGATGCTTCTCGTCTCTGGTGGCCACTGCCAATTCCTTACAGTCCACGGCCCCGATAGCTTCACCCGGCTGGGCGGCACCATCGATGACGCGCCAGGCGAAGCCTTCGACAAGGTTGCCCGCCTCCTTGGCTTGCCGCAACCTGGCGGCCCGGCCCTCGAACAAGAAGCGCGCAAAGGCAACGCGAACCACTTTGCTCTGCCGCGCCCGCTGCTGAAGCGTCCGGGCTGCGACATGAGCTTCTCAGGCCTCAAAACCGCTGTCCTTCGGGAGCGCGACAAGCTTGTCGACGCACAAGGTGGCATCACGCAACAGAACCGCTCCGACCTATGCGCGGGGTTTCAAACGGCCGTATCAGACGTGCTTGCTCAAAAATCCCGCTGCGCTCTTGCCGAATATCTGAAATTGAACCCCGAGAACCCGGCGCTCGCCGTCGCGGGCGGGGTCGCCGCAAATATTCAGATCCGCGACGCTCTCCAGTCGGTTTCCATGCAAGCCCGCGTCGCGTTTACCGCCCCGCCGCTCGCGCTTTGCACCGACAATGCTGCGATGATCGCTTGGGCAGGCCTCGAACTTGACGCTATCAACCACCACGGGCTCATTCCACTTATTGCCCGCCCGCGATGGCCGCTTGACGCAACAAGCCCAGCCATGCTCGGCTCCGGTAAGAAAGGGGCAAAGGCATGAGCCACACCGCCGTTATCGGCGCAGGTGCGTTTGGCACATCACTCGCCATCGCGCTTTCACTTAATGGTGCGCCCGTAACACTCTGGTGTCGTGACGACGAGACCGCCGAGACCATGCGCAGGGGACGTAAGTCACCGCGCCGCCTGCCCGGACATGATTTGCCCAAAAGCCTGGCCATTTCGGGCAACCTCGCAGAAATCGAGGCCGACACCCTCCTGATCGCGGTCCCGATGCAATCACTCGCAACCTTCCTTGCCGCCGCTCCGGACTGGTCCGGGCGCACACTGGTTGCGTGTTGCAAGGGCATCGACCGCCAGACAGGCCTTGGCCCGGTCGCAACCTTGAAAGCAAAGGCTGAAAACTCAAATGCCGCACTGATAACCGGCCCAAGCTTCGCCACCGACATTGCTCGTGGCCTGCCCACCGCACTTACGCTCGCGGCAGAAACCGAAGCGCGGGCGCTTAGCCTTCAAGCAACCCTCTCCCGGCCGGCTCTCCGCCTCTATCGCACCACAGACACCGTCGGCGCCGAACTTGGCGGTGCCCTGAAGAACGTGATCGCGCTAGCAGCTGGCATGGCCATCGGCGCAGGCTTCGGTGACAGCGCCCGCGCCGCAGTTATCGCGCGTGGCTTCGCTGAAATGATACGCTACGCGGTGGCGAAGGGCGCACATCCAGAAACCCTGCAGGGGCTATCGGGTCTTGGTGATCTCGTCTTAACCTGCACCTCAGACAAATCCCGAAACTTTTCTGCAGGCGTTGCATTTGGGCGCGGCGATCAGCCTGACATGACCTCAACAATCGAGGGCATCGCCACCGCAGAGGCTCTTGCGACCGAAGCCAGTGCCCAAAACCTTAACCTTCCCCTAACCATTGCAATTCACGCCGTGGCCACGGGGAAAATGGCCGTCGAAGACGCCGTCGGCGCCCTCCTTTCCCGGCCGGTCAAACAGGAATAATCTCATGCGCTACTGGCTCTTCAAATCTGAAACCTCGACCTGGGGCTGGGACCAACAGGTCGCCAAAGGCGACGCCGGCGAAGAATGGGATGGCGTGAGAAACTATCAGGCCCGCAACTTTATGCGCGAAATGGAAGTCGGCGACCGCGGCTTCTTTTACCATTCGCAAAAAGATCGCGAGATCGTCGGCATCATCGAAGTGATCGCCAAAGCCCACCCCGACAGCACAACAGACGATGACCGTTGGGAATGCGTTGACATCAAGGCCGTCAAGGCGCTCTCCACGCCCGTACACCTTGATGCCATCAAGGCAGATGAGCGCCTCGCGGATATGGTGCTCGTAAAAAATTCCCGCCTGTCCGTGCAGCCCGTCACAGATGACGAATGGCGCATTATTTCTGATCTTGGCGGGCTTTAGAAACGCTGGCTTTCAAACAAAGCTAGGCGGATACGCAAAGGCGTCCGATACTCGCGCCATAAAAACAGCGAGGGACAAACAACATGGGATTTCTCAGCGTAGTAGCGGCCGCAACGGCCGCGTGGATATTCGGAGCGATCTGGTACGGCGTTGTCGGTAAACAGTGGATGGCCGCGTCGGGCCTGACCGAAGAATCCGTCAACCGCAGCAACCCAGCACCCTACATCGTCAGCTTCCTGTGCGCGCTTCTTGTGGCGGGTATGATGCGGCATGTACTTGTAACATCAGGCGTCGAGACTGTGGGCAAGGGTCTGCTGACAGGGCTCGGCCTTGGTCTTTTCATCGCCGCGCCTTGGGGTGTCACCAATGTGCTGTTTGCCCAGCGCGATCGTGCGTTGATCTGGATGGATGGGGTCTACCCTACTGTCGGAATGGCGTTGATGGGGGTTGTGCTTGTTCTGGTGTGAATGACCACGGCGGTGCTGAAATCAGACTACTGCCGATCTCTCGCCGACCAATCGTCGTCTGCAAAACACGCGACCATCGGTCGTCTGCGTACGAAGTTGGTCGGCGTGCAGCGCGTTAAAATCAGGGCCAAGGCAATGGCGTGCAGTTCGCAGTGCAGCCTGCAAAAACGCCTGTTCTTCTGGTGCACGGTTCCAATCACACTTCAACAATAACGAACGTCACTCTTGAAATTGAAGCCCAGACACATCAGCCGCCCTCCCGGCGACATGTGTTGACCGCCTAGCGCCATCTCCGGAAGACGTAGGCATCCGACGACAGGCCTAGCTTGAGAGATGAACGATGCGCGTGACGTCTGCCCCTAGGACTTCAACAGCCAGGCCTTGAAGACCGTGCCGCTCCCAAAGCGCAAGCCTCAGCGAAATGGAGCAGTCCATCTCAACAGTAGCCATCGACAAACTCACAGCCCCAATAGCGACAGGGTCATAACGTCCGAGGTGTGAACAGCCGCAATGCAGCCCTGCAACGATCCGGAGTGTAAGGCCAGCCTTCCAGCGCGCTGGCGGCAAATAGGGATCCGACACACAAAGTGGGACTGTGGGGTTCCATTCTGCGGGCAATAGTCTGTCTGGACGCAACCTGACGACAGTTGCGATCGCCACCTTAAAACGCCGGACAAGACGCGAATATCCATCAGGGCAGCAAAGGGGCGCAGCTTCCTGCGCCCCGTTTAATCAATAGCGATAGTGTTCGGGCTTGAACGGTCCTTCCGGAGAGACGCCGATATAGGCTGCCTGATCGGCCTTCAGCACGGTCAGCTTCGCGCCAACCCGCGCCAGGTGCAGTCGAGCGACTTTCTCGTCCAGGTGCTTGGGCAGAATATGAACCGTGTTGTCATAGTGATCACCCTTGGTCCAAAGCTCGATCTGCGCCAGAACCTGGTTTGAAAAGCTCGCAGACATAACGAACGAAGGATGTCCGGTTGCGTTGCCAAGGTTCAAAAGACGCCCCTCAGAAAGCAGAATGATCCGGTTACCCGAAGGCATCTCGATCATGTCGACCTGTTCTTTGATGTTCGTCCATTTGTGGTTCTTCAGGCTTGCCACCTGAATTTCGTTGTCGAAGTGGCCGATATTTCCAACGATGGCCATGTCCTTCATCTCTCGCATATGCTCGATGCGGATGACGTCTTTGTTGCCAGTTGTCGTGATAAAGATGTCCGCCGAAGGGATTTCGTCTTCCAGAAGCGTCACCTCAAAGCCGTCCATCGCGGCCTGAAGTGCACAAATTGGATCAACCTCGGTTACTTTTACCCGCGCGCCCGCACCGCGAAGCGACGCCGCCGATCCTTTGCCTACGTCGCCGTACCCCATGACAACGGCCACTTTGCCAGCCATCATCGTGTCAGTCGCGCGGCGAATACCGTCAACCAGCGATTCCTTACAACCGTACTTGTTATCGAACTTTGACTTTGTAACACTGTCATTGACGTTGATTGCGGGGAACGGAAGTTGGCCCTGCTTCACCAACTCATACAAGCGGTGCACGCCAGTCGTCGTTTCTTCAGAAACGCCTTTGATCTGATCACGCATCTTGGTGAACCAGCCGGGGCTTGCAGCCATCCGTTTCTTAATCTGAGCAAAAACCGCTTCTTCTTCTTCTGACTTGGCGATCAAGATCAGATCGCTTTCGCCATTCTCAACCCGAGATCCAAGAAGGATATAGAGGGTCGCGTCGCCGCCATCATCCAGGATAAGGTTGGGGCCATCCTCAAACATGAAGGATCGGTCGAGATAATCCCAGTGCTCGACCAGGCTCTGGCCTTTAATGGCAAAGACTGGCGTACCCCCCGCCGCAATGGCTGCTGCTGCATGGTCTTGGGTCGAGAAGATATTACACGAGGCCCAGCGCACATCAGCACCAAGCACCACCAAAGTCTCAATCAAGACTGCGGTTTGGATAGTCATATGGAGCGATCCAACGATGCGCGCGCCCTTAAGCGGCTTGCTTTCGCCGAACTCCTCGCGCAAAGCCATCAGGCCCGGCATCTCAGTTTCAGCGATATCAAGCTCTTTGCGCCCAAACTCCGCCAGAGAGATGTCTTTTACTACGTAATCGTTGGCCATAAGACCCGCTCCTTAATCAGTTCAACGGGTCAGATAGCACCAGGTATAGTCCCCGGCAACCAACGTCAGCTTTTGATACCCGCCGGCGTCCTAAGATTGGGCCCTGCCTCGCGCCAATTTGTGCCCGACGCCATGATACACGACAGACCATTCGGGCGCGTCATCAAGATAGTCCAAGTGCCTTTTTCTTCCGAAAACCAGACCT
The DNA here is from genome assembly GCA_905479635.1 of uncultured Boseongicola sp. Taxonomy (GTDB): domain Bacteria; phylum Pseudomonadota; class Alphaproteobacteria; order Rhodobacterales; family Rhodobacteraceae; genus Boseongicola. The sequence goes on along the minus strand of CAJQNG010000228.1, from coordinate 19,554 downwards.
CGAATACAGAACTCGAGCTCTGTAGCCCGCCGCCTGCGAAAACTTCGCCGTAGCGGCCCTCCAGTTTTTCCACCACCATATCCCGCTCTGCGCAGGCTGCCTGGGCTTGGATCGTCGTTGGCAGAACAGCTGCCAAAAGGGTCAGGCTTGTGAGGATGCGTCGCATCATGTCTCCTTTCTGCGGCGTCTGGCCGCTTTGCCTGTGTCTCCTCCCGGTCTTTCGATCACTGGTACCGTGTTGATTGTTTCCAAATCGTGACTGAAGCTACCCATTTTAACGGGCATTTTAACTTCTCAAGTCTTAGCGATAGGGGTGAATTGTGCCAGAATCTGGGCCTGAATTTGGGTATTTCCATGCCGAGGCACCTTGACGCCCTGATGCACTTTGCCCCACATCCCCACCATGCGAGCTTTCAAAAAACCCCCACGCGCATGGCAGCGAATGCTATCTGGCCGACGCCTCGACCTGCTCGACCCAACACCGGTCGACATCGAAATCGAAGACATTGCGCATGGCTTGGCCTTTGTTGCGCGCTGGAACGGTCAGACCATAGGCGACTTTGCCTATTCCGTTGCAGAACACTCGCTGCTTGTGGAAGAAATCTTCGCACGCATTAATCCTGACGCCCCCGCAAAATGGTGCCTTGCGGCGCTTCTTCACGATGCGCCAGAGTACGTCATCGGCGACATGATTTCGCCGGTGAAGGCTTCTGTCGGACCAGGATACGGAGCGCTGGATGATCGTTTGGCAGCCGCCGTCCACCTTCGTTTCGGCTTGCCTGCAACACTACCGATTTCCATCAAGAAAAAGATTAAAAAGGCCGACAAGATTTCTGCATGGCTCGAAGCAGTGCAGGTGGCCGGGTTCACGCTCACCGAGGCAAACAAATTCTTCGGGGCCCCGGACGACGCGGTCGCCCAAGGCCTCAAGATTGTCCTACGTCCGCCTGTTGAGGTCCGCGAGGCCTACGTCGCGCGTCACAACACGCTCATTGCCCTGCTTTAAACCTACCTCGGCGACCGCTTCGCCAAAATCCGCTGAAGGGTGCGTCGATGCATGCTCAGGCGACGCGCGGTTTCGCTGACATTGCGATCACATAACTCATACACTCGCTGAATATGCTCCCAACGCACACGATCCGCGCTCATTGGGTTCTCCGGGGGCGGCGGCAACTCGTCATCAGTCGCCAGCAATGCCGCTGTCACGTCATTGGCATCAGCAGGTTTCGACAAATAATCCGTCGCGCCGATCTTCACGGCCGCAACAGCCGTAGCAATCGCGCCATATCCGGTCAGCACCACTACGCGGCTGTCCTCTCGGCGCTCGCGAATACGCTCGACTACGTCAAGCCCATTCCCATCACCCAACCGCAAGTCAACGACTGCGTAGGCTGGAGGGCGCGCCGTCGCAATCGCCGTCCCTGCGGCAACAGTTTCAGCCGTCTCGACTTCAAAACCACGCTTTTCCATTGCCCTCGCGAGACGCCGCAGAAATGGCTCGTCGTCATCAACGATCAAAAGCGATTTGTCGGCCCCAATGTCTTTAAGCGGTTGGTCAGCCATATATTCCTCCTGCCCCATTGTCCGGAACCCTAGGGCGACGACCCCCATGCGTCAAACAAAGTCAGTTAGCTGCGATATGACAGGCCGTCTGCTCTGCCATTTCTTCGGGCTGCACATCTCGCCCGAAGTACGAAGCAAGACCAGTGTTAGGTAGCATCAGATAGGTGAATGTCGAGTGATCCATCAGATAAAACTCTCCCTCACCTGTGCCCCTCGCATAGTAAGTCTTATAGGCCTGACTTGCCGCCTTGACCTGCTCGGGGCTCCCGGTCAAACCGATCATCTTCGGATGCATGTCGGACGCGTATTGCGCGACAATCTCCGGTGTGTCGCGCTCCGGGTCAATCGAGATAAACACCGGCGTTACATCAAGCCCCTGCTCAGCCAGGATATCAACGGCGATCGCATTGCGCGCCACATCGAACGGACAAACATCGGGGCAGAACGTGTACCCAAAGTACACAAGCGTCGGCCCATCAATCACATCGCCATCCGTCACAAGCATGCCGTCCCCGTTCATCAACTCAAATGGACCGCCGATTGCTACATTCCCGCCAGCAATCGCGTTTCCGCCGCAGGAGCTCTCCTGATAAAGCGCCGTCCAAACCGCCGCGCCACCGATTGCAACGGCAAGCACCGCCGAAGTCGCCCCAACATAGACCCTATTCATCCGCTTCCCTCCTCAGGTACCTTTGATCGCATTGATCCGGCATGCGAAAGCTGTCTACAAGAAGACAGCTTGCCCCGCACACGAGGAAGTGATGGTCGATCAGCCCGGCTTCAACTCCAAAATCAACCGCTCGAACTGGGTTCGCCTCAGAACACTTATCGTATTGCGCTGGGTCGCCATTGGCGGACAGCTTGCCGCAATCACCGTTGCACAACGGCTTTTTGACCTCGACCTGAATCTGGGCCTCTGCTTTCTTGCCATCAGCGCTTCGATCGTCGCCAATCTGGTGGCCGTCTTCGTTTTCCCGGAAAACAAGCGGCTGACCGAATTTGAGGTCGCGTGGATGCTATTGTTTGACATCGGCCAACTGGCATTTCTGCTTGCGCTGACCGGCGGTTTGAACAACCCATTCGCGCTTCTGATCATGGCCCCTGTCACCATCTCAGCGACGGCGCTTAAACCTGGAACCACTGCGCTCCTCGGCGCGGCAACCATCGGCTTTATCAGCATAGTCGCCATGTGGCATCTGCCGCTTCGCACTGAGGACGGCTTTATTATGAAGATGCCGCAGGACTTCGTGATCGGGTTTTGGACCGCTCTTGTGATCGGCGTCATGTTCCTAGGCCTGTTTGCAAGCCGAATTACTGCCGAAGTTCACGCCATGTCAGATGCGCTCACCGCTACGCAAATGGCGCTCGCGCGCGAGCAAAAGCTGACCGATCTCGGCGGGGTTGTTGCGGCTGCGGCCCACGAGCTTGGCACACCTCTGGCCACGATCAAGCTCGCCAGCGCCGAACTCATCGACGAACTGGATGATCCGCAGCTCAAAGAAGACGCTATGCTGATCCGGGATCAAGCTGACCGGTGCCGCGACATCCTACGCTCCATGGGTCAGGCCGGCAAAGATGATTTGCTGATGCGCCGCGCACCGCTAAGCGCGGTCGTCCGCGAAGCTGCCGAACCGCACGAGAATCGCGGCAAGAACGTCCACTACGATATTGCCGCGCTGACCCTTGGCGGTCCAAAGCAACCCACCATCGACCGCCACCCTGAGATCATCCACGGACTGCGCAATCTCGTACAAAATGCCGTCGATTTTGCCGCTGCAAATGTCTGGATCGATGTGGGCTGGGACAACGAGACCATTGTGCTGACGATTTCTGACGATGGGCCCGGGTTCTCTTCGCAAGTTATAGGCCGGATCGGTGATCCCTTCGTGAGCGAGCGCAACAAGGGCTCCTCAAGCCAGCGGCCGGGTTACGATGGAATGGGCCTCGGGCTTTTTATTGCGAAAACCCTTCTGGAACGCTCCGGCGCTGAATTAAGTTTCGCCAACGGTGGCGATGTCGGCAGCGCAGCACCCCAGTTCGAAATCCGATCCGGCGCCATCGTTCAGGCGCGGTGGCCACTGGACCGCATCGGGGCGACATCTGACAGCGAGCGCCCAGCCCTTGGTGAGAATATCGCGATAGAAGCGACCTAAATTCTAAAAAACGCTGCCGAAGGCGGGAGCTGCTGCGAAGTCTGGTCAATTGCCGGAAATCTCGCCTATCGCATCACGGGACGCACGCACCCTGGCGGCGCCATCGCTTTCCTTTTCGAGGACATATCCGCCGAAATGTCGCTCACCAGGCAGTTCCGCCACGAGATCGCACTCAGCCAAACCCTGCTCGACACCATCGAGCTTTGGTTTCGCTTCCAGGCGTCTTTCTCCTAACCAAAAGTGCCTACGGTCGCCTCTGGCGCGTCGATCCCAACTCGCTTATCGCAGAAACTTCCACCCTTCACGCCAGTCGTGATTGGCGCGACCGCTCGCTGCCAACGCCGGTCCGGGGGGATTTGCGCTCGTTTGCCCTCAACCAAACGAGCTCGCCGAACGGACCGCCCCTGTGATCGTGACCAACGGGCGGGTCATCGAGAGCCGCCTTCTCCCTATTGCCGGCGGCGGCACGTAGATCATCTTCCAAATCAATGGCGGGGCCGAAACGCGTCCTAGCGAACAGTTGTGTCAAGCTGCCTAATCCGCCTTGCGGCTCCGCGCCCGCAGCGCCAAGGTGGAACTATGCTATCGCCAGCTTCCGTCCATATTGTGCTTCCCGGCCCCGACGACACAGCCGCCGTCGCCGCCCGCCTTGCGCCACATCTGCGCGCAGGTGACTGTCTTCTTTTGACCGGAACCCTTGGCGCCGGGAAAACCCATTTCGCGCGCGCAATCATCCAGAAAAGACTTTCTGATTCAGGCCTTTGGGAAGATGTGCCGTCGCCAACCTATACCCTTGTTCAAACCTATGACGACGGGGTTTGTGCGCTTTGGCACGCCGACCTATACCGTCTTACTGACCCCAACGAAATCATCGAGCTTGGGCTAGACGACGCGCGCGAAACGGCAATCACTCTAATCGAATGGCCCGATCGCCTCGGAAGTCTCGCGCCAAAAGACGCCCTGCGGATAACACTGGCTATGGACGGAGATGGCCGCACCCTTACTGCGTCGTGGGACGACCCGCGTCTGTCCATTCTCGGGGCAGAGAATGCCTAACAAGCGCGACTCATTCCTTGCCAGCGCAGGCTGGGCTGACGCCGCGCACTCCCCCGTCGCAGGAGACCTTTCGATCCGCCAGTATACGCGGCTCTCGAAAGGCAGTGCCTCCTCAATTCTGATGGAGTGCGGCCCTGCTATCGACACGTCGCTGTCCGACTTCCTCAAGATGACCGAATGGCTCCGCGCTCAGGGCCTGTCCGCGCCCGAGATATTTGCAGCCGACACCGCCGCTGGCCTCATCCTTCTGGAAGACTTCGGAAATGCCCAGCTCACAACGCTGATTGCACAAGATCCGACCTGCCAAATGCCCCGATACGACACACTCCTCGATACGCTGATCACCATCAGAAACGCGCCGCCGCCAAGCCTTGCAACACCCTCCGCCCGTGTGTTTTGCGAAGCTACCAAGCTGGTCGACATTTGGTATCCGGCAGCAAATACATCCGGCCTAGACGCATTTCGTGCCGGTTTAGAGACTATTTTGGAGAAAGTGCTGCGCGCGCCGGCCACCGTTAGCCTGCGCGATTTCCATGCCGACAACATAATCTGGCTCCCCGAGAGAACGAACGCTCGCAAGCCCGGACTTCTTGATTATCAGGACGCTTTCCTCACGCATCCCGCCTATGACTTAATGTCCCTTCTGACAGACGCCCGCACCGATGTTGCTCCGAGCTTGCGTCGCGAGATGATTGCGGTCTACGCCTACCGCACAGGCGACAGCGTCGAGGCCCTCACCGAGGCGTTCTCGGCTTTTGGCGCCCAGCGCAATCTTCGCATTCTCGGCATTTTCGCCCGTGCCGCGCGACGCGACGGGAAAACCCAGCACCTCAAGGCTCTACCCCGTGTCTACGGGTATCTCAGTGAGTGCTGCTCCCACCCGTCTCTCGCCCCTTTCGCAGGGGATCTCACCACCGCGCTGCCAGCGCCCGACGCCCGGATGATCGAAAGCCTGGCCCTATGATGCCCACTGACATCACGCTTATGATCTTCGCGGCTGGCTTCGGCACGCGGATGGGAGACCTGACACACGACACGCCCAAGCCGATGCTCCCTCTGCGCGGCAAGCCAATGATTGACCACACCCTAGATTTGGCAAAAATTGCAGGAATAGAGACGATTTATGCAAACACACACTATAGGCACGAGGCCATTGCCCCACATCTGGAAAGCAGAGGCGTCACGGTTCTGCATGAAGCCCCCGACATCCTCGATACCGGCGGAGGCCTCAAGGCCGCACTCGGTCATATTGGCTCGCCAACCCTGACGATTAATCCAGACTGTGACTGGTCCGGCCCCAACCCGCTGACCCATCTCATAGAAAGCTGGCAGGCTGACATGCAAGCGTTGCTCCTGGTCGTTCCCCCTGAGCGCGCCATCAATCGGACGGCAGAGGGTGATTTCAGTCTGTGCGGGACGCGTCTCACTCGCAGTGGCGATATGGTCTACACCGGTGCGCAACTCATCCGGACCGAACGCCTCACCGCGATCCCTGATCGTGTCTTCTCGCTTAACGCCTACTGGGATCATCTTGCCGAAACAGGCGATCTCCACGCCACGATCTACCCCGGTCGCTGGACTGACATCGGTACAAAAGCGGCTCTATCAAGGGCAAACGAGGCTTCTGGTGTTTGAGTCAGCCCAGAAGCCCCGCCTCTTCGGTGTGCCGCTCGGCGTGGATTTCCCCGCCGATATCGTCGATCGCTGCCTCAAGGCATATCGCGATCAGCCGCCCGACGCCCTCGCCCGCCTTCACATAATCGTTAACACCGAACGGATGCGCCGCCGTCTGATTGACCTCTTTTCGGACGGTACGGCGCGCTTGCTGCCCCGCATTACCCCTCTCACCGCAATTGACCGCCTTGTTCCTGGCGCACCGCTTCCCACCGCAACCTCCAAACTGCACCGCACCCTGGAGCTCGCGCGCTTGATTAAGCCGCTCCTGGATGCGCCCGACCCGCCCGCGCCCAAAAGCGCGCTGTTCGACCTTGCCGACAGTCTCGCCGCTCTTCTCGACGAGCTCCACGGAGAAGCCGTCGATCCAGAAACGCTCCTCTCACTCGAAGTTCGGGACGAGTCCCACCATTGGCGCCGCAGTCTCGACTTTCTCAGCATTGTACAGCGCTACATCAACCTAAGCGGCACGACGCAAGCTGACCCCGACGCCCGACTTCGTGCGGCCACCGAAGTCCTCATTGATCGCTGGGCCGCGCGGCCGCTGGAAACGCCTGTGCTACTCGTCGGCTCCACCGGCTCGCGCGGCACCACATTCGACCTCATGACCGCCGTCGCCCGGCTCCCTCAGGGCGCAGTCGTCCTGCCCGGCTATGACCCTGATCTTCCAGAGGACGTGTGGACAACGTTGACAGACACCGAAGACTTCAGCCTTGAAGATCACCCCCAGTACCGGTTCGCAACGCTCGCCAAAGCGCTTGATCTCAATCCAAAAACCGAGATCCCAATCTGGACCAGTCCCGCTCCCGACCCCCTCCGAAACAAGCTCATTTCTCTGTCCTTGCGCCCTGCCCCCGTGACAAGCCAATGGCGCGCCGAAGGTCCAAAGCTTGGCGATCTAGGCTCCGCGACAAGAGGTCTGTCGTTGATCGAAGCGCCCCAGCCCCGCGACGAAGCGCTCGCGATTGCCGTTGCGTTGCGCGAAGCCGTCGAGAACGGCGAGACGGCGGCTCTGATCACACCCGACCGGACCCTTGGGCGTCGTGTCGCAGCAGCACTCACCCGCTGGAACATCATTCCCGATGACAGCGCCGGGCGCCCATTATCGCTCACGCCACCAGGTCGATTCCTACGGCACGTCGCGATCCTTTTAAAGGAAAGCCCTGGCGCTGAAGACATCATCGCACTGCTGAAGCATCCGATTACGCGAACCGACGGAACTGATCGTGGCGAGCACCTGCGTGCCACGCGTGAGTTTGAGCTGTTCCTGAGGCGCGAGGGGGAGGTGGCTATTACAGCCGAAACGCTCGATGCCTTTACTCTCCCGGAAAAGAAGCCAGAGTTCACAAACTGGGCGGCATGGCTCAAGACCATTCTCCGCGATCTGGCCAAACCCCTCGATCAGACTTTGGGTGCCGCCATCACGACGCATATCATGCTTGCAGAACGCGTTGCGCAAGGCCCGGGCGGAACCGGGACGGGCGAGCTTTGGGAAAAAGAGGCCGGCCGCGACACGCGTCAGGCACTCGTTTCGCTCCAGGACCCTAAGATCGCGGAAACGCCCTTAAGCCTTCCTGACTACCGCGCCCTTTTCGAGAAAACTCTCGCCGGCGGAAACACACGCGCCACGGACGCTTCGCATCCAAACGTTGTCGTTTGGGGCACTCTTGAGGCGCGCGTCATGGGTGTTGATCTTGCCATTCTTGGCGGCCTCAACGAAGGCGTCTGGCCCGCACGCCCCGATCCCGACCCGTGGCTGTCGCGCAAAATGCGCAGGCAAGCAGGTCTATTGTCACCAGAGCGTGAGATTGGCCTCTCGGCCCATGACTACCAACAGGCCATCGCCGCCCCCCGGGTGATCATTTCGCGCGCACGGCGCGATGACGACGCTGAAACTGTTCCCGCGCGATGGCTCAATCGCCTGACGAACCTGTTAAGCGGGCTGTCCGGCGAAGCGCCCGGTACACCTATCGCCGAAATGCGCGCTCGCGGCGCGCGCTACCTTCAGATCGCCACCCAGCTTGACACACCTGAAGCCGCCCCCGCGCCCGCAATCCGCCCAGCCCCTGCGCCGCCCCTCAGCGCAAGAACACTGTCCTATACAGTCACCGACATCGAAAAGCTGATCCGCGATCCTTACGCCATCTACGCGCGCTATACCCTTCAACTTAAGGCTCTACAGCCGCTTCGCCCCGAACCGAACGCGGCAATGCGCGGCACAGTCTTTCACAGTATTGCCGAAACCTTTCTCACCTCCGCCCCCCTCTCAGGCCCAGAAGCCGACGCCCAACGTTTCCTTGAAATCGCGCAAGCTGAACTGGCAGCCAGCGTTCCCTGGCCCTCGGTCCGCGCGCAATGGCTGGGACATCTTTCGGCCATTGCGGATCAGTTCATCGCCGACGAAGCGCGCCGCCAACAGGACGCCACGCCTTTGGGCCAGGAAATTGAAGGGACCGTCGCCCTCCCTGGCTCGCCCTTTCGACTACGCGGCAAGGCGGATCGCATTGATCGACGCTCCGACGGCCAGCTTGTGATTTACGACTACAAGACTGGCTCTCCCCCAAGCGAGAAGGAAATGCGCTACTACAAACGTCAACTTCTCGTCGAAGCTGTGATGGCTGAACATGGCGCATTTGGAGACATCCCCGCCACAGCTGTGGCCCGCGTTGATCACATCGGGCTAAATCGCGCATTGAAGCAAACAGGCGTGCCGCTGGATTACTACAAAGCCGCGCGATCCGAAGAGATCGACTATCGCACCGTCACAATCGAGGCCGAGCTTCGCCAACTTCTCAACCACTTCCATCAGGAAGCCCAAGGCTACATGTCCCGCCGCGCGATGGAGCGCGTCCGCTTTAGTGGCGATTTCGACCATCTCGCACGTTTTGGCGAATGGGACGAAACGCAGGATCCCAAAAAGGTGATCCTAAAATGAAACCGTTGACCCCGGCCTCAATTGCCCAGAACACCGCAGCCGACCCAAACGCCTCGACATGGCTCTCCGCCAACGCAGGTTCCGGCAAAACCCGCGTTCTGACCGATCGTGTTGCGCGCCTGCTGTTGCACGGCACCAACCCGCAAAGCATTCTTTGCCTGACCTACACCAAAGCCGCCGCCACGGAGATGCAGAACCGTCTGTTCAAGCGTCTCGGCGAATGGTCGATGCTGGACGACGACGCATTGCGCGCTGGCCTTGCCGAGCTGGGAGAAGACGCGCCCCCAAGCCTCGACCGTGCCCGCACTCTTTTCGCCCGCGCAATCGAAACTCCCGGCGGCCTCAAGATCCAAACAATCCACTCGTTTTGTGCAGCACTTTTGCGGCAATTTCCAGTCGAAGCCGGTGTCTCGCCGCAGTTCCGCGAACTTGACGACATTGGCCGCAACGAAATCTTTCTAGACGTCCTTGACGCGCTTGCTGAAAACAAAGTCCCATCAATACCGGCTCTAACAAGGCACTTTGCAGGCGAATCTCTCGTTGATCTCGCTGTCTCCATTGCTGGAGCAAGCGAGAACTTCCTGCCTGCCAACGCGCCCGCACCAACGCGATCCGATATCTTTGCGCATCTGGGCGCGGACCCGACAGCCACACCACAAGGCATTCTCGACGCAACAATTTTGCCTGGCGATTGGGACTTCCTGAAGTCCCTCGCGCCGCTCCTCGCCCAAGCCGAAAAGCCCACCGATACGGCCCTAGGTCTCTGGCTTGCAGGGCTAGCCGAGAAACCGTGTTATGGATCGATTGCTGTCCTCGAAGACAAGCTGCTATCCGGCGCGAAAACCAAGGCGCCCTTCACAGCCAAAACAACCAGCCTCCCAACCAAGGACTTTCGAAACGGTCCCTTCGCTCCACATGGCGCGCGATTCCAATCCATCATGGAAGCGCTGGAAGTCAGGCGACCCGCGCGGGTCGCCTTCGAGGCCGCTGGAAAAACCCACGCCCTCCACGCCTTCGCGGCCGACCTCATCCCGGCTTACGCCGCTGAAAAAAACGCGCGCGGAGTCCTCGATTTTGACGACCTCATCACCAAGGCCCGTGATCTTCTCGCCGACGAAGGTCTCGCATGGGTCCTTTACCGCCTGGACGGCGGCATCGACCACATTCTCGTCGACGAGGCGCAAGACACGAGCCCCGCTCAATGGCAGGTCATCAAAGCGCTTTCTGCAGAAATCACTGCTGGAGAGGGCGCGCACACCGACCGGCCCAGGACAATCTTCGTCGTCGGTGATAAAAAGCAGTCAATTTATAGCTTCCAGGGCGCTGACGCTCAGCGCTTCGACACAACTGCCGAAGAATTCGCCGAGAAGCTTAAGAACGCCGGTCAGCTTGCCCGCGAAGATCTCGTCTATTCCTTCCGCTCTTCCCCCGCGATCCTTCGCGCTGTCGATGCGACATTTCAAACAGGCTCCGACGGGCTTGGCAGCAAAGTTGAACACAAAGCGTTTAATGCAGACTTCCCTGGCCGCGTCGATCTTTGGGATCTCCAGCCCCTTCCAGACAAGCCGGAAGACCTTTCATGGCATGATCCAGTCGACCGTCTCTCGTCTGACTCACCGACCGTTAAGCTTGCGGAGCGTATCGCGATCAAGATCAAGGATCTTACAGAAACAGTCTCTATACAGGATGAAAGTGGCAATATTCGCCCGGCCACAGCGGGTGACGTCCTAATCCTCGTCCAGGGCCGCGGCGCACTTTTTGACAACATAATTTCCGCTTGCAAGCTCGCCAACCTCCCAATCGCCGGAGCTGATCGCCTTAAGGTCAGCGCAGAGCTTGCGGTGCGCGATTTGTTGTCCCTCTTGTCGTTCCTTGCCCTCCCAGAGGACGACCTCGCTCTTGCGACTGCACTGCGTTCGCCCCTTTTCAGCTGGAGCGAGCAAGACCTCTACACCCTCGCCCAACCGCGTAAAGGCTACCTTTGGCAAGCCTTGCGTGAACGCAAAGAAGACCATCCAAACACCCATTCCCGGCTGGATCAACTACGCAAGGACGCGGACTTTCAACGCCCATTCGAACTTCTCGAACTTATCCTGACCCGGCACGGCGGCCGAAAGGCTCTGATGGCCCGCCTCGGCCCCGAAGCGGAAGACGGCATCAACGAGTTGCTCAATCAGGCGCTTGCCTACGAACAAAAGGGCGTGCCAAGCCTTACTGGCTTTCTCGTCTGCGCCAGCGCAAATGATGTGGAGATAAAGCGTCAATCTGACACCTCCGGAGGCCTCATTCGGGTAATGACTGTCCATGGCGCGAAAGGCCTCGAAGCGCCAATTGTGCTCTTGCCAGACACCATGCGGGACGACCGCATTTCCAGGGGCACATTCCTTACCGACTCTTCTGACATGCCAATCTGGAACGTTTCACAAGACCTTGCGCCCGATTCTGTTATGGTCGCGAAGGACATCCAAAAGGCAGCCGACGCCGAAGAGAGGCAGCGCCTCCTCTACGTTGCAATGACCCGCGCCAAAAGCTGGCTCATTGTCGGCGGCGTCGAAAAAAGCCATGGCGAAGGCGACAACCGCTGGCACCAAACAGTCAAGGACGGTCTCATTGCGGCGGGCGCAAGCCGCACAAAAGACAGCGATGGCTCGGAGATACTTCGCCTCGAACATGGGGTGTGGCCCTTACATAAAGCGGCTGAAAGTCCCTATATAGAGACCAACGACACTTTGGTGTCACCGGTTTATCATACCCCCGTGAATACGCCGGCCGCGCACCCAAATCCCATTACTCCAAGCGATCTCGGTGGCGCCAAAGTCATTGCCGGTGACAGCGACGAAGCGGATACAGAAGCCGCGATGCAGCGGGGGACGCACATCCACCTCCTGCTCGAAACATTGCCGCAGATTCCGGAAGATGGCTGGAATGCCGCCACCCGCCAACTTCTGCCAGACGTCGCCGATCCTACCGGCCTCCTCGACGAAGCCCGCCAAGCCATGCGGGCTTTCCCCGAAATCTTCGCCGACACGACACTGCCCGAGGTCGACTTGACCGCCCAGCTCCCAACTTTGGATCGCGCCCTCGGCGGCACCATTGATCGTCTCGTCATCACTCCGGATCGCGTTCTCGCTGTCGACTTCAAAACCAATCGAGGCATCCCAAATACGCCAGAAGACACGCCCGAAGGTCTGCTTCGGCAGATGGCCGCCTACCTTGAGGCCCTTGAGCAGATCTATCCAGATCGCCAGATCGACCTTGCGATCCTCTGGACAGCGGCCCCGTTACTTATGGACCTCCCACACGGCATCGTGAGGCAATCCCTTGCACGCGCCACTACATCTTGACCTCGGCCACAAGGCTTCTTAGGTTCGCACCCTTACCTGCTGCCAAGGAGACAGACATGGCTACCATCGCCGTCACAGACGATACATTCGACGCCGAGGTCCGCCAGTCGGACGTCCCGGTTGTTGTAGACTTTTGGGCCGAATGGTGCGGTCCTTGCAAGATGATCGGCCCGGCTCTGGAAGAGCTGTCCGAGGAATATGGCGGTAACATCAAAATCGCCAAGGTGAACGTCGACGAAAACCCGAACTCGCCCGCACAGCTTGGCGTTCGCGGCATTCCAGCGCTTTTTCTGTTCAAAAACGGCGAAGTCGTCTCGAACAAAACCGGCGCAGCTCCTAAAGCAGCCTTAAAGAGCTGGATCGACGAGTCAGTCTGAGCCTACGACAAAGTCATCGAACCAGGCCGCCCAGTTAGGCGGCCTTTTTCATGGCTTACCTATCCAAATACTCCAGCAAGGCCCCAAAACCTTGCAGTCCCCGCACCAGGCAATCATATACATTCGAACTCGACAGGCAGGAGGCACCCATGGCCGACGACCAATTCCCCGGCTGGCATGGCACCACGATAATCGGCGTCCGTAAGGGCGGCGAAGTCGTCATCGCAGGTGACGGCCAGGTCAGCCTTGGCCAGACCGTCATCAAGGGAACCGCCAAGAAAGTCCGCAAACTCAGCCCTGGCGGCTACGACATCATCGCCGGATTCGCCGGATCCACTGCCGACGCCTTCACGCTTCTAGAGCGCCTCGAAGTCAAGCTTGAAGCAACACCCGGCCAGCTTCAGCGTGCCGCGGTCGAGCTTGCTAAAGACTGGCGTACCGACAAATACCTCCAGAAACTCGAGGCGATGCTCATCGTCACCGACGGAACTGAGCTTTACGTCGTGACCGGGGCAGGGGACGTGCTTGAACCCGAACACGACGTCACCGCCATCGGTTCCGGCGGGAACTATGCGCTGGCCGCCGGCCGCGCCCTCATGGATAGCGACATGAACGCCGAAACCATCGCCCGCAAAGCCATGGCGATCGCCTCTGACATCTGCGTTTACACCAACGGCAACCTGACCGTGGAAAGCCTGCCCAAATGACCGACCTGACCCCCCGCGAGATCGTCTCCGAGCTCGACCGCTACATCATCGGCCAAAGTGACGCGAAACGCGCTGTCGCCGTCGCCCTGCGCAATCGCTGGCGCCGCAAGCAGCTTGGCGATGATCTTCGCGACGAAGTTTATCCGAAGAATATCCTGATGATCGGCCCCACGGGCGTTGGCAAAACCGAGATCTCCCGCCGCCTTGCCAAGCTCACGAAGGCGCCGTTCCTTAAAGTCGAGGCCACTAAGTTCACCGAAGTTGGTTACGTCGGCCGTGATGTCGAGCAGATTATCCGAGACCTTGTCGAGGCCGCCATCACCATGACCCGTGACCTGATGCGGGATGAAGTTAAGGCAAACGCCCACGAGGCTGCGGAAGCCCGCGTCATCGCCGCCATTGCAGGCGAAAACGCCCGCGAACAAACGCTCCAGATGTTTCGCGATAAACTCAAACGCGGTGAGCTGGACGACACCATAATCGAGCTTCAGCTCCGCGACCAATCCAATCCATTTCAGGGCATGGAAATCCCCGGCATGCCGCAAGGGCAGGGCGGAGGTATGGATCTCGGCGCCCTTTTCGGCAAAGGGCTCAGCGGCCGGACCGTGAAGAAGCGAATGACTGTATCGCAAAGCTACGAGATCCTTGTCGGCGAGGAGGCTGATAAGCTTCTCGACGACGAAACTGTCACGAAGCAAGCGCTTGAAGCGGTTCAGCAAAACGGGATTGTCTTCCTTGATGAGATCGACAAAGTGACCGCGCGCGCTGATGCCCGCGGTGCCGATGTTTCCCGAGAGGGCGTCCAGCGCGACCTCTTGCCCCTGATAGAAGGCACAACCGTCAGCACGAAATACGGACCTGTCAAAACCGACCACATCCTCTTCATCGCATCCGGCGCCTTCCATATCGCCAAGCCATCCGACCTTCTCCCTGAACTTCAGGGCCGCCTGCCAATCCGTGTCACCCTGCGCGCGCTCACCGAAGAAGATTTCGTCCGCATCCTCACTGAAACCGACAACGCGCTGACCCTGCAATATACCGCCCTCATGGGCACCGAGGGCGTCACCGTCACGTTCACCGACGATGGCATTGCCGCGCTTGCAAAAATCGCAGCCGACGTAAACCAGTCGATCGAAAACATCGGCGCACGCCGCCTCTACACCGTCCTCGAGCGCGTCTTTGAAGAGCTTAGCTTCAACGCCCCTGATCGCGGTGGTGAAAGCGTCACCGTCGATGCGTCCTTCGTAGACAAGAACCTCGGCGAACTCACCGCTAACGCGGATATGAGCCGCTACGTTCTCTAAATGCCAATTGTGTGTTTCAACGGATGGGGCGGCAACCTTCAAGACCGGCTCATCCGCTGCCCGCAAGACGTCGTGCGCTCCCCGCAAGCTGGCAAAACTGGCTGACCTACCGCGACGGCGCCCACGCCTTAGCGCAGCGGGCCACCTTCTTCCCCGGTTTCGCCGCAGCGAGGCCCAATCACGCTGTCATTTGCCGCCCGGCCGCCCAGGGCGTCCTTTGGAACGAAGACGTCAAAGTCCCTCGCAATGGGGCCTCGCAACCTTCGTCCATATATCGCTTCGCATAATCGGCCAGCGCCAATCGTTCGTGTTCAAGGCATTCTCATCAGACGGGCAAGGTAATCTGCCGCGGGTCCGATCCGTACACACCCTCCGCCTCCACGACTTTGCGCGCAACGCGCCCGTCGCTATCGCCCGCATGCACGGATTGCGCGGCCTTGCCGCAAAAAGCGATACCGCGGAAAGAATGGTGCAGGCCAACCGCCTGATAAGCCTCGCAACCAGCGTCGCCGAGGCAAATGATGCCTTAGTCGTTTGCGGAGATTTCAACGTCGAACAAGATAGCAATGCGCTCGACATTCTCGCCGAGGCTCGCCTGTATGACCTCGTCACCGCGCACGGCTTCAGCGGCACACGCAACGCGGTTTACAAAAAGCCCGGTCGCTTCGCGGACTACCTATTGGTGAGCGAGAAGATAAAAACTGGCGGTTTCAAAGCGTTCTATTCACCTGAAGTCCCCGACCATTGCGCGCTGATCCTTGGCGTCTGGTCTCCCCTTCAAATTTCGTGACGCGGCTGCGCAAAGCCTTTGGTTTTCCTGATGCGACAATTCGGCCGATAGCCTTCTCAACCCTCTAACCGCAGCGTTGTGTCCTGATATACTGCCCCCGCATATCCTCGCAGTGTTCTTTGTCGCTGCTATCTGGGCCACCGCCTAGGTCGCAATCGAAGGCCTTTTGCGCGATTTGCGCCCGCTTTTGGCCACGGCGCTGTGTTTCTTTTTCGCTGCATTCCCTGCGTTGCTCGTCATCAAGCCGCCAACCCCCTCCGGAGGTTGGTTCTCTTCGGACCGTTTGTGTTCATCGGACGCCTCGGTTTCCTCTTCAGTACCAAGTACGCAGGCCTCACGTCCCTCATCCTTTCAGCCCACGCCTTCATCACAATCGCGCTTGCGATTCTCTTTCTTGGGGAAAGGCCGTCGGTTTTTCAGCTGCTCTGGGCAAGGCTGGCCTAAAAATATGCTGACGGGCGTGGTCTGGGGGTGTTTCGTCACACTTCCTCCGCTTTTGGCGCTGTCTATTGCCGCCTAAGGACCGGTGCCGATGATTGCGACCCTTTCAAGCATCCAGCCACCGGGGGTCGCAGACCTTGCCTATATCATCTATGTCAGCGCCTGGCTTAGCGTCACCATCGGGAGCTCGCGATTGGCACAATTCTCCTCCGCAACAGTCATACCCTTCGCGCTTCTGGTCGCCGTTGTCGGCCCTTTATTATCCACCCTCGTCCTTTGAGGGTCGCTCCGATTCTGGAAATTCCTTGCCGCCGCTCTTGTGGTGACTGGCCTGGCGATCAACGTCCTTGGTCCACCGCTTCGGTCGCTAAGCCGCTCTTCACAGAGCGGCCGCTCGCGCCGCTATCCCCTGAATACCGACGCGACACCGACATCCTGTCCTGTCCAAAATCCTTTTTTCTTAAAGCCAGGCCTCACATTGCGCTGCGGAGGCCGCGCCCAACACACCAGACCTTGCACATTCAACACTTTTCATTCTCCAGAAACAGGCAGAAACACCCAGCATGTCTCTCGCATCTTTCTTGCGCGAAAACCGCCGCCCGTTGTCCGCCGGAGTCCTTCTGACGTTCTCGTCTTCCTACGGCCAAACCTATTTCATCGCTCTCTTCGCAGCTCAGGTCATGGCCGCTTACAACCTCACTGACGGACAATGGGGCGGTATCTACACCGTCTCGACCACAGCTTCGGCCATCGTGATGTTCTGGGCCGGTGCGCTGACCGATAGCTATAGGGTTCGCACGCTGGCATGGGGCGTCATTCCCGGCCTCGCGCTTGTCTGTCTTGCAATGGCCGCCAACTCGACGCTTGTTGGGCTGATCGTCATCATCTTCCTGCTCCGCTTGTTAGGGCAGGGCATGATGAGCCAGTTTGCCTCCGTCTCGATGGCTCGCTGGTTCGCCGGACGTCGCGGCTTAGCACTCTCAATTTCTGCCATGGGATTTGCCGTGGGCCAAGCGGTTCTGCCTGTGATCATCGCCGTCCTCTTTGTGTTTATGGACTGGCGCTGGATATGGGTCATAGCCGCCATTGCTATGCTTGCAACCTTCCCCGTTATCCTTCGTCTTCTGGCCGCTGAGCGCACCCCCCAGTCCCTTGCCGCCGCGGCCACCACGACCGGCATGGATAACCGGCACTGGACCCGTCCGGAGGTCCTGAAGTCCCCCATTTTCTGGCTTATCCTGCCGATGCTTCTCGGCCCCCCGTCATGGGGTACGGCCCTCTTTTTCCAGCAAGTTCATATCGCAAGCGTGAAAGGCTGGCCGCTTCTTGACTATCTCGCATTGATCCCGCTTTTGACCATCGTCTCGATCACCGTGACGCTAACAGCGGGCCAGCTTATTGACCGGGTCGGCTCGGGACGCATTATGCGTGTTTATCTTTTCCCGTGGATGGTCGGCTTCATCCTGCTCGCCTTCGCCAAGACACTCCCCGCGGCCTCCGTGTCATTCGTTTTCTTCGGGATTGGGATGGGCGTTCAGACAACCGTAATCACAACGTTCTGGGCAGAATTCTTTGGGACCCGACACATCGGTTCGATCAAGGCCGTTTCTACAAGCATAATGGTGTTTGGCTCAGCCATCGGCCCCGGCATTACGGGCATGCTCATTGATTTCGGCTACTCGTTCCCCGACCAGATGCTCGGGATTGCCGCGTATTTCTTCATAGCGAACATTTTGGTGTGGATCGCCCTGAAGCGCGCGACGAAAGCCCTAGGTGCGGCGTAAATAGACATAATAGGCGCCACCACCGCCATGCCGTTGATGCGCTTCTGATACCTGTAAAACCAACGCGCCCAAGGGCGGACGCGACAGCCAGTCCGGCACCTGATGCCGCAAAACGCCAGCACGCACCGGGATTGGGCCGTCATCATTCGTGACGCGCCCTTTGCCGGTAATGACCAAAACCAAACGGCGGCCGCGTGCATGTGACGTGTGAATAAATGCGTTCAATGCTCCATGCGCCTCAGAAAGCCGCATCCCGTGCAAATCGATCCGCGCCTCGGGTTTGGTCTTTCCGCGCTTCATTCGCCCAAACGTTTTTTGATCCATCCGTAAGGGGGCCGTATCAAGCGACGCACCAACCGAAGGGGCAAGCCTGTGGTTTGGGGATCCTACCGTGCCTGCAGACCCGAGCTCAAAAGGAGAAATCGCCTTTCGCTCCGGCGCTCTCGCGGGTTTCTTCTTTGCCTTCGGCGCGATCAAAACAGGCTTCATATCCCGCCCCTCAAGCGGACGCGCTGTCCGCGCAACCCTCTCCCAAAGGTCTTTTTCCTCAGGGTTAAGTCCCCGTGGCGACCGCCGCTTCACGGCTCAATTCCTCGCCAATGCGCGAGCACGCTGAGCCGGCAACAAAACAATCATCCGACCAGAATCCCGAATACGGCCAGCAATTTCGCCCGCCTCATCCCCCGATCCATAAAAGATATCCGCCCTCTGCGCCCCTGCAATCGCCGACCCGGTATCTTGCGCGACCATAAGTCGGCGAAGAGGCTCTGCGCCGTCTTTCTCAAGCCATACCGGCGCGCCCAGCGGAACAATATCGGGATCAATCGCAATCGTGCGTCCGGCCGTAATGGGTCGGTTCATCGCCCCAAGCGGGCCTTTGCTATAGTGCAGCCCTTCAATCTCGCGAAAGAAAATATACGAGGGGTTGTGCCAAAGCATTTTCAGCCCCTTATGGGGATTTGCCCTCACCCACCTCTTTATCCGCTGCGCTGACGCCTCATGTTCCTCAAAAATGCCAAGACGAATCATTTCTCGTCCGACAGACCGGTAGGAATGGCCGTTCCTGCCACCAAAGCCAACGCGAACCACGCTTTCGTCCTCAAGACGAATGCGGCCCGAGCCCTGCACCTGAAGGAAAAATTTCTCAACCGGATCGGCCAACCATACAATTTCCAAACCACGCCCGGCCAAAACACCCGAGGTCTCAATCTCTTGCCGTGATAGCCAAGGCGCGCCACGCGGGATATCGTCAGGAAGTCGGTGCAGGGGATATTGATACACGCCGGTTTGGTTGCGCGATCCCCTCAGCTCAGGCTCATAATACCCTGTAAAAAGCCCGTCTTCATCTCCGCCAATCAGAACCGGCTGAAATGCGGCCTCAAAGAACGCACGCGCCGAGCCTGTAGCAGCCGCGCCCTTACAGGCA
>CAJQNG010000227.1 GCA_905479635.1 uncultured Boseongicola sp. | reverse complement strand
AAGGTCGCCTCACCGCGTTGCAACTCCGCAGGCGGCGTCAGCAAATCGCGCCCCATCGGCAATACCATCACCAAGCCCACAGCCACCAAACCCGTCGTCAGCGTCAAACCGCCCCGCGTTGTCATCACATTCAGCATCGTTTTCACTCCATGTCCAAGGCGGGCCAGTGGGCCACGCTCAGACATAGGACGCCGCTGATCCGGCAATCCTTGGGTCCGGGCAAAATTTTCTTCTGCCAAAGCCAAGTTCGCAGCCCTGCGCGCCGCATCGGGTTCAGGTGTGGCGGCGGTCATTGCCGCCTTCAGATCGTCGAACTCGTCGCTCATGCCTCTGCCTCCTTCATCGCCCGAAGACGCTTTCTGACCTCAGACACCCGCCAGGAAATCGTCCCCTCGCTTACGCCCAGAACCTCGGCTGCCGCCGCATGGGTCATCTCATCGTCCAGAACCAAGGCCATCGTATCGCGCAACTCATCGGACAATCCGGACATCGCACCTTGCAGCCAGCTTTGCGCCTCAGCCGCCTCAGCCGCCTCCGCCCGCCGCGAAATCTCGACCTCGCCCCAGGAAACAGCTGCTCGCGCATGTGTCGCGGCGCGCCGTCGTCGATCGTGCGCTGCATTCACCACAACGCGGTACAACCAAGTCGAAAACCGCGCCTCACCCCGAAACGCCGCCAACTTGAAAGGCAACGACGCGCAAACATCCTGACACAAATCCTCCGCTTCCTCGCGCCGTCCGGTCAGACGGAACGCAAGACCAAACACGCGATCATAATTCCGCGAGATCAGGCTGGAAAAGGCATCACGGTCGCCACCAGCGGCGGCACGGGCCAAGGCTTCATCAGAGGTTGCCATACGCATTACGATTGTTATGACGCGCGCCGAAGGTCAATCCTTGGCGGTCAGCAAAATATTTTTCAAATAAGTTTGGGTCTGATTGGTTATCCGTTCAATCGGGCAAGCGATTTTCACTTCACATTTAATTCAGCGCTGTTGCGGCGAAAGAGGTGACGGCAATATTGAAAACGGTGGTTTTTGAGTTCTCCAAACTGGCTGTCCTTGGCTGTAAAACAACCACGCATACGGCGTCTCTCGACACCCTGTTTCGAAACCGAACCGCTGGGTTGCCTTTTCACCAGGCGTTTCGAGAATACACCGGTTCGAGTTTCATTCCAGGCAGGAACGCTCTGGAGAACGATTTTGCCTACGGAGATCATTGGTACAACTGTTGAATGCCTTACCGCCTGAAAGCACGTTACTTTGGGTCGATCAGTCTTCGTCGCTGAGCCGCCCGGCTATCCGAAGAGCGTTCCGTTCGACGAGTTCGGCCACATGCTGAACCATCCCTGCTGATGCTCCGGCTTGGTTGGTCACACCCTGCGTCGCGTCCACACGCGCTGTAACCATCATATCGACCAATTCTTGAACTCGGAGACGAACCGCACGAGCATTGAGCCCGGCATCCCCGGCAATCTGATCCCAATGCCGCCTTGCCGTATCGCCTGGTTTGCGCTTCCGTCCAGCGACCTTCTGGGCGTGGTATTGGTTCACATGGTCCCAATGCAGACCCGACGATACGTCGTACATTGGTGCCATCATTGCTCCACCGCTCAGGATCATCGAGTAGTTTTTGGCATGGGCGTCGGTGTTAGCGACCAAGATGTTGAAAATCACCTGATCGATCAGCTTCAACGCTTCTGAGGGCGGGAGACAGTTGCCGGTTAACAAAAGGCGATTGAGATCAAGCCCGGGCACCGTCCCCTGCTCGTATTTTTGGCCTGGGTAGATACTATTCGCTTGGGCGAAGTCTTCTTGATGTAACCGTCGCACTGAACCATCGCGGCGTAAGCGGCGATCATATCGGGCGACAGCCAAGGCTGCGCGACCGCCAGCCTCAATTACCATGCAATCAACGACCCTCAAACCGATTAGACCGGCAAGCGTAAGGCAGTAGGCTTCGTTCTCGACGATACCCGGCAACGTCGGATTATCAGGCTTGATGATGATCGTCGAAGGTGCCCCAGTCTTGGGGATAGCCAGACGATCCGTTGGCTCTGGCAACCCAAGTTTGGGGTTTCCATCAGCGCTCAGGACGGTCAGCGCTGTCTTCTTCTGCCCACCGGCGAGGGAAAGCCTGACACCATCTTCTCCCACGAGGAAAGGACGTTGACCCAGATCGTCGAAGTGGCGGCTTAACGCTTCGGTGTCGGTTTCGAGGCCATAGTGATCCTGAAGCGTCTCATAGCGCCACAGGGCTCTGAGACTAGGCTCTCCGATGGAGATCGCCCCGGCCGTATCCCCACCGATCTCCTTCAGTAAGGCGAGTGCGTCGGATGATGACAGGCCAAGAACACGGGACAAGGCCGTGAGTTGCTGTTCTTCGGGAAGAAGGTTTGCCAGCCATGGCGCGATGACCTCATCGCCGTATTCTTTTGGCGCGAGTGATAGCGTGACGGACAGAGGGAAGTTTCCTGCGGTCGCCAGCCAGTTCGGGTCGTAGTCGAAACGCAATCCACTATGAGCATGGACCGTGATGCGTCCAACGATGAACTGCTCATAGAAGACTTCGACCGTATCGACGACTGCCATCAGTCATCATCCAGATCATAGCCAGGCAAACCGCTGCTCTGGTCAGTGTTTTGGCTCTCTTCGAACAAAAGCGGAAGCTCTGTCCTCAGTGCAGCCGTCAAGGACACCAGCGTAGAAAGCTTCACATCCCGCGTTCCACGCTCGATGTTGGACAGCGTTGGGGCAGTCGCCCCAGATAGACGTGAGAGGTCTTCAAGACTGAGGCCCTGTGCATGCCTTAGCGTCCTCAGTCGTTGACCGATCTTCTTGGTCCATTCTTCAAGTTGGGGGGACTTTATCATGCTGCCTCCTTATCATTCATGATAAATTACTCGACCAGATGGCCAATGTCACGGTAAATTACCGTACATGATAAATTCCCAAAGAATGCGCGCTATCAGTGCAATATTTATCACATGGGATAAATCTCCTGGAGGAGCCGTGATTCCAAAAAACCATAGCACGACGGGTGGGATCATCTATGTCCTGAGAAGCAAATCCGACCTACCCGTCGTCGCTCAGAATCGTGACCTTCTACTCAAGTTCGGTTTAACCGGTGGCAGCGTTAAAAAACGGGCGGCCAATGCAAAACTGGGTCCGACCTTCCTGATGGCTGATGTGGAGATTGTCACCACCTACGAACTCTACAACATTAATCGTGTGACGCTTGAAAATCTCCCTCACCGCATCTTCGAAGGTGCCCGTCTGGACATCGAGACCAAAGATCGCTTCGGTCATCCATCACGCCTCAGGAATGGTTTTGGGTCCCGTTGTGCGCCGTAGATCAGGCGGCGGAGCGCATCAGGAACGGGTCCATCAAGGGCTTAGCGTATGACCCTGCGACAGCCTCTTGCAGTACCTCAAAGAGTAAAAGGGTCTGTTGCGGGTCCGTAGCGAGGCCCTGAAAGCCATCTCGGCAAACACGGACCCTTAGGCCACGAGTTCAGCCCCTGTGAAATTATGTGTCGTAATACCGACTTGGAGCCAACTCTGCGCTGGCCGCCCACAGGTGATCCATTTGTGATTGAAGCGGAACACCCGTGAGCAGTTTCAGCGCTAATCTGAGGCCAAGGCTGTCCCAATAGTGAGGGTCATTTGTCCCAATAAGAGGTCTAGTTAATCTCCTAAACCGGTATTTTTATGCTAAAATTACACTGACACACAGACGTATTTCATCTCAAGGTAATCCTCGATCCCGTGACGCGAGCCTTCACGTCCCAGTCCCGACTGCTTCACCCCGCCAAAAGGGGCCACCTCGGTCGAGATGATCCCAGTGTTCACTCCGACGATGCCGTATTCCAAAGCTTCCGAGACCTTCGCCACCCGGCTTAGGCCACCCGAATAGAAATACGACGCCAGGCCGAAAATCGTGTCGTTAGCATAGGCAATTGCCTCGTCATCCGTTTCAAACCGGAACAGCGGTGCCAATGGCCCGAACGTCTCTTCCTGCGCGACCTTCATGTCCTGCGTGACACCCGTCATAATTGTCGGCTCAAAGAACATACCGCCCAGATCATGCGCCTTGCCGCCGGTCACAACCTTGCCGCCCTTCGAGGTGGCATCGTTGATGTGATCCAACACTTTGTCTAACGCCGCAGGGTCGATCAGTGGCCCCAGATCGGCGCCTGCAAGACCATCGCCCACCTTCATCTGTGCCAACCGTTTGGACAGCCGTTCGGCGAAATCATCATAAACCGCGTCCTGCACGTAAATCCGGTTGGCGCAGACACAAGTCTGGCCATTGTTTCGGAATTTGGATGCCATCGCGCCCTCGACAGCCGCATCCAGATCGGCGTCATCAAATACGATGAACGGCGCGTTGCCACCAAGCTCCATCGAACACTTCATCACCTGATCGGCGGCCTGTTTCAGCAGGATGCGGCCCACTTCGGTCGATCCGGTAAACGACAGTTTAGCGACGGTCGGGTTCTCGCAAAACTCTTTGCCGATGCCGGATGCATCGGACGCGGGAACGATCGACAAAACGCCCTTCGGCAATCCTGCACGATCTGCCAACACGCCCAAAGCTAAGGCCGACAAAGGCGTCAGCGTCGCCGGGCGTACCAAAATCGAACAACCAGCCGCCAAAGCGGGGCCAACTTTGCGCGTGATCATCGCGTTCGGGAAATTCCAAGGCGTAATCGCCGCGCAAACGCCAATTGGTTGGCGCAAAACTGTGATGCGCTTGTCAGGCTGGTGGCCCGGAACGGTCTCGCCATAGATGCGCTTCGCCTCTTCCGCGAACCATTCAATAAACGACGCGCCATAAATGATCTCGCCCTTGGCCTCGGCCAGCGGCTTACCTTGCTCGGCCGTCAGGATGGTCGCCAAGTCGTCGGCGTGCGCGACCATCAGATCAAACCAGCGGCGCATCGTGTTTGCGCGCTCTTTCGCAGTCCGCGCCGCCCAGTCCCGTTGCGCGATCTTTGCAGCCGCAATCGCCGTTGCGACTTGTCCACGATCCACATCCGCCACGGAGGCAATCACATCACCACGCGCCGGGTTCGTCACATCAAACGTGCGCCCGCCAGCGCCGTCGACCCAATCGCCGGCCAGATAAGCGCGGGTTTCAAGCAGAGCCGGATCCTTCAAAAGGCTCTTAAGGTCGGTCGTTGTATCCAACATATCATCTCTCCCGGGTCTGGCGCTCGCGCGCAGCGCGTGCTTTCAAACGCTCTATACCCCGACCCCGCTCCCGAGGACGAGATGAAAAACGATATCGCCTATGCAAATGCGGATTTCATACCGAACGCCGCCGACTACATCGACACTTGGGTCGACGCCGCGCGCGAGTTTCGCGAGACCGAAGCCGCCATCGGCCGCGCGCGCCTCAACGCAGCCTACGGTGCGCATGAGCGCGAGAAACTCGACCTGTTCCACCCGGCAGGACGTGCCGAAGGTCTCGTGGTTTTCGTCCACGGCGGGTACTGGCACAAATTCGACCGCTCGTACTGGTCGCACTTCGCGCGGGGCTGCACAGCGCGCGGCTTCGCTGTCGCCATGCCCTCCTATCCGCTGGCGCCTGAAGCGCGCATAACTCAGATCACCCGCTCGATCGCCCGCGCGGTGGAAAAGGCTGCGTCCTATGTCAAAGGCCCGATCTATCTCACCGGGCACTCCGCAGGGGGCCATCTTGTGGCCCGCATGCTCTGCCGCGATGTCGCGATGCAGACAGAAGTGCGCAATCGTATCGCCCGCGTGGTCCCGATCTCGCCGCTTGCCGATCTGCGCCCGCTTCTGGAAACAACGATGAACCAGTCGCTGAAGCTGAACGAAGCCGAAGCCATCGCCGAAAGCCCGGTCGACCACACACCCCTGCCCGTTCCCGTCACCACCTGGGTCGGCGCCGAGGAACGCCCTGTGTTTCTGGATCAGGCACGATGGCTCAGCGAAGCCTGGCGCCGTGACATGCGCATCGCCCCCGGTCGCCATCACTTCGATATTCTGGACGATCTTGAACGCCCCGACAGCCCACTGGTGCGTTCAATTCTCAGGGACTAAGCTGCCTAAGCAAACTTTTCGCGCCACGTCGGGAAGGGATCGTCCGCCGCAGGCGTCGCATTGTAGACCGCCCGTGCAACCGCACGCGCAAGACATGTCGCCGCAACGTGACCAAGCAAAAGCTGGTCTTCAGGCGTAAGCGCGCGCTGCCCGGTCGACGCCGCAAACACCAGATCGCCGTCCCTCGGTGTATGCGACGGCACAATGGCCCGCGCCATCCCGTCATGCGCCCCCACCGCCATTCTGGTCGCACTTGCCTTGGTCAAAATCGCATCCGTCGCCACGATCGCGATCGTCGTATTGCCCGCACTATCAAGCTTGGTTCGAGGGCCACCGCCAGGCGCAATCTCAACCCCAAGCCCGCCAAATTCGTCGCCCGCTTCAAAAGGTGCGGCCCAAAACCGAGGCCCGTCACCAACTGTAACCTGCCCCAGCGCATTCACCGCCACCAAAGCCCCAACGGTCACACCCGACGCCAAAACAGCCGATGCCGATCCGATCCCGCCCTTTAGACCGGCCACCGTTGCGCCTGTTCCAGCACCCGCCGTCCCGAGCGCCACGTCCAGGCAGCGCGCGTCATACGCCACCCGACCAAGCCTCGCGTAAGGGTTCGCCGCCCAATCCTTGTCGCCGCCATTGGCCAGATCAAACAGGATCGCCCCCGGCACGATCGGCACCAAATGTCCCGCCGCCTCGAACCCGCGTCCATCGCCGCGCAAACCGTCCACAACGCCTGACGCCGCATCCAATCCAAAAGCCGACCCGCCCGACAACACCAACGCGTCCACCGCCTCGGCCAATGCATCAGGGCGCAATAAATCCGTCTCCCGCGTGCCGGGTGCACCGCCCATCACATGCACGCCTGCGACCATCGGCGCGTCGCCGATCAAAACGGTGACACCTGACTTCAACGCCGCATCCGCCGCTTGTCCGACGCGCAGTCCCGGCACATCCGTGATCAAATTCCGCGCGCCCGCTATGGCCATGTCAGGTCCTGTTCTGCCTCGATGATTTGCCCTGCAAACCGCCCCAAAAGCCGCAAATCCGACCCCGACCCCGGAAAATCACGCCGCGTGGTCAACGCCGACGGGCGCACCACGATCACCGTGTCCGCTGCACCCATCAAGGCCTCGATCCGCGCGACAATCGCCGGGCGGAAATAATGCGCCAATCGCACGGTCCGCGCCGACTGAATGACATCCACATCGGCCAGATCAAACGTCAACCCGTATCGGCCCGCCTCCTGCAACAGATAGGCAAACGCCGCAGGCTGCGTGTCAAACTCACCCGTAAGAACCGTCAGCAATGCCGGCACCCTCGCACGTTTCATACAGTCCTTTGCCCCATCACTTTGCACGTTCCCGGCGCAGTTCAACCCATGTTGCAAGACTGTCTTATCTCGTCCATCAGGGAAAGCCCTTGCGAGCCACCACTCCGAACCCCTATCTGATCTTCAAACAAGGAGAGCCCGCATGGCCTATATCAAATGGACATTCCGTATCGTGCTGATCGCGATTGTGGGGGGGTTTTTGCATTACGTCCTGCCGCAACGCGACATCGTGCGGGTCGTTAACACATATGAAGAACGTCAGGACTTTGGCGGGTTCAGCGACATCTTCTGGCAAAACACTGCCGGAGAAACGGCGGACGCGCCCGTTTCCCGCGATGTTCTTTATCTTCAGACGGTGCAGCCCGACGGTAGTCCGATGGTCTATCGTAATCAGGACACCGGCTGGGGCTGGCCCTTCTACTTCAAGTTCGACACCGCCGATCTGCAGACTAATGCGGCCGATGCGATCTCGCCCCGTGAAACGCCCCAGTGGTATGCGGTGCGCCACTATGGCTGGCGCAACACCTGGCTTGGCGGCGGCATATTTCCAAACGCGCTTTCGATGAAACCCGTGGCCAGTCCCGACACTCGTCTGATCCCGTGGTTCAATATCGTGTTCCTCACAATCCTGGCGATCATCTGCCTCAGCATCTGGCGGTTATGGCGCAATTTCCGTCGCGCGCGGATCGACCCGGTCTTTGACGAGATTGACGAGACAGCGGATGAGGCCCGTGGATGGCTAGCCGCGACGTTTGATCGTCTCTTCGGACGGCGCAAGTAAGCAGGACCACTTCAATGTTCCAAAACGAAAACAGCGAAAACCGTACCAAATCCCCCGTTTCCACCATTGCCCACACCGCTCCTCACTGGTCTAATACACCCAACAAATAAGAGCAGAAAATATGGCAAATGACCTCCTGAACGCGGCTCAATCGGAGACCTACGACGCAACCTCGATCGAGGTTCTCGAGGGCTTGGAGCCGGTCCGAAAACGCCCTGGCATGTATATCGGCGGTACCGACGAACGCGCGCTGCACCACCTCGTGGCCGAAGTTCTCGACAACTCTATGGACGAGGCCGTCGCCGGTCACGCCAACCGCATCGAAATCGAGCTTCACGAAGATGGCTCCGTCACGATCCGAGACAACGGTCGGGGCATCCCTGTTGATCCGCATCCGAAATTTCCCGAAAAATCCGCTCTCGAAGTGATCCTCTGCACGCTGCACGCAGGCGGCAAATTCTCAGGCAAGGCCTACCAGACCTCCGGCGGTCTCCACGGCGTTGGTGTGTCGGTCGTGAATGCCTTGTCCGACCACGTCCGCGTCGAAGTTGCCCGCAACAAGGAACTCTTCGCGCAGGAATTCTCACGTGGCATACC
>CAJQNG010000226.1 GCA_905479635.1 uncultured Boseongicola sp. | reverse complement strand
CTGAAACAAACGCCGCTCTTGAATTTGACCGAGAAACCGCGCGTGGCATGCGACTTGATATCGCCGCTGGAACGGCAGTGCGCTTTGAGCCGGGACAGCGACGCGAAGTGCGGCTTGTGCTTTTCGGCGGCGCCCGCAAAGTCTTCGGGTTCAATCAAAAAGTGATGGGCGCGCTTTAAACCATGTTGTCGGATCCCAAAATCCAGCTTTCCGGCGTCCTGGCCCCATCGAGCGCGAGTATTGCGCCGTTAATCATTGTTAACGTCCCTGACCAAACACATTTAGTTTGGCCTTCTTTCCAAGGATCCGTCTGAACATGCCGATACAAATCACCCGCGCCGCCTATGCCGATATGTATGGTCCCACCACCGGCGACTGCCTGCGCCTTGCCGACACCGACCTTATTATCGAGGTGGAGCGCGACCTTACGACTTACGGCGAAGAGGTGAAATTTGGTGGTGGTAAGGTGATCCGCGACGGCATGGGGCAGGCCCAGACGAGCCGCGCCGAGGGCGCTGTGGATACTGTTATTACCAATGCGCTGATCGTGGATCACAGCGGCATTTACAAAGCCGACGTTGGGCTGCGGGACGGTAAAATTCATAAAATCGGCAAAGCTGGAAACCCCGATACCCAGAACGGCGTGGACATCGTGATCGGTCCCGGCACCGAAGCCATCGCAGGCGAGGGGCGCATCCTGACGGCGGGTGGATTTGACGCTCATATCCACTGGATTTGCCCGCAACAAATTGAAGATGCACTGCATTCCGGGATGACGACGATGCTGGGTGGCGGCACCGGACCTGCGCATGGAACGCTTGCAACCACCTGCACGCCCGGCCCTTGGCATATCGGACGGATGCTGCAGGCGATGGACGATGTTCCGATGAATGTCGCGTTGTCTGGCAAAGGCAACGCCTCGCTTCCGGCGGCCTTGCACGAGATGGTTAATGCCGGTGCTGCCGCTCTTAAGCTTCATGAAGATTGGGGCACGACGCCGGGCGCAATTGATTGCTGTCTAAGGGTTGCTGACGAAATGGACGTTCAGGTGATGATCCACACCGATACGTTGAATGAAAGCGGATTTGTCGAAAACACCGTCGCCGCAATCGGAGACCGCACGATCCACGCGTTTCACACCGAAGGCGCGGGGGGCGGGCATGCGCCCGACATCATCAAGGTCTGTGGTTTGCCGAACGTCATTCCAAGTTCGACCAACCCGACGCGTCCCTACACGGTGAACACGTTAGAAGAACATCTCGATATGCTGATGGTGTGCCACCACCTCGACAAGGCGATCCCTGAAGACGTCGCCTTCGCCGAAAGCCGCATCCGCCGTGAAACCATTGCCGCCGAAGACATTCTTCATGATATGGGCGCGTTTTCGATTATTGCATCTGACAGCCAGGCGATGGGGCGCGTCGGCGAAGTTGCGATCCGAACCTGGCAAACCGCTGATAAGATGAAGAAGCAGCGCGGTCGCCTGGCCGAGGAAACTGGCGAGAACGATAACCTTCGTGTGCGTCGCTACATTGCCAAATACACAATCAACCCGGCAATCGCACACGGTATCAGCGCCCATATCGGATCGATTGAAGAGGGCAAGCGGGCCGATCTTGTCTTGTGGAACCCGGCCTTTTTCGGTGTGAAACCCGAGATGGTTTTGCTAGGCGGTTCAATTGTCGTCGCTCAGATGGGCGATCCCAATGCGTCAATCCCGACGCCGCAGCCGGTCTATTCACGCCCTATGTTTGGAAGCATGGGGCGCGCGGTTCAGCGTAGCGCGGTTGCCTTCATAAGCCGGGCTGGACAAGACGCCGGAGTTGCGGAGGCTCTTGGGCTTCAGCGCGACACGATTGCCGTCGAAAACTGTCGTGGGATTGGCAAAAAAGACATGGTGCTGAACGATGCCATGCCGTTCATTGAAGTTAACCCCGAGACATACGAAGTGCGCGCCGACGGCGAGCTTCTCGTCTGCGAGCCAGCCGAAGTTTTGCCGATGGCGCAGCGATATTTCATGTTCTGATGTTGGTAGGCCGCGACATGAAAGGCGCCGCAGGCCAGGGCACGCAGGCATCCAGCTGCGCCCAATACGCATGGCGGGGTTGCAAACTTGGCGATTGTGCAGGTGCACTGCGCCCCCCAAGTAGGCGATATCAAGATAATCAAACTCCAGCCCCCTCCGAGGTCTATTATGGTATCCCGTGCTTTTTTCGCGACTGTTATGGCCGCGCTTACTCCAACCACCCGTTTCAACGACCTCTTCGCGATGAGCGACAGTCAATTGGCCACCCGTGGCTACGACCGCGATGGTCTTGCCCGCAGCCACATCACCGGCATCGCCGGCTTCTAGGTCTATCGGCGCGGCGCGCTTCGACGACGACATCTGACGCCCTCTCAAGAGGTGTGTCAAAATTTCACGGCCCGCCCGGACATCGTCCGTCGCGGGCCGTTTTGTTTGCCGAAAGGTTTTTGCCATGACCGCGTTGCCTCTTTGCCAAATCATCCGGCCCCGCGAAGGCCATGGCTTAACGGACCGTTGCCATCTGACCTACGAGGATCGTTTCTTGCGACGCAAAGTGCTGACAACCGAGGCAGGTTTGAGCTTTCTCGTCGATTTGGAGGGAGCCACACATCTGAACGACGGCGATGCCTTCGCCCTTGACGACGGCCGCCTCATTACCATTACGGCGGCGCCCGAAGACCTGATGCAGGTGACCGGCGACGACCTTCTGCGGTTCGCCTGGCACATCGGCAATCGTCATACGCCCTGTCAGGTCGAGACCGCAAGATTGCTGATTTCA
>CAJQNG010000225.1 GCA_905479635.1 uncultured Boseongicola sp. | reverse complement strand
CCCCGACATCCGCCGGATCGCGCCAACAAGCTGCGCGGTCGAACCGTCTTTTCCTTCTGTTCCAACTTCGCCCGCGACGACAGGCTCAAGCGCTTTGGCAAGCTCTTTGCCAAGCTCGACGCCCCATTGGTCAAAAGAATTGATACCTAAAATCGCGCCTTCCACGAAGACACGATGCTCGTACAGCGCTACGATCTGACCCAGAACAAACGGCGTCAACTTGGGATAAACAAGTGTCGTTGAGGGGCGATTTCCTGGGAAGACGCGGTGTGCCGCTTGTCGTTCCAGTTCGGCCCCTTCAAATGAACCTGACACAATGGCCCGGGCTTCATCCATTGAGCGACCCCGCATCAAGGCCTCGGATTGAGCAAGGCAGTTGGCGACCAAAAGCCGGTGTTGATGGGCCAGATCGTCCTCGAATCCCTCGGCCCCAACCATAAACTCACACGGCACAACGCGCGTACCTTGATGGATCAATTGGTAAAATGCGTGCTGTCCGTTCGTGCCGGGTTCCCCCCAAACAATCGGGCCAGAGTTCTCGGCAAGGCGCGCGCCATCCATCCCGGCGCTCTTGCCGTTGCTCTCCATTTCCAACTGCTGAAGATAGGCCGGAAGCCGCACGAGCCTTTGTTCATAAGGCAGAACTGCACGAGTTGCGTGACCAAGCCCCTGATTATGCCAGATACCAGTCAGCGCGAGCATGACGGGCAAATTCTCCAAAGGTTCGGCGGCGCGGAAATGCGTGTCCATCCACTGTCCGCCCTTCAAAAAGGCGCGAAAGCTATCGGCGCCAGTTGCAATCATTAGTCCAAGCCCAATCGGACCCCAAATAGAATAGCGCCCGCCAACCCAGTCCTCGAAACCGAAAACCCGCGAGGCATCAATCCCGAAAGCTGCTGTCTTGTCAGCCGCCGTGGAAAGAGCGGCGAATTGAACCGCCGGATTTGTCACTTTCTCGCTCATCCAGACTTTGGCGGTGGCGGCGTTTGTCATGGTTTCGATGGTCGTGAAGGTCTTCGATGCGACAATGACCAAGGTCGTCCTAGGGTCAATGCCGCGCAGCGTGTCCGCGATATGCGCGGCATCGACGTTTGATACGTAGTGGCAGCGCGGCCCGTCGTGATACGGCGCTAGCGCAAACGTGGCCATCGCCGGACCAAGGTCCGAGCCACCAATGCCAATATTGACGACATCGGTGATCTTGCCGCCTTCGCCGACGAAACGTCCCTCGCGGACGTCTGCGGCAAAAGCCTCCATCCGCTGAAGTGTTTCCAGAACACCGGGCATCACATCAGCGCCATCCAGCATCACTGGCGGGCCATCCAGATTGCGCAGGGCAGTATGAAGCACCGCACGGCCTTCAGTTTCGTTTATTTTGTCGCCGCGAAACATCGCCTCGCGCCGCGCTTCAACTTGGCCCGCGTCGTAAAGGTTAAGCAGCACTTGGCGTCCTGCCGCGTCAATTGAGGTCTTGGAATAATCGAACAGCATGTCGCCTGCATTGATCGAAAATGCGCGCGCGCGCTCTGGGTCGCTAAAACGATCAAAGATCGGAGTCTCGGCGGCGGTTTTGGCCGCTGATTTCAGCTTACTAAAGTCCATATTGTCCTCTTACGGCGCCCAATGCACAGTCGCGCCGCTTAAAACGGTCACGATCGGCGCGTCTTCAGGTGTGAGTTTGCGGGCACGATCCACGGCGGCGCGTTTCTCATCCCCTGTGATCAAAACATGTGTGGTCATTGCACCCTTCAAGACCGGCGCGGTCAGTGAAAGGCGCGGTTCAAGTTCGCCCCCAGGTGGCGTGAGGGCCATCAAAGGTGGCGCGTCATTTGCGAGGGCTTCATGCAATTCAGGTGCGCCGGGGAAAAGAGAGGCCGTATGCATGTCCGCGCCCATGCCAAGCAGCAGGATAGAAAGGGGAAGCTCTTTTGTAAGCCTGTCGCGCACTGCGGTCCAATCAGCTTCGGTATCCGGCACCAAGCGCACGAACTTCGCCACCGAGGCGCGCGCAGTCAGTAGGCGTTCGCGCACTAAGCGCTCGTTCGAGCGGGGATGATCGGACGGCACCCGGCGCTCGTCGGTCAACAACACATGCACCCGCGACCAGTCGAGGTCTGCGGCGGACAATGCGTCAAACACCGGCCCCGGCGTCGATCCGCCAGGGACCGCAAGCGACGCCCAAGAGTGCTCCAAAAGGCATGTGCTCAGTTCGCCCGCGATCTGGTTCGCAAGGTCGATCATCATCATTTCGGAGTCAGGGTATGTTTCGAGATGCATGTGCGCCTTTCCGGCCCCGAAAAATCAGGCCTTTATCTCAAGCCAACGACGACCCTCGCGATGCATCAACACTGCGGCGTCTTCCGGGCCGGTCGTCTCAACGTCATAAGGTTTGGGGCGATCTCCGCGACTTGTCCAGTCCTTGATAATCGGATCAGTCCAGGCCCAAGCCGCCTCGACCTCGTCGCCACGCATAAACAGCGTCTGGTTGCCGCGGATCACGTCCATGATCAGCCGCTCGTAGGCGTCGGGCACATCTTCGGCCTCGGGTCCAAGCGCGTTGGCGAAGGTCATATCCAAAGGCACGTCCACAAGCCGCATGCCACCGGGGCCGGGTTCCTTGATCGTCACGCCAAGGGTGATGCCCTCGTTCGGCTGCAGACGGATCGATAGTATGTTGCGGTGCCGACCGCTATCTTTGTCGAAGATCGAGTGCGGTGTCTCTTTAAAAACAATCGAAATTTCAGAGGCCCGCGCCTTCAGCCGCTTGCCGGTGCGCAAATAAAACGGCACGCCGGCCCACCGCCAGTTTGAAATGGCCAACTTCATAGCAATGAAGCTTTCGGTGATGCTACTGCGGTTTTCGACCTCTTCAAGATAGCTTTCACCGGCGTTGTTAGACTCGTATTGCCCTCGCACAATGTCATCGCGTTCAGGTGGATCCAGCGCGCGAATAACCTTCAACTTTTCATCCCGAACCGAGTCGGGGTCGAA
Source organism: uncultured Boseongicola sp. (assembly GCA_905479635.1). Lineage (GTDB taxonomy): Bacteria > Pseudomonadota > Alphaproteobacteria > Rhodobacterales > Rhodobacteraceae > Boseongicola. The sequence continues at coordinate 3,315 of CAJQNG010000225.1, read as the reverse complement.
ACGCGCAGGCGGCTCCATCGCGATCAGGCATAAAAGCTGCATAAGATGGTTTTGGACCATATCCCGCATCGCGCCGGACGTGTCGTAATAGGCTCCCCTTCCCCCGACACCGACGGTTTCAGCGACGGTGATTTGCACGTGATCTACGTACTGAGCGTTCCAAAGGGGCTCGAACAACATATTGCCAAAGCGGACAGCCATCAGGTTTTGCACGGTTTCCTTGCCAAGATAATGGTCGATCCGGTAAATCTGACTTTCGTCGAAATGGTCGCGCAGAGTGGCGTTCAGGGTCTTGGCGCTTTCCAGATCGCGACCGAAGGGCTTTTCGACAACGATCCGCGCGGTTGGCCCGGCGATATTATGCGCGTGCAGGCGTTCAGCCAACGAGCTAAAAAGGCCTGGCGCGACCGAAAAGTAAAAGGCCTGCACCGTATCTTTGTCTTTGCGCACCAGCCTTTTCAGCGCGGACCAGCCATCGTTGCCAGTAGCATCGATGCGCACATAGTGCAGGCGGTCCAAAAAGCCTTTCACGTCCTTGGTGGATCGTGCAGCTTCGGGGAGGAATTCCTCAAGAGCGCCCTTGATGTCCTTGCGAAACGACGAATCGGTCAAATCCGAGCGCGCAGCCCCAATAATTCGCGATTGAGCCGGCATCTGGCCCGAACAGAACCGACGAAACAAACCGGGCAAGATCTTGCGGCGAGCAAGATCTCCGGTTCCTCCGAAAATCACAAGGTCGAAGTCTTCGACCGGGATGACGCGCGACACCATAAGACGGCTCCTTCCAGAATTCGCAATTGCGGTGTTACCGCTAACAAAATCTCACCCGCACGCGATACCCTCATATGTTGCACAAGTCTAGCCACCCACACCATCATCACAAGTCTGTCACGTATCTTGCGCAGATCTTTATTTAGCAGAGGGTTGCGACTAGGTAGTCTTCAAAAGCAGAACGTTGGGCGCTATGAAAGACCAATTATTTTCCGAAATTACTACAGAGAAGTTCCGTGATCCATTGGTGACGGCAAAGGGAGAAGAACGCGCGGTGGTGGCGTTGACCAATCCGGAGACCCTTTGGTTCAATACCGGCACGCTTTGTAACATTGAATGCGTGAATTGTTACATCGCCTCGTCGCCGTCCAACGACCGGTTGGTTTACATTACTGCAGATGAAGTAAGCGATTACCTTGATCAGCTGGATGACCGCAACTGGGGCGTGCGCGAGATCGCCTTCACCGGCGGCGAACCCTTTATGAACCCCGAAATGATCGAAATCACGCGCAGGTCGCTGGCGCGCGGCTATGAAGTCCTGATCCTGACCAATGCGATGCGACCGATGATGCGCAAATCTATGCAATCGGGACTGGCGTCGTTGGTGGCAGAATACGGCGACAAGCTTACGCTGCGCATTTCAGTCGACCATTGGTCTGCCAAACATCACGACGTAGAACGCGGCGCTGGTGCTTTTGAGAAAACACTTACCGGCATGCGCTGGCTTCGCGACGCCGGCATCCGTATGACAGTCGCGGGGCGGACGGTTTGGGGTGAAAGTGATGCGCAATCACGTGCCGGGTATGCCGCACTTTACGCTCGCGAAAGATTTGCAATTTTGGCCAAGGATACTGGTCAGACCGTTTTGTTCCCTGAGATGGACGAAAGCGTGGATGTGCCCGAAATTACAACGGCTTGCTGGGATATCCTAAAAATTACCCCGACCAGTGTGATGTGCGCGAATTCCCGCATGGTGGTAAAACGGCGCGGCGCTGAAAAGCCGGCGGTTCTTGCCTGTACCTTGCTGCCCTATGAGCCTGAGTTTGAGCTTGGGAAAACGTTGGCGGAGGCCGAAACATCTGTGCGTTTGAACCATCCCCACTGCGCGAAATTCTGTGTTTTGGGAGGAGCCAGTTGTTCCGCCTGATCGCGGCTATTCTTCAAGTTCCGCATCCCAATACAGAAAATCGAGCCATGTGTCGTGCAGATGGTTCGGTGGAAACTTTCGCCCATGATTGCGAAGCTCTTCAGCCGCAGGGCGCCGGGGTGGTTTAAGCAAAGCCATGCCGACCTCACGCAGGGATTTTGATCCCTTTTTAAGATTGCAGCGCGAACAGGCGGCAACCACATTTTCCCAACTTGTAACTCCGCCGCGTGCACGCGGGACAACGTGATCGAACGTCAGATCACCGCGAGCGCCGCAGTATTGGCAACAAAATTTGTCCCGCAGAAAAAGATTGAAGCGCGTGAAGGCTACACGTTTTTGCGGTTTGATATAGTCTTTCAGAACAACGACAGACGGAATCTTTATCTCGACCGATGGGCTTCGTACGACTTCGTCGTATTCCGCAACGATCTGAACCCGATCAAGGTAGACGGCCTTCACCGCTTCCTGCCAGGGCCACAAAGAAAGTGGATAATAGGATAAAGGGCGATAGTCCGCGTTCAGGACCAATGCCGGTTTGTGACGCAGACTGCCGGGTTCACGCACGAAACTCGTTCTGAAGTCGCCGTCCATTCTTATGCTCACCTCTGACCAATGTCCGGTTTTGCACGAAGCAATCGCTGTCGCCTCACGCCTTGGCGCCAACTATATATAGGGCTTAAAATCGTGCAAGTCCCACGATGGGGCGATCTGCTGAAAGCGGTGCCTTGGATTTTGGACCGCTAAGAAATGGGCGTGAGCCAACCCATCGACGCGGTCTTCATGTGTGTTCAGCAATGGCATTTGACGTGGCGGCCTTTTCTCAAAAGACCTGCCCCGCCGCGTCCTGCATCCTTTTCCTGGTACATATGCATATCCGCCAGAGACAATACCGCACCAAGATTGTCTTGCTGCGCCATTTCAACAGCTCCAACATAGGCCGTGATGTTTAAAGCTTGGTCGGCGTCGGCAAGATTGATCTCGGCGCCTGCGCAAAGGCGTACGCCGATCAATCGCGCCGCATCAATCGGGGAATCGATCAGAAAAGTTGCAAATTTCTTGCCTCCCAACCGTCCGACCAATTCTTCGATTCGAACCTGATCGCGCAAGACGTCGGCAATAGCGCGCACCCAATCGTCGCCAAAAGTTTGGCAGTAGGTGTCATTTACATTTTTGAAGTTATCAAGATCAAGCATCATCAATATGCCCCACGACGATGCCCTCGCCTTCTCGGCGGCGGCCATGAACGGGCGCCGATTTGACAGCCCGGTCAGTAGGTCTGTGACAGCAAGTTGGGCAAGTTCATGACGCAGCTTGCCGTGATACCAGATCGACCCAGGTCGGAGACAGCTTAGGGAAGATAGACGCCTAAGACATGGTCTAATACGAATGCCTCGTCA
>CAJQNG010000224.1 GCA_905479635.1 uncultured Boseongicola sp. | reverse complement strand
TATTTATGCGGTTATTTCAGCGCCGTTTATCCCCGAGGCGTCGGCCCGGATGCTGAGTTCAATGAACACTCTTGATATGGAATGGCCGGACGATATGCGCGCGGCATTGAACGCTTTGCCTGCGGGTCATGAATTCGTCGTGCCGGAAGTTCTGTTCCGCAAAATCACCGATGAAGAGCGTGAAGAGTGGCAAGCGAAGTTCTCGGGGCGGCGGACTTAAACGCGCGCCCTGCCCTGTTTGACGCATCAAACATTGGAGCACTGAAGATTCAGACGCAAAACTTCCAGTAAATGGCGCTTTCGGCCCAGACCGGCGCAGCACGGGCTTCTTAGCTGCATAGAAATGCAGCGATAGGAAATCTCATGCGGACCCATGCCCAGGCAGTCGTTATCGGAGGCGGCGTTATCGGATGTTCGATCCTTTACCATCTAGCGAAACTTGGTTGGAGAGATGTCGTCTTGTTGGAGCGGTCCGAACTGACCAGTGGATCCACATGGCACGCGGCGGCCAATATCCACGGGTTGCACGATGTGACGAATATCTCGCGACTTCAGCATTATACGATGAACCTTTATAAAGAATTGGAGGCGGAAACCGGGCAAAGCTGCGGAATTTTTCAGCCGGGGTCTTTGTATCTGGCGCAGACCAAAGAGCGTGAGCATCAGCTTCGCCTGCAAGAAGCGAAGGCCCGCCGATACGGGATGAATTTCCACGAGGTCAGCCGTGATGAAGCCGAGCGCTTGCACCCTTTGGTCGACTACGACGGCATCCGATGCATTATGTTTGAGCCCGACGGCGGCAACGTGGATCCATCCGGGGTCACGAACGCTTATGCCATGGGAGCGCGCCAGCGAGGTGCCGAGATCCATCGCTTTACGCCGGTTACGGGGACCCAACCGCAGCCAGATGGCACATGGATCGTGCGGACCGACAAGGGCGATATCCGCACGCCCTGGGTGGTGAATGCGGCCGGTCTTTGGGCGCGGGAAGTGGCTGCGATGGTGGGGCTTGATCTGCCGCTCTTGCCGACCGAGCATCAGTACTTTGTCACCGAGACGATTGCAGAGATTGCAGCGATGGATCGTCGGTTGCCTTCAGTCGCAGACCGCGACGGGGAATACTACCTGCGCCAGGAAGGGCACGGTCTTTTGGTGGGGGCCTATGAAAAGGATGTGCGGTTCTGGGCCGAAGACGGAACGCCGCAGGGTTTCGGGCATGAGTTATTCCCCGACGATCTTGAGCGAATCGAAGACAATATGATGCGCGCCATCGATCGCGTGCCTGCCATCGGCGAGGCCGGAATCAAACGGGTTATAAACGGACCGATGATCTGGTCGCCGGACAGTTCGGCCTTGTTTGGGCCGGTTCCCGAGATGACCGGTTATTTCTGCTGTTGCGGGATTATTCCAGGGTTTAGCCAGAACGGTGGATTGGGCAAGCTATCGGCGGAATGGATCGTCGAAGGCGAGCCAAGCATGGACATGTTCGGCTGGGACATGGCGCGATACGGGGCCTGGGCGGGCAAAGCGTTCACCAAGGCGCGGGTTGGCGATCAATATGCGAACCGCTTCAAGATCCATTTCCCGAATGAAGAACGCGCGGCCGGGCGTCCGGTGCGCACGCGGCCTGCCTATGGGATGCAAAAGCAAATGGGTGCACATTTCGGGCTGAATTACGGCTGGGAGCATCCTTTGTGGTTTGCGGCCGATGGCGAGCCAGATGTCGAAACTCACGGCTTCACACGTCAGAACTGGTGGGAGCCGGTGGGCCGCGAGGTGCTGATGCTGCGCGAAAACGCAGGCATCCTCGATATCTCAAATTTCGCTAAATACCGTGTGAGGGGAGCGGGCGCCGAGGATTGGCTGAACGCGCTTTTTGCCAACCGGATGCCGCGCGAGATCGGGCGGTCGTGCCTGACCCCGTTGATCGGCAAGCGCGGCGGCATTGCTGGCGATTTCACCGTCACGAGGCTGGAGGAAGATGAATTCTGGGTTGTAGGATCCGGCATGGCGGAGCGGTTTCATTTACGGTTCTTCCGCGCGATCCCTCTGCCCGACGCCACAACCTTTGAAAGTCTGACCGAGGCGGTCGCTGGCTTCAACCTGGCCGGTCCGCGTGCGCGCGATCTCTTGGGTCGTTTGACCAATGAGGATCTGACGAACAAAGGTTTTCCTTTCATGCGCTCGCGGCGGATCAGTGTGGCGGGCGTTGACTGCGTGGCAATCCGAGTTTCGTTCACTGGTGATCTCGGTTGGGAGCTGCATTGCGCGGAAGGTGATCAAGTTGCTCTTTATCGCTCCCTGTTGGAGGCCGGCGCCGAGTTTGGCGCGGGGCCGGTCGGGGGACGTGCTTTGATGTCGATGCGACTTGAAAAGGGATACGGCTCTTGGGGGCGTGACTACAGCCCGGAATACTGGCCGCAGGAAAGTGGACTTGCCGGGTTGATCAAGACGGACAAAGATTTCCTGCACAAAGCGGCTTGGAAAGCGATTGCGGATAAGCCTGCGCGCGAGAAGATGGTCTTGTTGGAGATTGACGCACGCGAAGCGGATGCCTCAGGCAGCGAGCCAATATTTGCGACCGATGGCACGCCGATCGGACAGGTGACTTCCGGGGCTTATGGATATTACGTCGGCAAGTCGCTTGCGCTGGCCTACCTGAAAGCGGGGAGCGCAGTTTCGGGCGATACCGTTCATGTTGCGATTTTGGGTGAGCCGCATGAGGCGCGCGTTCTGGAGCGACCGCCCTTTGATCCTGACGGGCTTCGGTTGCGCGACAAACAAGGGTAACGCCGGGCTTGCCAAGGGCCGCGTCGCGGGGCAAACCCGTCGCCATGACGAAAGATGTTCTCTGTATCGGATCGGTTCTTTGGGATGTTATCGGACGCGCCAGCGCGGCGATGCGGGTTGGCTCGGACGTGCCGGGGCGGATCACGCGGATCCCTGGCGGGGTCGCGATGAACATTGCGATGACATTGCGTCGGTTTTCCATGCGTCCTGTGCTGTTATCGGCTGTCGGGCGAGACGAGGAAGGCGACGAGTTGATTGCGGCCGCCGATCGTCTGGGAATGGAGACCGGGTTCGTCTATCGCTCGGACGATTTGCCAACCGATATATACATGGCGATTGAGGGGGCAAACGGGCTGGTTGCTGCGATTGCGGATGCGCATTCTTTAGAGGCTGCAGGAGCGAAGATATTGCGGCCTCTGAATGACGGGCGGCTTGGTTCCGAAGTCGCGCCCTTCGCAGGACAGGTCGCGTTGGACGGAAATCTGACTGAAGAATTGCTGACTGAGATTGCCCGTAGCCCCCTGTTTGAAAAGGCCGATTTGCGCGTGGCCCCGGCGTCGCCCGGGAAGGCTGAGCGGTTGATGCCGCTTTTGAATTGCCCGAACGCGACGATTTACGTGAACCTTGAAGAAGCTGGTTTGCTTTGCAACGCAAGCTTCACCACCGCCCCCGAAGCCGCCAGTGCTTTGTTGGAACGCGGAGCCGCTCATATCCTGGTGACAGATGGTGGGCGCGCCGCCGCACACGCCAGTGCCGGAGGCGTTCTGACCGCAACGCCACCGGCGGTTCTGGTGACGCGCGTGACCGGCGCAGGAGATACGTTTATGGCCGCACATATGGCCGCCGAAGCGCGCGGTGACACGCCCGGATCTGCGCTGAATGCAGCTTTACGCACGGCCGCCGCTTATGTTTCAGGAGATGTGCCTTCGTGACTTTACCATTGGATTTCTCAGCCGAAGTCGCGGCTGCGCGCACCGCAGGTACGGCGATTGTCGCCTTGGAATCGACGATTATCACCCACGGAATGCCCTACCCCCAAAACGTCGAGACAGCGCGTCTTGTGGAAGCAGAAGTCCGCTCCCACGCGGCCACGCCCGCAACGATCGCGGTGTTAAACGGACGGCTGAAGATCGGCCTGTCGGACGCGGAATTGGAAGGCCTGGCACAGGCAACCGGTGTGGCGAAGCTGTCGCGCGCCGATATTGCAGCATGCCTCGCGCGCGGTGGCACAGGAGCCACAACCGTGGCGGCAACGATGATCGCAGCCCATCTGGCCGGGGTTTCGGTCTTTGCGACGGGTGGAATCGGAGGCGTCCATAAAGGCGCGAAGGACAGCTTTGATATCTCGGCGGACTTGGGCGAATTAGCGATTACACCAGTGACGGTGGTGGCCGCGGGGGCTAAAGCAATCTTGGATCTACCGAAGACGCTTGAGGTTCTGGAAACTCGAGGCGTGCCGGTGATCGCGTTTGGACAGGATGATTTCCCGGCGTTTTGGTCACGCTCATCCGGGCTTATGGCGCCGCTTCGCATGGATACTGCGGCCGAAATAGCCAGTGCATACCAGATGCGACGCGCGATGGGGCTTTCGGGGGGGCAATTGGTAGCCAATCCGATCCCCATAGAGGCTGAAATAAACGCCATGTCGCTTGCGCCACTTATTGCCAAAGCCACGCAGGAAGCCGAGGAAAAGGGCGTTTCCGGCAAGAGCGTCACGCCGTTTTTGCTGCAACGCCTGTTTGAGCTGACGGATGGAGCATCCCTGACTGCCAACATAGCGCTTGTGCTAAATAATGCTCACCTTGCCAGCGAAATTGCTGTTTGCCTCGCCAAACCGCGCGGAAACGATTGATTTCCATGTCGGCCCATTGCTCCGCTCGTTACACACCCTTAGTTTATGTCCAAACGCCCGGATAACATCTTATGAGCACGCCCTTTGACGACAATTCTGAACCGCCGCGCCCAAAACGTGGGTTGTTCTCGAAGTTTCGCTCGTCCTTTCTGACGGGGCTTGTGGTTGTTGCGCCGATTGCTCTGACGCTGTGGCTGATCTGGACGGTTGCGGGATGGGTTGACGGTTGGGTTTTACCGTTTGTGCCGCTCTGGCTTCGCCCGGATCAATACATTGGCCTGAATATTCGTGGCGTTGGAGTCATTGTTTTCCTAATTTTCACAGTGCTTGTGGGATGGATTGCCAAGGGCCTGATCGGACGGTCTTTGCTGAACTGGGCCGAGCGGATGGTGCAGGGATTGCCTGTAGTAAGATCGATCTATAACAGTCTGAAACAAATCGCGGAAACCGTATTCGCGCAATCCGAGACAAGTTTCGATAAGGCGTGTTTAGTGGAATATCCGCGCAAGGGTATCTGGGCGATTGCGTTCATTGCTACTTCGGCCAAGGGCGAGATCGACAAGAAGATCGACGGCGATAATGGTAAGACAGCAGTATTTTTACCAACCACCCCGAACCCGACATCCGGCTTTTTGCTGTTCGTGCCGACGCGCGATTTGATTGAGTTGGACATGACGGTTGAAGATGCCGCCAAACTGGTGATCTCGGCGGGTCTTGTTTATCCCAATGGCGTTTCTGAGGCGCCTACTCCCATCGGCGAAGTTCGCCAGCCGCCCGCACGCGCCTCTTGATCTAACCTTTCGCGCTTGTATCCTGAGCGAAAACAAAGGTCGGGGCAGAAACCACATGAAAAGCCGTATTTTGAACGTTAATCCCTTGGTGGCGGTGTTTGATGATGTGTTCGGGCAGGATGTTGCGGATGTGGCTATTGCGGCGGGCGAAGGCCGTCTGACGCAGCCGACCTACGGCACCGACGAGGGCCGTATCATTGGTGAGAAACGCACGCATCAAGCCGCGATTGTCGATCAATGGAGCGATCCGCTCCTAACCGATCTGATGACGCGTATTTCGGCGATTGTGCGCCTGCCCCCTGAACACGCAGAGACATCCAAGCTGATCCGTTATGAAGGCGAGCAATTGTTTGACGTGCATTACGATGGCTACGACGAACACGGCGCGAGACGCGAAGACTTCAACAAAGGCGGCCAGCGACTGTTCACAACTCTCTGTTATCTAGTTGATATTGAGGTCGAAGGACAAACGGTTTTTCCAAACCTGAAGATTGCTGTACGCCCTAAATTGGGGCGGGTTCTGGTGTTTGCGAATACTCTTCTGGGATCAAACGAGGAGCATCCGGATAGCGCCCACGTCGGGTTTGGCCCAAGTGATCGACTGAAGTGGATGCCTACAGTGTGGTGGCGTGAACACCATTTCCATATTCGGCGCAGCTCCCCCCCCTGCAGATGGCGAGTTTGTGGTATATTGAATTGCAGCTTCGGGTTCCGGGGCTGCCGTTGCGATAGCAATGTTAGATGAACTACCTTAAACCAGCAGCCGTCGCTACGATATC
>CAJQNG010000223.1 GCA_905479635.1 uncultured Boseongicola sp. | reverse complement strand
TCTCATTGTACTCCGCCCAATTGGTCACCCGATACTTCTGCTTGGGGATTTTGTCACGGCGCGTGGCGTTGAATTTGTGCGGCATCTATAGCATCCTGAAGAGAATAGTCCGCACAAGTATTAGCGGAGGCGCGATCCCTGTAACAAGGCCGGTTGGCAGCGGGCTTTGGACTGGTTCCCTATTGCGCTAGGAATCCACCGTCGATTGGAAGACAATGGCCGGTGACCATCGCCGATGCTCCGCTTGCCAAAAATAAGACGGCCGCAGCGACATCCTCGGGCTCGGCCAATCGCCGCAGGGGCGTCATGTTGTAGATTTTTTCCATCACATCCGGTTGATCGAGCAGCGGCTGAATGAACGGGGTCCTGACATATGTTGGCGCGATTGCGTTCACACGGATGCCACTCGGGGCCCATTCTACGGCCAGTGCTCGGGTCATGTTGACGATGGCGCCTTTTGTCGTCTGATAGGACACATTTGGATACACGCCGCCGCCTGACAAGCCCATGATGGAAGAAGTCTGGATAATGCTGCCCTTGATCCCTGCCGCAATCATGTGACGTGCGGCGACGCGGCTGGTCAGGAAGCTGCCGGTCATATTCACATCAACCACCTTATTCCAGTCTGCCAGTGGCAGATCGACCGCTTCGCGCCGGATGGCGATACCTGCGCAATTTACAAGGATCGATGCGGTGCCCTGTTTTTGAATCACATCGAAGGCCGCCTCGACCGAGGTTTCGTCCGCCACGTCTACTTCGACACCAAAGGCGTTCGGAATTGTCGCGGCGGCTTTGTCAGCGTTGTGTCTGTTGATATCCAGAATGGCTACACGTGCGCCGGCTTCTGCCAGCATTTTGGCTACGGCCAGACCGATGCCGCTGGCACCGCCTGTCACGGCTGCAATGTCACCATTCAGTTTGAGCATGGACCCCATGGGTTCCTCCCCTGATGCGGATGTTATTCAGATCCGTCAGAGGGAGTCGAGGTTCAACGCCTCAAACATTCTATCAGGGCTTCCTCGCCGCGCTGGCGCTCAGGCAGATGTTTGTCGATTGATTGCTCGGGTGGGCATTGTCAGAAGGATATCGGTTGAGACGGGCAGGGTAGTTTCGTAGTTTTGTGGCATGAACAAACCTGACCCCTTCAAGTACTTTCACAGCAGCCTTGAAATCATTCGCCTGGCGGTCATGATGTACGTTCGCTTTCCACTTTCGCTCCGAAACGTCGAAGACCTGCTGCACGAGCGTGGGATCGAGATCGGCCACGAAACGGCTCGATTTTGATGGAATAGATTTGGCCCGATGTTTGCTGCCGAAATCCGTAGAAAACGGGCCAGCTGGATGCGTGGCTATTCGAATCGCCTTGCCATCTGGACGAAGTTTTCGTGAAAATCAACGGCGAGACGTGGTTTGTCAGAATAAACTGATCCTGTAAGTTTCGACATAGGAATTTTAGTGATGATCGCCGTCGCCTACTTGGATGTAGTTAAGTAAATAGGAAAAATTTAGGTCTGTGCCAGAGCAGAACGGGCGCAAACTCTTCTTCTGACAACACCGTTGTTGTCAAGACAACTGCTATTGGTCTGAGAGCGTTTTGGTCCTGGACGTTGCTATACAGCTGCCGCTTGGGTGGTATCCGCAATGGCTGATATGAATGCAGAGAACAGCTCGCCCTGCGAACTTATGCGTAGCTTTGCATACACGTTTCTCCGATGAATTCTGACTGTCCCCGTGGAAATGCCCAACAACTTGCCAAGGGCGTCGGCGGAATGGCCGCGCAGGGTCAACTCGACGACTTCGCGTTCTCGGGGGGTTAATACGCCCTTTCCGATTTTTCGAAAAGCCCGTTCAATATTCATGTCAGCAGCCGAGGCCTGATTACGCGCTTCGATCGCTGTGGCGCGCCAGTGTCGGCGACAGGCGGCGTCGATCACAGGCCAGATAGATTTCAAAGCCTTCATCTCTGCCTTGCTGAACTTGCGGGTCTTGCGCATCAGCGACACCACGATGGTCAGCTTGTCATGAACATCGACAAGAAAGCCCACTTCTTCGGCCAGTCCTGTGCGCGCGTAGTAGCTGCGGTAATATTCGCCCTGGTAGAAACGATCCGGTGCTATTTCTCTTAAACGCCAAAGACCGGGGGCAACATCCCCCGTCGCGGCGAGATAAAACGGATCAAGCAGGTATGGTCCCTCTTGATAGTCATCCACATGCATCACTCGGCGATCTGGCGAAAAATCATCGTAGAGCGCCAAAGGTTGGGTGTTGCCGACGTAGCCAAAGATCACCGTGTAGTCGAAGTCAACAACCGCTCGGAGTCCCTCGGACAAGATAACGGGAAGATCGTCACTTTCGAGAGTATCGATGATCCGGGCGGCTTGTATGTCCCAATTGGTCAAGGCAGTTGGACCTCTCTGTTGACCAATTCATGTATAACAAAAAGAATATTTACACAAAGCGCAAAAATTTCTCTCATTGGTCCATGGGTGAGATATGTAGCAAATGACAAAAGTAGCGGAAACCTTCTCCGTTGATGGATATCCTCGGGAGTCCGCCAAGGCGGTGCCGGGTGCCGTGGCCGAATTGCGGGGCGTTTCGAAAAGCTATGGTGACGTCCAGGCTGTCCGGCATTTTGATCTGGCCATCGCGCCAGGCGAGTTCCTGTCGTTTCTGGGACCTTCGGGCTGCGGCAAGACAACGGCCCTTCGAATGCTTGCCGGGTTCGAGGCGCCCTCTGCCGGTACCGTTCTGATCGATGGGAAAGACGTCTCGGGGCTTGCGGCGTATCAGCGCCCGGTGAACATGGTGTTCCAAAGTTATGCGCTGTTTCCGCATCTGACAGTCGGTCAGAACATCGCTTATGGCTTGAAACAGCAGCGGCCGAAGCTGCCGCTTGCCGGCATCAATGACAAAGTCCAGCGGGTCCTTGAGACTGTGCGTCTGGCGGATTTCAAGGACCGGCGCATCTGGGAAATGTCGGGCGGGCAGCAACAGCGTGTCGCGCTGGCACGCGCCATCGTGAACGAGCCGAAACTGCTTTTGCTGGACGAGCCCCTCGCCGCGCTAGACAGAAAACTGCGCAAGGAGATGCAGATCGAATTGCAGGATTTGCAGCGCCAGTTGGGCATTACGTTTGTCCTTGTGACGCACGATCAGGAAGAAGCTTTGTCCTTAAGCGATCGTATCTGCGTCATGCGCGCGGGGGAAATTGTGCAGGTCGGCACGCCGCGCGAACTTTATGATCAACCAAAGAGCAGGTACGTTGCCGACTTTGTTGGCACGTCCAATTTCTTCGACGGCAAGATCATCGCGGTGAACGGTGGGACGGGGCAAATCTCACTCAGCGATGGGCGCAGTTATCGGGCTTTTCTTTCCGATGCCATCCCTGTGGGTGAAACGGCCTGTGTCAGCGTTCGTCCGGAACAAATCCGGATGAGCGATACGCAATCGTCCGAGGCGCTGGAAGTAACGATCCAGAACCGGATTTTTCTCGGCGAACACACCGAATACCTCGTCAGACATGCCCGCCTTGGGAACATCGCAGTGATGGCCCCACGCCAATCCGATGGCCGGCTGGATACTTTGCAAAAGGGGGATACCGCATGGGTTCACTGGAATCCGGAGGCCGCTTTGATCCTAAGAAATGACTAAGAAAAATAAACCAATCAACAAGGAGAAGTGAACAATGTCAGAAGACACCTCAATCTCAAAAAAGAAGTTCATGGAAGAACTGCGCCGATATCAGAAGGGCTCGGTCACGCGGCGGCATTTTCTTGGCGTCACGGGGCTTGGTGCTGCGTCAGCGGTGATGGGGACGGCTCTGCCGGGCCTGCGCGCAAACCCCGCTTATGCTGCGAGCCATATTGGCGACCGCGTCGTGCTGGCCACCTGGCCAAACTATCACGATCAGGCAAATTTCGACATGTTTACCGAACAAACCGGCGCGTTTATGCAGGTGAATGTCTTTGGTTCCAACGAGGAGATGCTCGCGAAACTTCAGGCCGGTGGCAGTGGATGGGATGTCTATGTTCCCACGAATTACACGATCACGACCTATGTTGAAGAAGGGCTGATCGAACCTCTCGATGTGTCGAAACTTCCCAACTATGACGCCAGCGCGTTTGACCCGCGGTTTGCAGATGCAGGAACCGTCGACGGTGTATTGTACGCCGTACCTAAGAATTGGGGCACAACCGGTTTTGCGCTGAACACCAGCCATAGCGGCGGCAACGGGATGGACAGCTGGAAAGACTTCTTTGATCGGACGATGGACGATTTTTCGGGCCGCACAATGGTGCACGATTATCAGTTGACCACGATTGGCGCCGCTCTGAACTATCATGGTTATTCGTTCAATTCGATCGATGAAGGCGAATTGGCGGATGCAGAAAAGCTGTTGATCGACGTCAAGCCACATCTCTTTGCGATTTCGTCAGATTATCAGCCCGCGATGCGTTCGGGCGATGCCTGGATGACCATATGCTGGACAGGGGACGGCAAGCAGTTGAACACCGATATCCCGGACATCGAGTATATTCTGGGCAAAGAAGGTGGCGAATTGTGGAGCGATTATTACGCTATTCCAAAGGGTGCGCCACACACCGAAGCTGCCTATGCGTTGATTAACTTCATGCTTGATCCCGAAGTGAACGCTCGCGAGGTTTTGGCGCATGGTTATCCGGTTGCTGACAGCCGCACCAACGCATTGTTGCCGGAGGCGATGTTGAACGATCCAATTTTGTACCCCGCAGCTGAGCTGCTGAACGCGCTTGAGTTTGGTGCAGCGGCCACGTTGACCGATCCCGGCCGGGCCGAGTTGATGGCACGGTTCAAGTCAGCCTAAGCGATAAAAGAGAGAGCGGCAGCATATGACACAGCGCGCAAGAAATTGGCTTCTGGTCGCCCCTGCGGGCGCCTGGCTGCTGGTTATGCTGGTGCTGCCGCTCTCGGTCGTCTTTGTCTTCAGCTTTGGCGAACGCGCGCCCTCGGGCGGCTATGTGCCGGCGTTTTCGCTTGAGCAATATGCCAACCTGCCAGCACGTTTCACGGCGTTTAAAAATACGCTGATGTTGGCGCCTCTGGGCACGGTGGCCGCACTGCTGATCGCCTATCCTCTGGCATACCAGCTTGCTGTTAGGACCAGTGATAAATGGAAAACGCTGCTGCTGGTGTTGGTGATCGTTCCGTTCTGGACGTCGATCCTCATTCGCAGTTACGCGTGGATTTTCATCCTTGGGGGGCGCGGAATTCCAGCCCTCCTCGACATTGTTGGCATAGAGGGCGTGCGTTTGATTAACACGCCTTTCGCAGTCTTGGTCGGGATCATCTATGGCTATCTGCCGCTGATGGTCTTTCCGATTTACGTCAGCCTAGATCGTCTGGACAAACGCCTGCTTGAAGCGTCGTCTGACCTTGGAGCACCTCCGTTGACAACCTTCCTGAAGGTTACATTGCCGATGTCCATATCGGGAATCGCCACGGGATGCATGTTGGTGTTCATTTTGCTGATGGGCGAGTTCTTGATCCCGGCCCTATTGGGCGGAGGCAAGGTGTTCTTCGTTGGCAATGCGCTTGTCGACCTGTTCCTGCAGTCACGGAACTGGGCCTATGGGTCGGCAGTGGCCGTGATGCTTATCGTCATCATGCTTGTGACTGTCACACTTTATATGCGTCTGATTTCGCGGCTGAATGTTCAGCACGACGACGCTCCGCTGATGTGAGGCCCCATGCGCATTTATGCCGTTTGTGTGTATGTATTCCTCTATACTCCCATCGCGATCATCGCGTTGTTCAGCTTCAGCGCCGGGCGCAGTGCGAGCCAACTGGAGGGCCTTTCTGTCCAGTGGTATGGCCGGGCGCTGAACAATCCGTTTGTGATGGATGCGCTCGGTAACAGCCTTTTCGTGGCCTTTGTGTCTGCCACACTCGCAAGTGTATTGGGAACTTTGGCAGCCGTTGGTTTGCAGGGCATCCGGGGACCTGCGCGGGCCCTGTTTGACGCATTGATCTACATCGCAGTGATGATCCCCGGGATCGTGATTGGCATCGCCACCCTGATTGCTCTGGTGACGGTGTTTGGCGTTGTGAACCCATGGCTTGAAGCGTTCTGGCCGGGCAGCGCCCCTGCGCCGACGCTGCGGATGGGAATGGGGTCTTTGATCGCCGCCCACACCATGTTCACCCTCGCGCTGGTCATCATCATCGTACGCGCGCGCCTTGCCGGGCTGGAAGGTGCGCTTACGGAAGCCTCAGCCGATCTCTATGCAACGCCGCTGGGCACGTTTCGCCAGATTACATTGCCGCTGATTGCGCCTGCGATCCTGGCTGGATTTTTGCTGAGCTTCACGTTTAGCTTCGATGACTTCATTATCGCTTTTTTCGTCGCCGGATCAGAGACAACGCTTCCGATCTATATCTTCTCGTCCATCCGTCGTGGCATTACCCCTGAGGTGAATGCCATCGGCACTATGGTGATGGGCGCCTCTTTGATCATGCTTGTTGTCGCGCAGCTTATCTTGCGACGGGGACAAAAAAGATGATCTTTGATTTTGTGAAAGGGACGCGTTTTGCAGCTTGAGAACAAGGTCGCACTTGTTACCGGTGCAGGGTCCGGAATTGGCGCGGCGGGTGCGCGGGCGATGGCCCGTGAAGGCGCTTACGTGTTTGTCACGGATCGCGACGCAGCCTCTGCGCGGGCTGTTTCGCAGTCTATCGCGGCCGAAGGATATGCTGCTGAAGCTCTCCAGCTTGACGTGACCGATGATCAGGCATTGATCGACGCCATTAATTGGGCGGCGCTTACAAAGGGCCGGCTGGATATTCTGCACTCGCATGCAGGTCTGCAGGTCGAGGGGAAACTTGAGGACGTAGCGGTTGCCGATATGGATGCTTCCTGGGCGCTGAACGTGCGTGCGCATTTCGTTGCGGCGCAGGCGGCGATTGCGCCCATGCGTGCTCAGGGCGGCGGAAGTGTTATTATCACGTCGTCAAATTCCGGCGTGCAATATGACCGCGAGATGATTGCCTATGCGACCACCAAGCATGCGGTTCTGGCCATGACGCGCCAGATGGCTGCCGATTATGCGAAAGAGAATATTCGGTTCAACTCTCTGTGCCCCGGTTTCATCGACACACCGTTCAATCGCGGCTTTGAGATTCAGATGGGTGGGCGCCACAAGCTTGATGAATATGTCGAAACCACCATCCCGATGGGTCGTTTTGGCACCGTTGATGAAATTGCCGGCGGGATTGTGTTTCTCGCTTCTGATCAGTCGGCGTTCATGACCGGGCACGCTTTGGTCATCGATGGCGGCGAAAGCATCTGAACACCACTCGGCCTGTGATCAAAAGGAACGATGAGATGAGCAAAACACCCAATGATCGCCTTGCTGGCAAGACGGCTGTCATAACCGGAGGTGCGGCTGGGATAGGTCGCGCGACGTCGCTGATGTTTGCGCGTGAAGGCGCGCATGTGGTCATCCTCGATATTCAGGATCAGGCCGCAGAACAGACGCTGGATATGATCGAAAAGGCTGGCGGCTCTGGGCATTTTTTCCACGCGGATGTCTCGAAAGCAAACGAAGTAGATCGGGCATTTGATGCGATTAAAGCAGATGTCGGGCCTTACGATGTTTTGTTCAACCATGCGGGAACGATCATCGTGAAGGCTCTGCACGAGTCGACCGAGGAAGACTACGACAGGCTGATGGATATCAATGTCCGCTCGGCCTTTCTTGTCTGTCGTCGAGCCCTGCCTGAAATGGTGTCAAATGGAGGCGGATCGGTTGTCATCACTGCGTCAATCGCCTCGGAACTTGGGTATGCGCTTGAGTCGCTCTACTGCATGTCCAAAGGCGCTGTTTTGCAACTGGCCCGGACAATCGCAATTGAGTATCGCGATCAGGGCATCCGTTGCAATGCGATCTGTCCGGGGTTCGTTAAGACTGCTCACGGTTTGCGCGAAATTGCAGAATTGGACGCGGCCGGGCAGACCTGGGAGGACGGCGACCTGGCCGCAACGCAAGGGCGGATATGCGAGCCAGATGAGGTGGCTTCCGCCGTCGTTTTCCTGGCGTCCGATGAAGCAAGTTTCGTCAACGGACATGCGCTTTATGTGGATAATGGTTGGTACTCCAAGGGGTGAAACTTGTGATCAGCACGGATTGGCTGGCAGAACACTGAGGTGTCGTTTCGGTCAAGTCTAACAGCGAATTTTCTCCATCGCTGGATCAAATAATGGCTTGAGTGACGCGGTCGCATTGACGAGCACCCCGGCAACATCGATCTGCCATGTGCCTTCGTTGACCATTGCCGCCGTCAGTGGTTCGTCCAGCTCCGCAAATCCAATGCCGACAGCACCACCAAGCGTGTGGCCGTATCCCCCGATTTGGACATGGCCGACCTCTGATCCATCGAGAAAAATCAGTTCGTTTCCATACAACAGTGGCTCGGGGTCTTGTAGCAGGAACTGCAACATCCGTGTTGATGGAACGCCGTTGACCTTTATGTCGGCCAGAGCGTCGCATCCGATGAATCCCCCGGGTTTGTCGAGTTTGACGGCAAATCCCAAGCCGGCCTCGATCGGGTTGTCGGTGTTGTCCACGTCAAGGTTAGTGTCGCAAACTTTTGGTATCCGTTGCGTTCGATCGATGCTTGGTGCAGATGGCACGGCTTGAAAGGCTAGTATCAGGGTCGGGAAAATGGTCAGTTTCAAAGGCGCGCAGTATCCGAAATCTGTGATCCTCTACGCGGTCTATTTCTACGCCAGGTTTCCGGTCTCATATCGAGACCTCGAAGAAATCATGGCCGAGCGAGGCGTCGAGGTTGATCATGCGACGCTCGATCGGTGGGTTGGGAAATACGCAGGCGCACTGGCCGAAATGGCTCATCTCCGGAAAGCACCGACCGGGCGATCTTGGCGCATGGACGAAACCTATATCAAGGTCAAAGGCCGTTGGATGTATCTGTATCGAGCGATCGACAAGTTCGGCAACACCCTTGATTTCATGCTCTCCGAGCGCCGCGATGAAGCGGCGGCGACGGCATTTTTCGCCAAAACCATCGCCAACAATGGCTGGCCGGAAAAGGTTGTCATCGATAAGAGCGGTTCAAACGCGGCCGGTCTGTTCAACATGAATTACTTGTTGGTGTTACAGAGCTGGTGCTGGCTGATCGAAGTCCTGCAAGTCAAATATCTCAATAACATCATTGAGCAGGATCATCGCTTCATCAAGAAAATCACCCGCCCCATCCAGACCTTTAAATCGTTTAATTCCTCGGCGGCGACCCTGGCCGGTATTGAAACTGCTCACATGATCCGCAAAGGCCAATTCGACCGATTGGGGCTATCCGGTTTCGAGCAGTTTGCGGAGTTGGTAGGATAAGTGTGTCCAGAAAAGGCTGCGTCTCGACTCACCTGAGAGTTTGCGACACTACCGCGCCAACTCAGCGCGTAATAAGGGTCAGCTTCATTGTCCTTGCAGAGGCTAATTCGAATCCGTCTGACACCACCCGTTCTGGCTACGACGATCAATAATCCGGGCGTCTACGCCGCGAATATTGTTCTGTCACCGACGCGAATTTCAACTGGAACACGGTATTTCTTTAGCGCCGCTTCGCTGACTTCAATTCCAAGACCCGGCGCATCTGGGAGATGTATCAAGCCCTCGGCATCAGGTTGAATGTGGTTAAAGGTCAATTCACGGGCAAGGGCCTGTGAACCCGTCGGGAATTCGCAGATTTCATGGCCTTCGTGCCCGGCAAATGGCTGCAGCGAGGCTGACAATGCAAGGTTGGAAGTAAAGGTGTGGTTGACGTAAACGACCCCCCTGGAAAGGGCAAAATCGGCAACTTGTTTTGCCGGGCCAAGGCCGCCGATACGACCGCAATCAATCTGGATGTAGCGCACGCCGCCAAAGTCGATCAGGTGCTCGGCCATTTGTCGGTTATGGGCAGCCTCGCCGCCGGCGATACCCACGGTTTTCGTGCGTTGCCCGAGTGCGGCATAGGCCGCGAGCGCATCGCCAGCGAAGGGTTCTTCGTACCATGTCACACGGTTGCGCTCCATCGCTTCTAGGCGCGCCGCCGCCGCGTCGACATCCTCACCAAAGATCTGGCCTGCGTCGATCAACAAGACGCCATCCTCTCCCAACCCCTCGCGGGCCGCATCAAGCTGATCGATATCGCCCTGAAGTGATGCGCCGAACGGTGCCCAACCGAATTTTGCTGCGCGGAAGCCATCGGCCCGGATTTGTAGTGCGCGTTCCAGCGTCTCTTGCGCAGTGGTTCCGAACAGAACAGATGCATAGGGTGTCTTGGGGTAGGCGCGGTCATATCCGAGCAGTTTCCATGCAGGTTCGCCTCGCGCTTTGCCCAAAAGATCCCAAAGTGCCATCTCGATGCCCGACCATGTGTGGGCGGCTTGCAACAGGTCCATTGAGTTATAGGCGACGGCTGCTGCCATTGCAGCAATATCGTCCGGACCGTTCAAGGGCATCCCCAAGACCGATTCCGAAACCGGCTGGCAGGCACCATGCGACATTGGCGTCACAAAGGCGGCGATCGATACCAGCGGCGAGGCCTCGCATTCACCCCAGCCGACGAAATCGCCGGCAGTGACCCGCACGACCAGCGCGTCTTGGCTGCCATCAGCTGCGATCGTAACTTGCGGCATCGAGAGGTAGTAGAGATCGACGGATGCAATTTTCATGGGGTGGCGTTCTCCGTAGGGTGAGGGCCGACCTGCAGGTTCATGGCCTTGTTGCAGGGATCGCGCCTCCGCGAATACTTGTGCGGACTATTCTCTTCAGGATGCTATAGATGCCGCACAAATTCAACGCCACGCGCCGTGACAAAATCC
>CAJQNG010000222.1 GCA_905479635.1 uncultured Boseongicola sp. | reverse complement strand
GCAATCAACAGCTCGCTCAGAGCGGCGACAACCGTAAAGAAAGTGACAGTTGCGGCGGTATCAATGAAATAGCTCTTCATGACGCGGCGCTATTGGAGATCGCGACCTATGTCGAGATGGAAGGATGCGCTGAAAGGCAGCTTCGTCCGCACGCCGACGTTTTAGCCGACAAAAATGCTGCGCCATGCACGAATGGCCGCAATGCGAAAGCTGCACCGCAGCGTTGTATGGAGCGGCCAGAGTCCGGTTAGGGGCCGAAAGCTGCCGTTCGTCGCGGGTTTAGTCGCTGCGGTGCAGCTTCCCCAAAGCAGACCTTTAAGCTTGCCGCTGCATCTCGCGATGACAGCAGCCACAAACCTTAGACCAAGCTGCCGCTTGTTCTGTTTTCCACAATGTCCACTTTAGTGGGCTCCACGTAGAATTGTAAGATGGCGGGCATGGCAATCTGGATGCTCACGAAAGTGTCAGAAATCCCTGCTTGACCTTCCCCCCACTGAAGGCTCCAAGAAGAAAAAAATACCGGAAATTTAACATGCGAGCAGTACAAGTTGCCTTCATTCTCATCGGTGTGACGGCTCTAGCCTATTGGTTTCTTGCAGGGCCTGAAGAGCAAGTGTCTCAGATTCCAAGCAAACCCAATCCGGCAATTGTCGAAGTCGTCATTCCAGAAACGCTATCGGCGAACGCCCAAATCGGGAAAGCAGCATTTGAAGCGGTGTGCGCATCTTGTCACGGCGTAAACGCTGTTGGTCAACTTGAAGTGGCCCCGCCATTGGTTCACGTCCTCTATGAACCCTCGCATCATGGTGACGAGGCGTTCCAGCGCGCTGTGGCGAACGGCGTACGCGCCCACCATTGGCCTTTTGGAAGTATGCCGCCGGTCGAAGGTTTGACGCGCGGTGATGTTCAGATGATCGTCGCATATGTTCGCGAGATGCAACGCGCCAACGGCATAGAGTATTAGGGAAATTTTAAAATTATGATGAGAACAAACACTATTCTTTGTGTGGCTTTGCTTTTCGCCGGTGCTGCCTTTGCCCATTCCGGCGTAAAGAATGCAGCTGTAAAGGCACGTATGGACGCGATGAGCGGTATCGGTGCGGAGATGAAGATATTGGGACAGATGGCCAAGGGCGTAACAGTATTTGATCAAACTGCAGCAAGGGCCGCTGCTGCGGGCATTGCTAAACACGCGGCGGGCACGCCTGTATTGTTTGAAGCAGATGAAGATGATCCAAAGTCCGAAGCAAAGGCTGAGATATGGACGAACTTCGATGACTTCGTGAAGAAATCACAAAACCTGGAAGGAATCGCGGCTGGTCTATCCACAACCATTGCAAGCGAAGCGGATTTAGGAATTGCCATGAAGTCTCTAGGCGCAAGTTGTCACGCTTGTCATAAAGCATATCGAGAATAGGTGTCGGGAGATGAAATTGGATCGCCGCACGTTTATTTTGAGTACCGGAGCCGCCCTCACGTTGCCACAAGTTGGGTTGTCTAGCCCGTCAGTGCTGCGTGCTGAACAGGTAAAGGCACAAATCCTCCCTGAGGGCGATGGTGCTACCGATATGCTTGGCTATAACGGTTCAACGCCAGGACCGGAGCTGCGCGTGCGCCAAGGAGATACGTTGGCCTTGCGGTTCGACAACAAAACGAATGAAGGCTCATCGGTACATTGGCACGGCATTCGCTTGGATAACGCGATGGACGGCGTTCCCGGCTTGACCCAGCCGTTGGTTGAACCCGGCGAAAGCTTTGACTACCGCTTCAAGACACTGGATGCAGGTACGTTTTGGTACCATTCTCACAATCGGTCTTGGGAGCAGGTTGCGAAGGGGCTCTACGGCCCGCTTATCGTTGAAGAGGCCAACCCGCCTCGGGTTGACCATGATATCACTGTCATGCTGGATGATTGGCGCATTGAAGAGACCGGCGCGCTCGTGGGTGGTTTCGGCAATATGCACGACTTTGCCCATGCCGGTCGGATGGGCAACTACGCGAAAATCCTTCCTTCACAAGACAGTGTTCGCTTGGGTGACCGGATAAGGCTGAGATTGATCAATACGGCGACTGCGCGCGTATTTCCTATTCGGATCGAAGGGCTATCGGCGCAGGTTGTTGCGCTTGATGGCATGCCCTTGGCCAAGCCGCGTCTTCTGGAAGATTTCCAAATCGCTCCTGCGCAACGGATTGACTTAATCGGCGACGTCACGAGCGCAGTCGATTTTCTCTTTGTCTTGCGCGACGACATTTACGAAATGGGTAGCATTAAAATGGAAGGTGAAAATTCTACACCTGCAACCGCACCTATTGAGGCTCTAGCCGCACCCGTTATCTTGGAGCCAAAAGATGTCCCCGACCAATCTTTGAGCCTAAGGATGGAAGGCGGTGCTATGGGGGGGCGCCACGCGGGTGACGATATTTGGGCATTCAATGGCGTGTCAGGTCTGAAAGATGCGCCCTTTGCCAGCTTCAATCGAGGCGATACAGCCGAATTTGATCTGATCAACGACACCAGTTTTCCGCACGGTATCCATCTGCACGGGCACCATTTTTTTGAGGTAAACCTAGATGGATCACTCGGCGATTTGCGCGACACATCCTTGGTTGAACGCGGTGCATCTCGAAAGATATCGGTGGTCTTCGACAACCCCGGAAAGTGGCTTTTGCACTGCCATATGTTGGGCCACCAGGCCTCGGGAATGAAAACTTGGGTCGAAGTGCTATGAAGCGCGCACTGACAACAATCGCAATTTTCGCCGCCGGGTTTGCACAAGCGGCACATGAGTTGGATGACCGCGATTTGGAAAGTGGCAAAGCGCTCTACGCGGACCAATGCGCGTCATGCCACGGTGCCAGTCTGGAAGGTCAGCCGAATTGGCGGTCCGCGAATGAAGATGGCGTTCTGCCTGCACCTCCTCACAATGAGCGTGGCCACACGTGGCATCATGACAATAACCTGCTTTTTCAGTATACGAAACTCGGCGGAAAAGAAGCTTTGGCAGCACGTGGCTTGAGTGAGTTCAAAAGTGGAATGCCGGGATTTGGTGAAGCACTAAGCGATGACGAAATTTGGAACATACTGGCATTCATCCGTTCCACTTGGCCTGAGCGCATTCAGGAAATTCAGGCGGTGCGAAACCCTCCACACAACTAAGATCCCCTGCGGCGGATAGTGCAAAAGCAGACATTCGCCGCATTGCAGAGTGTTGCTAGATATGGGCTCCTTGCTGCCGTTAGCCGCATCGCAGCGATCCTGCCAAACGATCTCGCCCCGACCAACATGGACGGGGCCCAGTTGCCGCCTCCTATCATTCTGCCTACGCTGGGGTGTGTTGACTTCACAACGCATAGTGACTGAAATATCGCTACGTACGTGGCTTGTACCGGTCAAAAAGAGGACCCGGTTTAATGAATGATGACCCTTCAGACATCCTCGCGCGTGAGCAGCATCGTGGATCTTTCGGCCGGCGACAAGTAGAGGGCGTTCTGGTTATTCCTGCGCGCACATCTGGCAATGTGGTGGCGACGCCATGAACCTCAATGCCAAAGCCGCTTCCGCCATTGCCGAAGTCGGGGCCGTGCTGGACCGGGCCATCCCGCAACAGGTCGAGGCGATGGCCGCCCCGCTGCTGACAGCCAATCGGATTGCCCTTTATGGCGTGGGACGCGAGGGGTTGATGATGAAATCCCTTGCCATGCGTCTTTTTCATCTGGGGTTGGATGCACATGTGGTGGGCGACATGACAACGCCACCCGTGGGTGCGGACGATTTGCTTCTTGTCAGCGCAGGACCGGGCCGGCTTTCCACAGTCGAAGCGTTGATCGGGGTCGCCAAAGCCGCAGGGGCTGCCACGATGTGCGTCACCGCAACTCCCGACGGACCGGGGCCTCGACGCGTCGATCACATCATACATCTCGAAGCGCAAACCATGGCAAACGACCAGAATGGTGAGCGATCCATACTGCCTATGGGCTCGCTCTATGAGGCTACACAATTTCTGTTTTTCGAGATAGTCATCCTGCACCTACGGGACAAGATGGGGTTGAGCGCGGACGCGATGCGCACCAACCACACAAATTTGGAATAGCCAATGAAATGGTGGGATAAGCTTTCGATCACTGACAATGTCGCTCTCGTTTGGTCCAACATTCGATTTTGATACGGCAGATCGGGACTGCGCCATGGCCATCAAGCTGCGCGCGCCGTTAGCGGTCATTGATACCAACTACAGCATTTCGCAAAGTGGGCTCAGAGCAGCCGTTCGCTGCAGCATGCACCAATGACCGTTCTGCGGATTTTTGAGACATTCGCTGCGGCGGCACCAACGGCTACTTTTAAAAGCAGCAAAAATCGCCTCGGGGGAAAGCAGGACTTCGCCTCTACTTGCACTGATGGCCGCTGTACAGGATTTGCTACCATTGATCGTGGCGTGGCAAATGTATTGTGTGGATGGCTTCTGCAAAGCAAGACATTTTTGATCAGAGACTGGCATTATGATTTGCGGCGGAGCAGAGAATGAAACCTTCACGTCCAATAACATTTAAAAGCAACGCAACTAGGGTGCTCGCAATACGAACGCGCGGACGCGAAC
>CAJQNG010000221.1 GCA_905479635.1 uncultured Boseongicola sp. | reverse complement strand
GATCTTGGCCCCTATTGGTCAAACATCCTTCTGGGTATCTGGTTCGGGATCACGGGCAGCCGCCGCGTGCGGGTCCCTTACCCGGAGAACGCACCAGAATTCGTCCGGTATCTCGCAGAACTGATGGCAGAAGACCGGTTCAGGGGCGTCTTTGATCGCAGCTATCCCTTGGAAGACATCGCCGAGGCCTTCCGATATGTGGAAACGGGGCAAAAGACTGGAATCGTTGTGATCGACGTTCAATAGAAAGGCACGGCGGCGGCCTGACATCAAAGCTTGATCACCAGTTTGCCTTTCACGTCACCAAAGCCAGTACGCCGCAAAGCCTCTGGAACCGACGACAGAGGCAACACGGCCTCCAGATGCGGTTCGATCTTCCCCGCGACGGCCATTTGCGCGACGCGTTCCGTCAGCTTCCGCCCGCTGGGAACCATCAACATCCCGATAGATTTATTCTGAAGACGAAATCGCAGACCGCCAAACACGAGTGACAGCAAGACTCCCACATTGCCGCCCAACGCCCTGTAGATGCCCCCATCGGACAGAGCCGGTGCGATCTTGGCCGGGCCGCGCGTGGCGACCATGTCCAAAATCCGGTCCCATTGCTGGCCAGTTCGGGCAAAATCCTGCGCGCGGTAATCAATAACCTCATCGGGCCCCAAGGACCTCAGCCAATCGATCTTGCTGGCGTTGTCCACAGCGGTGACATGCGCACCTGCCGCTTTCGCCAGTTGCAGCGCCATGGTTCCCGATCCGCCACCGGCCCCATTGATCAAAAGCCTGTCGCCCGGTTTTAGACCGTCTGTTCCCGCAACCGCGATACCGCCAGCCTGAGGCAAACAAGCCGCAACCTCATCAGAAAGCTCGTCTGGCACCTTAGCCATATCCGCGGCAGCGACGCAGGCATATTCTGCGAAACCGCCCCGCACCATCACAAGGTCGCCCATGACCCGGTCACCAAGCGAAAAACCCGTCTCATCCGACCCAAGCTTGTCGATGACGCCGACGATGTCTGATCCCAGGACTTGGCGCTTCGGCTTCATCAAACCACCCACGAGCCGCGCATACAGTGGCGAGCCGATCAGATATTCCCAGTCGGAGAGGTTAACAGCACAGGCCAGAACCCTGACCCGGATCTGTGACCTAACCGGTTCCGGAACCGGGATATCGGCAAGTCGAAGGTGTTCCGGCCCTCCATACCTGTCCTGAACAATGGCTTTCATTTTTTCTCCTCGACATCCGGCACGCCCGGTCGAAAATGCCCACAAGACCAGAGTGGGCCGGTTCATGCGCGTTCAATTGCTCTCCATTACCAATAGAAGTCTTCAGTATCACGAACAGACGCTGTGTGTGCAGCCAACACCTTCTTCCCGTCGGTGATGCGCGCCCAATTGGGCGAAATGTACAGAAACGTGACATTGGCGCAGAATTTCAGGATGTTGCGATGCAAGAAATCAAATCGCCGGTTGCTTTCTTGGCTGTCGATCCGGTGGGCGACAACCCGGCATTCGGTCATAGCAGCTTTTCGATTTCCTGAACGGTCAGCACCTTGCCGCCCGAGACCAACTTTTCATCGATCACCAGTCCCGGCGTCGACATCAGGCCATAGGCCGCAATCTGCACGATGTCCGTGACCTTGACGATCTCGGCCGCCTTGCCTGCTGCTGCTGCCGCAGCCTTCGCGTTTTCGCCAAGGGCCACACATTTCTTGCAGCCCGAACCGAGGATTTTGATGATCATGGGGGTTTTCCTTTCAAATGAACCAGTGGGTGACGGCGTTGAACAGCACGCCGATGCCAAGAATGCCTCCGGTAACGACCGCAAGAAAAAGCATCAGAAGCGGTGTCTTGACCACGCGCTTGAGCATGATGATCGACGGCAACGACAAGGCTGTGACCGCCATCATAAAGGCTAGAACTGTCCCAAGGCCGACGCCCTTTGCGACCAGCGCCTCTGCGATGGGCAGTGTTCCGAAGATGTCGGCGTACATGGGAATGCCGATGAGCGTCGCCAATGGCACCGACCACCAGTTTTCCTGCCCCAGCAACGCCGTGATGATGTCGGCCGGGACCCAGTTGTGGATGGCAGCGCCAATCGCGACCCCGATCAGCACATAGGGCCAGACCCGATGCACGATTTCGACCACCTGATCGCGTGCAAAGGCTAGCCGTTCGATCCGCGTCATGGTCTGGTCATTGTCCTGCACGGGAACGCTGCGCACGAACTCGGCCACCTGATCCTCCATTCCTGCGCGGCCGATCAGCGTGCCGCCAACCACGGCCACCACCAGCCCCACCGCGACATAGGCCAGCGCGATTGGCCAGTTGAAGATCGATGCCAGCAGGATCACCGAGGCGAGATCCACCAGCGGCGATGAAATCAGGAAAGAAAAGGTGATCGCCAAAGGCAGGCCCGCGGCTGTGAAGCCGATGAAGATCGGGATCGACGAACAGGAACAGAACGGCGTTATGGTTCCCAGGAGGGCGGCGAGCGTGTTCGCCCAGATCCCCGAGCGTCCTCCCAGGATGCGGCGGGTGCGTTCGGGGGGGAAGAAACTCTGGACATAGGAAATGGCAAAGATCAGCACCGAGAGCAGTATGAAGATCTTGATCACGTCATAGACGAAGAACTGCACCGACCCGCCAAGGCGCGAAGTCGGATCAAGCCCTGCCGCCGAAACTCCGGCCGTCACAAGGTCGGACAGCCATTGCATCCGCAGCAGTTGATCATTGAGCCAGCCAAAGATGTTCATGTCACGATCTCCTCGGACAACGCCGCGTCTATCAGCACGCGGATGTTCTCAGGGAGGTCGGGATTGAGGCGATTGGGTACCCATTGCGCGTCGCGCCGATCAATAACCAGAGCAGCCTGCTTCAGAACCTGCATATGCCGCGACATCCGGCTCTGCGAGGCGTCCAGCCTGCTCATCAGATCGCAAACACAATGTTCGGAACCGTCATGTAGCATCCGAATTGCCGCAAGGCGTGTGGGCTCGGCAAGCGCGGCAAGAATCATGGGACCTCCAGTTCATGCGCATCTGCGCATAGGCAGGAGGGCCTGCCGTTGATCTGGATCAGTAGGGCTGCGTGGTTCCTTTACCTGGCGAGTTGAAGTCTTAATCAAACACCCGCCCCGGTTGCTCTACCCACGGCACTGCCGGAAGAAAACTGGTTGAGGCGGGCAGGGCGGACACCTAGCTTCGCGGGATGACAAAACGCTCCCCTTTTCGCTACTTTAAGACGTCCCCGGAAATCATCCGCCTGGCGGCGATGATGTATGTCCGGTACCCTCTGTCGCTCCAGGATGTCGAAGATTTGCTACACGAGCGCGGCATTTAGATCAGCCATGGGACGGTGCGGTTCTGGTGGAACCTGTTCGGCACGCTGTTTGGCGCGGAGATCCGAGGAGAACGGGTTAAGCAACCTCGTGCTCATTCGAACTGGCAATGGCATTTGGACGAAGTGTTCGTAAAGATTAACG
This sequence comes from uncultured Boseongicola sp., assembly GCA_905479635.1. Lineage (GTDB taxonomy): Bacteria > Pseudomonadota > Alphaproteobacteria > Rhodobacterales > Rhodobacteraceae > Boseongicola. Next base: position 586 of record CAJQNG010000221.1, on the reverse strand, counting down.
GTGAAACCCACTATCTTTGGCGGGCCGTAGATGACGAAGGTGAAGTGCTTGAAATCTATGTCACCAAGCGCCGGGATCGCAAGGCCGCGTTGAAATTCCTCAGCCGCCTATCCGGCGGGGAACGATAATCGGCAGGAGTAGGGTGCAGCTCGCTCTTGTTCTGTGTGCGTTTTTGGTTATATTGAATACAGGCGAGATGAGAGGTGCCGGCCATGTCCCGAACGACCACGATGACCGTCCGACTTGGTGGGGCACTGAGTGACTTCGTGTCGGCCAACGTAGGCGATGACGGGTCCTATGAGAACGTAAGCGAGTACATCCGTGACCCGATCCGGCGTGACAAAGAGAGGGCGGAGCAGGAAGCCTTCAACCGGCTGAAGGGCGAGTTGACCCATGCCTTCGCGGCCCCGGAGCAGTCGTATCAGGCGCTGACGGCAGCCGAGGTGATTGCACGGAACCGGGCCTGACTCCGTGGCCGCCATTCGCATTCAAGAAGGAGCGTCCCATCGCCTCGATGACATCTACCGCTACACCCGTGACAGGTGGGGAGATGATCAGGCCGAGAAATACATCACCGGCCTGTTCG
>CAJQNG010000220.1 GCA_905479635.1 uncultured Boseongicola sp. | reverse complement strand
GTGGCAACGACAGTGCCTCTGCGATGTTGATGAAGCGGCTCCGCACAGTCATCACCGACAAGAAGATCACCATGCACTCGCTTCGGCACCGGATGAAGGACAAGCTGCGCAACTCTGGCTGTCCTGAACACCTGTCCATGGCCATCCTGGGACACAGCGCCAACACTGTGGCCGCAAACTATGGGTCGGGCTATGCGATTGACGTGATGCGGGAGGCGTTGGAGAGGGTGTGGGTGGAGTGAGGGCTGGGCGGCTTCCGGCCCTAACCGGACTTTGGCCGCTCCATACAACGCTGCGGTGCAGCTTTCGCATTGCGGCCATTCGTGCATGGCGCAGCATTTTTGTCGGCTAAAACGTCGGTGTGCGGACTTTGCGGTCACTCAATGGAGCACTGCAGCAGTCAAACACCCAGTTGGATCTGACGCTTTCGACCGCGACTGATTTTACTATTTGGAACTATAGCTCGCCCTTAAGTTTGCGAGTTCCGATCAGCTTTTGGATTTAGTTCGAAAGCGTTTGTACCGGTTTCGTGATAAGTCGATCCAAATCCAGCCAGAATTTCGCGCGACGCGTCGTCCGGGTCACCCCAACATCTACATGTGATCTCGGCGCACGCATCAATGCATCCTCCAAGAGGCGCTTTACCGTTCTCGTCGGCAAGATGAGCTCTGAACACCTCGTTGTTGGCGTAGATTTCCGTCCATTCACTTACCCCTGATGAAGGATAGTCTACATGGTAGCAGATCACCCCAGGGTGATCGTGCATGACCGCGCACAGCTTTTCCTGATTGCTCCGGAAATCATCTTCCCGACCCTCCTTAAAGGTCCACCTAAGCTTGAGCAGTATGGCCATGATCGTTCTCCCCATTGAGTGCGCCGCTGATGCGGCTTCTTTTCTAGATAGGAGCTGGTGTAACAGATCGGAGTAGTTTTGTCCCCGATCACGAAATCGCTAGAAAAGCCAAACCACATTGAACCAACTCGATGGGTCGAACAGTCCAAGAGCAGATACGATTGTTCTTCAAGATTTGCACGCATAGGCTGATCACTTGAAGCGACCGCTTCTTTCCAGCACCTCGATTTTGTAGCCATCTGGATCGGTGATGAAGAAGAAACGTGCAAATGTTGTCCCATTCGGAGCAAACTCAATCAGTTTTCCAGGGTTGAGCCCCTCAGCCTTTAGACGCGCGAACTCCTCATCAAGATCGGCGACAGAGACTGCCAAATGACCGTATCCGTCGCCAACATCGTAGGGTTCTGTGCGTCCCTTGTTGACCGTTAGTTCGAACTCAAAGTCCGTCTCCGGATTGCTGAGATAGATGAGCGAAAAGTCAGTTGCATCCAATCGGTCCGATATTTCGAGCCCGAAGGCCGTCCGGTAGAAGTTCACCGATCGGTCTTCTTCCAGCACCCGGACCATGCTGTGTATCGCTTTGGCCATGTTAGTTCTCCGCCTTAACCTATGAAGCATCGTATAAGGGCTATCACCTGCGCCGCCAATTGTATTTGGGTCCCGCTGTCTTAGCGTTACCTGAACATCCGCTTTGGGCTTATTCTGTTGAAAAACTCCCAAAACTGGATTTCGAGAAATTACGCCAAAGGCACATCTTGGCCGAAACCTCGAGAGGATTGTCGTGAAATGCTCTAGGAAGCCACATCAGGGCGCGAAGCCCCTTTTAGCCGAACCCCTCGCCAAAATTCTTCATTTGAGCTGTCTGGATGATTATTTTCAGATTCCGGCAAAAATTGGAGTTTTTCAACAGAATGGGCTCCTTGCTGCCGTTAACCGCATCGCAGCGATCCTGCCAAACGATCTCGCCCCAACCAACATGAACGGCCCTTAGCCGACATTCACCAAGATTAACCTTACCGCGGCGCGGCATATCAAGAGCGGCCATTCATGCACCCTGCAGCATTTCCGTCCTCGGAGGTCTGCATCGCGGACAAAGTGAACTTTCGCTTCGGTTGCGAAATCTCAGCTTTTCAAGCACGACGTCCGACGCAACTGGGTAGGAACGGACGCACTACGCAGAAGCAGACCCAGCCCACAGAAACCAGAAAAGCGGCCAATCAACCCGTATCACTTAAGCTGGGAGGTGCGCGGTGACTTCGGGGTACAACATGCCAGGAGGCGGCACAGCGCTTTAGGACTATTCCTCTCGGTCGCGCTATTGCCGCCGCCTTCAATTACTGCTTTCGAAATCTGCTTCGGGTATGGAGGTCACTCGGCCACCGACTTGAAGTAGGCCACTATGTGGGCGACCTCTTCGTCGGTCCAGCCGTCGTGCCAACGCATCCGTGTGCCCGGGATCGTCAGCATGGCGTCGACCGCGAAGGAATACAGCAACTCCTCGGTCCAAACGCCCTCGGTCTCTTTCATGGCTTCCGAGTATTCAAACTCCTCGCGTGAACCGATCTGGCGACCAAAGACACCGACGAGCGACAGGCCCTGATTGTTTGCCGTAATGACCTCCGATTTGGTCTCAATTCTGTGGCATTGGCCACATCTTTGCATCGCAAGCTCGCGGCCAAGATCGGCATCCGCAGCAGCGATCAACGCGGCAACCTCCAATGGCGGCTTGGCGGCGGCCCCGGCTTTTTCCAGCATCTCGACTACTTTTGCGTGACCGCTCGTCTTGGCAAGGTGCAGCGCGTTGACGTTTCCATACCCGCCTGTGCCGTTCGTCCGACCGAACCCGATCGCCTCGACATCTGCCGCACCGCCTATCAGGGCGTCGGCCGCTTGCGCATGGCCATGCATGGCGGCGATCATTAGCGCTGTGAACTGGTCTTTGTTCCTCGAATTTGGGTCGGCGCCCGCCCTGATCATGATCTCAATTGCCTCAGCATAGCCCTTTTGCGATGCAGCGTGCAGCGCGGTGCCCAGCATCGTGCTTGTCGCATTCAGGTCCGCACCTCGATCGATCAGCAGTTTCAGCGTGTCTAGGTCGCCGTTGAAAGCCGCTATTTGCAACGGCGGTATGATGTTGGGTTCATTGACGTCGGCGCCATCGTCCA
>CAJQNG010000219.1 GCA_905479635.1 uncultured Boseongicola sp. | reverse complement strand
GCGCGCGGCGTTGGCAACGGTATTTCGCTGATCATTTATGTGGGCATCATCGCCGAATTGCCTGGTGCGTTGGCGCAGTTCTTTGCGCAGGGACGCTCGGGGGCGATCTCGTCGGCTGTGATCCTTGGTGTTATTGTGATGCTTTTGGCGACGCTTGTCTTCGTGGTTTTCATGGAGCGCAGTCTGCGAAAAATTCACATTCAGTATCCGCGACGCCAGGTTGGCATGAAGGTCTATGACGGTGGGTCATCGCACCTGCCGATCAAGGTCAACCCCGCAGGCGTTATTCCGGCTATCTTTGCATCGTCGCTTTTGCTGTTGCCGACCACATTGTCGACCTTCTCAGGCGGCAACGCGGGGCCTGTGATGAGCTGGATACTTGCTTACTTTGGCCCCGGACAGCCGCTGTACCTGTTGTTCTTCGGTGGCATGATCATGTTCTTCACTTACTTTTACACCTTCAACGTGGCCTTCAAGCCCGAGGACGTGGCCGAGAACCTGAAAAACCAGAACGGCTTTATTCCGGGCATCCGTCCGGGTAAAAAAACCGAGGAATACCTTGAATACGTTGTGAATCGGATCCTTGTGATGGGCGCCGGTTATCTGGCTCTTGTTTGTTTGATGCCCGAGATTATCCGCACGAACCTGGCCATTACGGCCTATTTTGGCGGAACCTCGATCCTGATTATTGTGTCTGTGGGTATGGACTTTATTCAACAGGTCCAGTCTCATCTTCTAGCCCATCAATACGAAGGGCTTATTGAGAAGTCTCAGCTGCGCGGCAAAAAGCGCGGTGGGAAGACACGGGGGACAACTAAGAGATGAACATAATCCTGCTCGGGCCACCGGGTGCTGGCAAAGGCACCCAAGCCCGCAAGCTGGTTGACGGCCGGAACATGATCCAGCTGTCAACGGGCGATATGCTGCGCGATGCGCGGTCTTCGGGAACGGCCATGGGCCAGAAAGTGGCCGCGATCATGGATGCGGGCGAGCTTGTTACCGACGAGATTGTCATCGGTCTGATCGAGGAAAAGCTTGAAGGCGACCACGGTGGCGGTTTCATCTTTGATGGCTTCCCCCGGACCTTGGAGCAGGCTGACGCGTTGAACGACATCCTCGCAAAACACGATGCGTCGCTGTCGCACGTTGTTGCAATGGAAGTGAACGACAAGGCGCTGGTACAACGCATCACGGCGCGTTCGACCTGCGGCAATTGCGGTGAAGTCTACAACGATATTACAAAGCCCATTCCCGCGGATGAGAAATGCGTGAACTGCGGCGGCTCTGACTTTAAGCGCCGCGCGGATGACAACGAAGAGTCGCTGCGCACACGATTGATGGAATACTACAAAAAGACATCACCGTTGATTGGCTACTATCACGCAAAGGGCCAGTTGGTCCGGGTTCCGGGATTGGGCGAGATTGATGATGTCGCGGCGGGGATTGCGGACGTTTTGGACGGCTAGCGACGATGTCGCTGGGCGCACCACACTCTTTGCTCGTGGGCCAGCCTGCGTTGTTGTCAGTCTATTAACCGAGGCGGGGGTTTGTAGAAGAGCTTTATGCTCTGCACTCCGATCAATTTGCTTTTCGTCAAAGTCCTGGCTGGTAGCCATTCGAAGAAAGCGATGGGATAGTATATTCTCTTGAAGACTGGCGTACGATCGCGCGGCTTGGCGATTTCCCAAAAAAGTCATTTCAACGACTGAAACTGGTGGCGGCGCGGGCATGATACGGATCGACATATCCAGAATAGACGATCGCGCGCAAATGTCTGTGTCTGGGTATGCGAATAGAATGCTCGGAGCAATTCCCTGTCTTGTTTCAAGGGTCGTGTGGTCCGACATGATCGGGCTTCCTGAGAGCGAGCGCCGCGAATTGATGGACAGTTGTTTGGCCGCATAGCAAGTCTGTTTCATGTCTTTTGGATCAGCCTTTGTGCGATGGCTAGAATGGGGCCGAACGCCCTTGACCCCAAGCCCGCAACGCCCTAGATACCGCCATCTCGTAAGAGAATCGGTTAACCACGCAGGGGTCGCTCCCCGCTGGAAAACCACCCCGATCGTATCGCAAGCCCGCGGCCGCAACGCCTCGGGCTTACGTTGTGAAAAAAGGGCCCGGTATTACGGGCTCGCAACGAAAAGGAAGACCAAACGTGGCACGTATTGCCGGCGTAAACATCCCGACTGCAAAGCGGGTTCCAATCGCCCTTACCTATATCACCGGAATTGGCCCTTCGTCCGCGAGGTCAATCTGTGAAGCCGTTAAAATCGACGGGACACGTCGCGTAAATGAACTTTCGGACGCCGAAGTACTGGCCATCCGCGAGCACATCGACGCGAACTTCACCGTCGAAGGCGATCTGCGCCGTGAAACGCAGATGAACGTCAAGCGCCTGATGGACCTTGGTTGTTACCGTGGCCTTCGCCACCGTCGTAGCTTGCCGGTTCGCGGTCAGCGTACTCACACAAATGCTCGAACCCGCAAAGGCCCCGCAAAGGCCATTGCTGGCAAGAAGAAATAAGGGAGGGTTTGACCAATGGCACGTGAACGTCGCGTCAAGAAGAAGGTCTCCAAGAACATCGCCACCGGCGTTGCTCATGTGAACTCGTCCTTCAACAACACCAAGATCCTGATCTCGGACGTGCAAGGCAATGCGATTGCCTGGTCGTCGGCAGGCACCTGTGGCTTTAAAGGCTCGCGGAAATCGACACCTTATGCCGCTCAGATGGCTGCCGAAGATGTGGGCAAGAAGGCACAGGAACACGGCGTTCGCACGCTGGAAGTCGAAGTACAGGGCCCCGGTTCGGGTCGTGAGTCGGCGCTTCGTGCGCTTGCTGCTGTCGGTTTCAACATCACGTCGATCCGTGATGTGACGCCGATCGCCCACAACGGCTGCCGCCCACCAAAGCGCCGCCGCGTTTAAGGCATACTGAATACCTGTCGGGTCGCGGCTTTCCGAGGCCCGGCGTCGTCATTTTGACCCTCGGGGCGTCTGCTGTCTTGGACATGGGCCGCGGACCGGAATTGAGGAGACCCACATGATCCATAAGAACTGGCAAGAATTGATTAAGCCGATGCAGCTTGATGTGAAGCCGGGCAATGACCCTGCGCGCATTGCGACTGTTATTGCAGAACCGCTTGAGCGTGGCTTCGGCCTGACGCTTGGCAACGCACTACGCCGCGTGTTGATGTCGTCGCTTCAGGGCGCGGCCATCACTAGCGTTCAGATCGATAACGTTCTGCACGAGTTTTCAAGCGTTGCTGGTGTGCGTGAAGACGTCACCGACATCGTATTGAACCTTAAAGGCGTCGCGATCCGCATGGAAGTCGAAGGCCCAAAGCGTCTTTCTATTTCTGCAAAGGGTGCACAGGTTGTCACTGCTGGTGACATCACTGAAACCGCCGGTATCGAGATCCTGAATAAGGATCATGTGATCTGCCACCTTGATGACGGCGCTGATCTGTTCATCGAACTGACGGTAAACATCGGTAAAGGCTATGTCGCTGCAGACAAGAACCGCCCGGAAGATGCGCCAATTGGCCTGATCCCGATCGATGCGATTTATTCGCCGGTTAAGCGGGTCTCGTATGACGTTCAGCCGACGCGTGAAGGTCAGGTTCTGGATTACGACAAGCTGACGCTGAAGCTTGAAACAGATGGTTCCGTGACGCCTGACGATGCCGTGGCTTATGCTGCGCGCATTCTTCAGGATCAGCTGTCGATCTTCGTGAACTTCGACGAGCCAGAATCGGCCCGTACCGAAAGCGACGACGACGGCCTTGAGTTCAACCCGCTCCTTCTCAAGAAGGTCGACGAGTTGGAACTGTCGGTCCGTTCGGCAAACTGCCTGAAGAACGACAATATCGTCTACATCGGCGATCTCATCCAGAAGACCGAAGCAGAAATGCTGCGTACGCCGAACTTTGGCCGCAAGTCGCTGAATGAGATCAAAGAAGTGCTGTCCGGAATGGGTCTGCACCTTGGCATGGATGTCGAGGAATGGCCGCCGGAGAACATTGAAGATCTGGCCAAGAAATTCGAAGACCAGTTCTAAGAAAAAGCCAAGGCCGCGAACGCCTGTAGCGACGTAGTACCGATGTATTACCGACGTGACACAGGTGCGCGGCCTTGGCCCTGACGACCGGGCATTCGCCCCAAGGAGAGTCAGTGACACGCATCGCTGGCCAGACAAAGCATAACAGCCCGTAGAGGGCACATATTGGAGTAAGACACATGCGTCACGCACGAGGTTACCGCCGTCTGAATCGTACCCATGAGCACCGCAAGGCCCTTTTTGCGAACATGGCTGGCTCACTTATTGAACACGAACAGATCAAAACGACTTTGCCAAAGGCAAAGGAACTGCAGCGGATCATCGACAAGCTGATCACGCTCGGAAAACGTGGCGATCTCCACGCCCGCCGTCAGGCTGGGTCCCAACTGAAGCAGGACGCGTATGTCGCGAAACTGTTTGATGTACTTGGCCCACGCTACGCCGAGCGCCAGGGCGGTTATGCCCGCGTGCTGAAAGCGGGCTTCCGGTATGGTGACATGGCGCCAATGGCGATCATCGAGCTTGTAGACCGCGACGTAGACGCCAAAGGCGCTGGCGATCGCGCGCGTCTTGCGGAAGAAGACGCCGCAGAAGGTTAAAAACAGATACGGATATGTCGTGAAGGGCTGCCAGTGGCGGCCCTTTTTTATGTCAGTTGACGCAACGTCGCTTTGCACTGCTGTTTGAGAGTGTTTCTAGACCTGTGCTAAGCGAATTACCGGTTCGTAACTCACTGAAAGTAAGGACCTGTTCCTGGTCCTGTTTGATGGCCTTGGGAACTGCGGACATCAGGTCAGTCCATAAAGATAGTTTGGTCATCGCCGTTACTTCGATGAATGGTGTTGCTAGATTTACAATCTAGGGTTGACCGATCTGCGAACAACCTGTCTAAATTGACAAGCCTGATACGGCCTCGCTTTGAGACACTTGTAAGGTGGGCATTGACCACCAGACGGCGCAGGGGTGCGGGTGAAAAAGTAGCGGTGACTGTCTATATGTGGCGCGATAACGACTCTTACGAAACCCTGCAAAAGGTACCGGTCACGACTGGCGCCCGACGTCCGGGTCTTGAAGATGGATTTGAGGCGCTGGGACGGATATCGCCGAAAGGCTTTTCTGCAGGACTCCACATCCGATTTGCGTCGCCAGTGCTCTATATGCGGACGTACGATGAAGCGTGGACTAAAGTATATGACGAGAATGCGTATGCCTTGCGTGATCCGCTTTTTTTCTGGGGGCTGGGTGGCAAGGGTTCTACGCGTTGGAGCGCGATCCGACTTCCGGATCCCTTCAATATTCTCGGCCAGGCCCGCGAACACGGGTTAATCTATGGGGCTGTGGTGTCGCACGGGCCGATTACGTCGCGTACGATCGTTGGCATTGCCAGAGACGATCGGGAGTTTACCGACGAAGAAATCGCTGACATCGTAAAAATCGTAGAAGATTTGCACAGTGCTGCTGCACCCCCGATGGAGTTAACGCGCGCACAGAAAGAAGCGCTGCGTTTGTTAGCTGATGGGGACCGGCATACTGCCGCGGCAACAAAACTCGGGATTTCTGAGAGTGCATTCAAGGCCAGACTTCAATCGGTACGCGTCCGGTTGGGGGCACGTACGATGGCTCAGGCACTTAAGAAGGCTCGGGAATACCAACTGCTCTAAGTGGAACTCGTTTCCTATCAGGTTTTTTTTACCAACCCTGACTGGAGGCACTTCCAATGCAAGTCACTACTCTCTCTTTCGACAATATGCATAACCACGGCGAGCTTTTCGCGAACATGCTTCGCGCGCGCCATAAGACTTTCATCGAGCACAAGAACTGGGATCTGCCGCAAGCCGACGGCATGGAATATGACCAGTATGACACGCCTGCTAGCCGCTGGGTGGCGGTGCACGAGCTTGGTGAGGTTCTTGCAGGGGTGCGTCTGACGCCGACCACGGCACGATGTGGCATCTATTCTTATATGATACGGGATGCGCAGAACGGCCTTCTGGACAGTCTGCCAAAGGACCTGCTGTTCGAGGAAGCTCCGGTTGCGACTCACATCTGGGAATCAAGTCGTGTGTTTGTATCCGAAGCCGTGCCGGCAAAGCTGCGGCTTCGGGTTCAGTGCGCGCTGATTGACGAGATGGTGCGGTCTGCGCGGACTTTCGGGGCCACGTCCTTGGTTGGCATCGTCCCAGAGCACGCGCCGCGTCTGGCCCGTCGTACCGGAATTGACTGCCAGCCTGCGGGCCGTGTGATCGAAACGGACGATGGCGATCGGAGCGTGTGTATCAACATTGCGCTGGCATCGAAGCTGCACTAGGTAAATTGGCCTTTTCGCTGGCGCGGTGGGGGCGTAGCCTTCACCCGTATGGCAGACTTGTTTGATACCTCTTCCTCCAAGACGGAGGACAGCTCCCTGCGGCCAATGGCCGACCGGCTTAGGCCTGCGGTGCTGTCCGATGTCATTGGTCAGGATCATTTGCTCGGCTCCGAAGGGCCGCTGGGCGCTATGCTTGCGTCCGGGCAGTTGTCTTCGCTGATCCTTTGGGGCCCTCCGGGTGTCGGGAAAACAACCATTGCGCGGCTTCTGGCGGACGCGACGGATATGAGTTTTATCCAGATCAGCGCGATCTTTACTGGCGTGGCCGATCTAAAAAAGGTCTTTGAGGCCGCAAGGATCCGGAGTGGAAACGGGCAGGGGACGTTGTTGTTCGTGGACGAGATCCACCGTTTCAACAAAGCGCAGCAAGACGGGTTTTTGCCTTACATGGAGGACGGAACGATTCTTCTTGTCGGGGCGACGACTGAAAACCCGTCCTTTGAGTTGAACGCAGCCCTCTTAAGCCGGTCGCAAGTACTGGTGCTTGAGCGGTTGACGTTGGCATCGCTCGAATTGTTGGCACAGCGAGCAGAGCGGGAGGGGGTGCGCAAGCTTCCTCTGGATGGTCTGGCGCGCGACGCGCTTCTTGAGATGGCGGATGGCGACGGACGCGCTTTGTTGAATTTAATCGAACAGGTTTTGTCGTGGCCTGACACCGGCACGTTGGGGACGGAAGCCCTTACCAAGCGTCTGATGCGACGGGCCGCCCAATACGACAAGTCAGGGGATGCCCATTACAATCTGATCTCGGCCTTGCACAAATCGGTACGCGGGTCCGACCCTGATGCTGCACTTTACTGGTTCGCCCGCATGCTAGAGGGCGGCGAGGACCCGCGGTATCTGGCGCGTCGCATCACGCGAATGGCAGTTGAGGACATCGGACTTGCTGAACCGCAGGCGCAAGCGATCTGCATTGAGGCGTGGGAAACGTATGAGCGACTTGGCTCGCCCGAGGGTGAGCTGGCGCTGGCGCAGGCGGTGACGTATCTGGCGCTCGCTCCGAAATCGAACGCTTTATATACCGCCTACAAGGCGGCGCGGGCTGCGGCGAAGCAAACGGGTTCGGAACCACCGCCAAAGCATATCCTGAATGCGCCAACGTCGATGATGAAGGATCAGGGCTATGGGGCCGGCTATGCCTATGATCATGACGCCGAGGACGGGTTCTCTGGACAGAACTACTTCCCCGAAAACATGAAGCGGGGAGTGTATTATCAACCCGTCGAGCGCGGATTTGAGCGGGAGCTGAAACGGCGGTTGGATTATTTCGTGAAACTGAGGTCAAAACGCAGCGAGAGTTGACAATGCGCGGCCCAAGGGCGACAGCACGCGCCATGTTGGGACATTTTCTATTTGTCGGCTTGGGCGGCGCCTTAGGCGCCATGACCCGCTATGGGGTGGGGCTTGCTATTGTGCGGGCTGTTGGTCATGGCTTTCCGGTCGCTATCTTGACGGTGAATGTCGTTGGCTCATTCTTAATGGGCGTGTTCGTCGTCGTCGCTGCGCAGCGCGGGCTAACGTGGATGTCGCCCTTGGTGATGACAGGCTTCCTTGGCGGCTTTACGACGTTCTCGGCGTTCTCGCTGGAGGCGGTAGCGCTTTATGAACGCGGTGAAATAGGGCAGGCGGCGCTTTATGTCGGTTTGTCGGTGGTTCTGTCGATTGGCGGACTAATTGTCGGCCTTTGGGTCGCGCGGAGTTTGATAACATGAGTGCTGTTCAGACACTAACAGTTGCAATTGACGATGCGGACCAACGGCTTGATCGCTGGTTCCGGCGGCTGTTTCCGCATGTGCAACAGGGCCGGATTGAAAAGTTGTGCCGCAAGGGCGAGATCCGTGTCGATGGGGGCCGGGTTAAGGCTTCTACGCGCCTTGAGGCTGGACAGACGGTCCGTATACCTCCTTTGCCCGATACCGCCGCGCCGGTCATTGTGCGCTCGAGCGTTTCGGATGCTGACGCTGAAATGATTCAGGATTGCGTGATCTGGCGCGACGAGCATCTGATTGCGATTAACAAACCGCCGGGACTGCCAAGTCAGGGCGGCAGCAAACAGACGCGGCATGTCGATGGCATGGGGGACGCGCTTCGCTTCGGGTCTGATGAAAAGCCACGGCTGGTCCACAGGTTGGATAAAGACACGTCCGGGATTTTGCTGTTGGCGCGGACGCGTATGGCCGCATCGGCGCTGTCGGAGGCGTTCCGGTCGCATGAAACGCGCAAGATTTATTGGGCAGCCGTCGCGGGCGTGCCTCATCCGTTGATGGGCACCGTGCGCTACGGTTTGGTTAAGGCGCCGGGGCATGGGTCTGGGGGCGAGGGCGAGAAGATGCGGTGTATCCACCCGCGTGAAATCGAAAACACGCCGGGTGCAAAACGGGCAACGACGGATTACTCGGTACTGGCGTCTTTAGCCAAGCGCGTGAGCTGGATGGCGTTGGTACCGATCACCGGGCGGACGCATCAGCTTCGCGCGCATATGGCCGAGCTTGGACATCCAATCATTGGGGATGGAAAGTATGGCGGGTCCGCGCAAGAGAATTTGGGCGATGGCTGGGGAGCACAATTGGGCGGAGAAATCAGTCGAAAGCTTCATCTACACGCCCGTTACCTAAATCTTAAGCATCCAATAACCGGAAAACAGTTGGCTTTGACCGCCCCGCTGTCCGAGCATATCGCGCGCACCTGGGAGATGTTGGATTGGCGCGCCGAAGATGTTCCGGTTGATCCGTTTGACGAGGATGAGCTTTGAGTGACTGGGCGCTAAAGCGGTTTTGGGAGGTCGTCGAAGTCGTCCCAGCTGACAACGGCTTCACCGTAACGCTTGACGGGCGCAACGTTCGGACCCCTGGCAAAGCGTTGTTGGTGGTTCCGACTGAAGAGATGGCCGGCAAGATAGCGACCGAATGGGAGGCGCAACAAGATCGCGTAGACCCGAGGGTTATGCCTTGGACGCGGTCTGCAAACTCGGCCATCGACAAGCTTTCCGTTCAGCGTTCCGAGGTTGAAAATCACTTGATTGGCTATGCTGGTACAGATCTAGTTTGCTACCGGGCCGATGGGCCTGTTGAATTGGTCGAGCGGCAGATCGCTGCCTGGGACCCGATTCTTGATTGGGCAGAGAAGCGCTACGGCCTGCGCCTTCTGGTGACCCCCGGTGTGATGCCGGTGTCTCAGGATGCCGGATCCCTTGCGGTATTAAGTAACGTCATGTCGTCGATGAACAATTTCGCGATTACGGGCTTTCATGATCTTGTAACCCTTTCGGGGTCGTATGTTATTGCCCTGTCGGTGGTCGAAAATGCTCACAAGCCCCATGCCGCGTGGACTCTTTCACGCATAGATGAGGACTGGCAGATCGAGCAATGGGGCCGCGACGAGGAAGCTGATACCCAGGCGGAAACCAAGCGTGAGGCCTTCCTTCACGCGGCACGTTTCTTCACTAGTGCCTGAAAAAATGAGCAGTGGGCTGCGTTGAGGCTATGATTTCAAACATCCTTATGAAGGAAGTGGGGTGGCTTAGAAAAGCCGCACCTGCCCTTGACGTGAGTACGTGAATCCTCGAAGACTACGCGGCACTGGATCGCAGCTTTCTGCGATCCAGCTTTGTGTGAGGCCTGGGAGGGTCTGTACGACCGCTCATTTGCGGAAAATCAGGAAGAGGTAAAAATGAACAAGACTATATTTTTTGGCGCCTTGGCGACCGCTGCTTTGGCAGCGGGTATCGCTGGCGCTTCGACTTTGGACGAAGTTAAAGCACGTGGCAAATTGAACTGCGGCGTGAACACGGGCGTTCCGGGCTTCGCTGAGCCGGATGCAAACGGGGTATGGCAAGGCTTCGACGTGGCTGTGTGCCGCGCGGTTGCTGCAGCTGTTCTGGGTGACCCGACCGCTGTCGAGTTCGTTCCGACAACCGGCAAGACCCGCTTTACAGCGCTTGCTTCGGGCGAGATCGACCTGCTTGCGCGTAACACAACCTGGACTTTCAGCCGTGACGTTGACCTTAAATTCGAATTTACCGGAGTTAACTACTATGACGGCCAGGGCTTCATAGTAAATCGTAATCTGGGTGTTTCGTCGGCCAAAGAACTCGACGGTGCAACCATTTGTATTCAGACCGGCACCACGACCGAGCTGAACCTTGCGGACTTTTTCCGCGGTAACGGCATCTCTTACGAGCCGGTACCAGTTGAAACCGGTGCAGAAGGTGTTCAGCAGTACACTGCAGGCGCTTGCGACGCTTACACCACGGACGCTTCGGGTTTGGCCGCACAACGTGCAAACTTCGAAGATCCAACGGCACATTTGATTCTGCCTGAGATCATCTCGAAAGAGCCGCTTGGCCCACTTGTTCGCCACGGTGACAGCGAATGGGCTGATATTGCTCGTTGGACGCTGAACGCACTGATCGCTGCGGAAGAGCTTGGTGTGACGTCTGTCAACCTTGCTGAGCTGGCTGCTGGTACCGACAATCCGGAAATCAACCGCTTGTTGGGCAGCGAAGGTGACCTTGGCGGGATGCTGGGTCTAGACAGTGACTGGGCAGCGCGCGCCATCGGCGTTGCTGGCAACTACGGTGAAATCTTTGCAAATACCATCGGTGAGGCCACTCCAATCGGTCTGGCTCGCGGTTTGAACGCACAGTGGATCAACGGCGGACTTCTTTACTCGCCACCGTTCCGTTAACAACAATAGAAGGGGCGCGGTTTAATTCGCGCCCTTTTGCCTTCTGGTCTACTGGGAAGGCCAGACATTGGACCGCGCATGCACCAACAAGAGTGCGAAAATAAGCGCCAATTCGACGGGGAACGTCACTCATGACGACACTTGCCGACCGGCCGGTCACGGCCTCGACCGGGTCATTCAAGCTTTCAATGCTTTTGAACGACTCGCGTTATAGATCCCTAACTTTTCAGTTCATCGCACTTATCGCCATCATCGCCTTTATGGCGTTCGTCGGCGGAAATCTGGTGCGGAACTTGACGGCTGCCGGCCTTAATATCTCCTACGCCTTTTTGGGCGAGCCTTCTGGATACGATATTAACCAGCGTCTTATCGACTATGACAGCCAGTCCAGTCACGGGCGTGCAGCTGTTGTTGGTCTTCTTAATACCCTGCTCGTTGCGTTCCTCGCTTGCATCACCGCCACTATCTTTGGCGTGGTCGCGGGCGTGCTGCGATTGTCGAACAACTGGATCGTCAGCAAGATCATGGCGGTCTACGTCGAGATCTTCCGCAATGTGCCAGTGCTTATCTGGATCCTGATTATCTTCTCGATCATGATCAATGTGGCACCGTCACCACGCGATTTCAGAGGCGACGACGCCACCGCGTCAATGATGTTTTTTGACACGATCGCTGTGACAAACCGGGGTGTCTACCTGCCCAAGCCGATTTGGGGCGACGGGTCGATGATCGTCGTTGCGGTCTTGCTTGCCTCGATTGTCGGGATTTTCGCGTATCGGCGCTATTCGCGAAAACAGCTTTTCGACCACGGCAAGATGGTTCCGGTTTTGTGGCCGTCGATCGCCTTGTTCTTTGTTCCGGTCATCCTGGTTCAACTGATCCTCGGAAATCCGATCACGCTGTCGTATCCTGAACTTAAGGGATTCAACTTCCGTGGTGGCATCACGATCCTTGGCTCGCTTATCGCGCTTTGGTTCGCTCTGGCGATCTATACCGGGGCCTTTATTGCGGAAAACGTCCGCGCGGGCATCCTTGCGATCTCGAAGGGTCAGACAGAAGCCGCGGGCGCGCTTGGGCTTCGGCCGAACCAGATCATGAGCCTTGTGGTTCTTCCACAGGCGCTCCGGGTCATCATTCCGCCGTTGATTTCGCAATACTTGAACATCACCAAGAACTCGTCGCTGGCGATTGCCGTGGGGTATATGGATGTCACCGGTACGCTTGGAGGGATCACCCTTTTGCAGACGGGTCGCGCGATTGAAACCATCTTATTGCTGATGTTGTTCTATCTCACTGTGTCGCTGTTGATCTCGTTCTTCATGAACATCTTCAACAACCGCATGAAGCTTCAGGAGCGTTGATATGAGTGACACACCTGCTCAAAACGTCGCCTTTGTGCGGACGTCAGAAATTCCACCCTCGCCGCCGCCAACGCGCGAGACGGGAGCGATAAAATGGATCCGTGAGAATCTGTTCTCGGGGTGGTTCAATACCATTCTGACACTGATTGCGCTTTATCTTGTTATTAGCATCGTTTCTGGCGCCGCACCGTGGTTCTACAATGGTGTGTGGGAGGCAGACTCGATCCGTGAATGCCGGGACATCCTGGCAGGCAAGACAGGCGCTTGTTTTGCAGTTCTTGTGGATCGCTGGGACCATTTGGTTTTTGGGTTCAAATATCCGCAAGATGCATACTGGCGTCCGCTCGTTGCATTCTTGTTGCTACTTGTGGCGGCAGCACCTGCGTTGTTTGGCAAGATATTTCCCCGGAAGATGCTGATCTTGACGGCGATCTATCCATTCCTTGCGTATTGGCTGATCTGGGGCGGCACACTTTGGCTTCCCGTCTTGGTCGCTGGATCGATTGTTGCCACGGGCCTTGTGTTTCGTTTGGTTGAGGGCATGGCCGTCAACATGCGTCAGATACTTGCGGGAGTTGTTGGTCTTTTGTTCGGTCTTGGGCTTGCTTGGCTATTGTTCAAAGGGGCGGCCGAGCTGGTCTTTATTGCAAGCAATATTGGTGGCTCCGGTCTAAGTGTCATTCCCTATGCCGTGTTCTGGGCCGCGGGTATTTTCACCTATGTCTGTGTTATCCCAATGGGCATCTTCGTGGGCTATGCGATTTACCAAAGTGCCGAAGACGGTGGGTTGGTGACAATCGTGACGGCTCTGTTCGCGATCTATATCATGCTTGCCTATCTGCTTGGTCCGGTATCCGGCGCTTTTAATAGCATTATTCCACTGGAGCTTCAGGCCGTGCCTTCGCGGGACATGGGTGGGTTCATGCTGTGTATGATCCTTGGAACGGTCTGTGTGACACTCTCTGTGCCTCTGGGCATTGTGCTGGCGCTTGGGCGGCAGTCGCATATGCCGCTGATTAAGGGTGTCTGCGTGGTCTTCATCGAATTCGTCCGGGGCGTGCCGCTTATCACGCTTTTGTTTGTGGCGAATGTGATGCTGGCCTATTTCTTGCCTCCGGAAACGAGCTTCGATTTGATCCTGCGTGTGATCATCATGATCACGATGTTCTCTTCGGCCTATATTGCAGAGGTGATCCGGGGCGGGCTTGCGGCTTTGCCGAAGGGTCAATACGAGGCGGCCAACAGTCTGGGCCTGAACTATGTGCAGGCCACGCGCCTGATCATCCTGCCTCAGGCATTGAAGATCTCGATCCCGGGTATCGTCAACGTGGCGGTGGGTTTGTTCAAGGACACGACGCTTGTGTCGGTCATTTCGATGTTCGATATCGTCGGCATGATCCGTGGTCCGATCCAGCAATCGACTGATTGGATCAGCATCTACTGGGAAGTCTACGGCTTTGCAGCGCTGCTGTTCTTCGTCGTTTGCTATTCCATCTCGCAATATTCGCAGTGGCTTGAACGCCAGCTGCAAACAGATCACCGGTAAGGAGCGCGAACATGGCTGAAGCCGCAAAATTGCAAGTTTCGGATGAAGTGGCAATCACCATCCATAACATGAACAAGTGGTATGGTACGTTCCACGTGCTGCGTGACATTGATCTGACGGTCCAGCGGGGCGAGCGGATTGTTATCTGTGGCCCGTCTGGTTCCGGCAAGTCGACGCTGATCCGGTGCATTAACGCATTGGAAGAGCATCAGGCGGGGTCGATCGAGGTTGATGGCACGCTTTTGTCATCGGACCTTAAAAACATCGACAAGATCCGCTCAGAAGTAGGGATGTGCTTTCAGCACTTCAACCTGTTCCCGCACCTTACGATCCTTGAGAATCTGACGCTGGCCCCGATCTGGGTGCGTAAAACGCCCAAGAAAGAAGCCGAAGAAGTGGCGATGCACTACCTTGAGAAGGTGAAAATCCCTGACCAGGCTGATAAGTACCCCGGTCAGTTGTCGGGTGGTCAGCAGCAGCGAGTGGCGATTGCCCGCTCGCTGTGTATGAAGCCGCGTATCATGCTGTTTGACGAACCGACGTCGGCGCTTGACCCTGAAATGATCAAGGAAGTGCTTGATACGATGATCGAGCTTGCCGAAGAAGGTATGACGATGCTGTGTGTGACGCACGAGATGGGCTTTGCCCGTCAGGTTGCGAACCGGGTTATCTTTATGGATGAGGGTCAGATCGTTGAACAAAACGAGCCGGAAGCGTTCTTCCTTACTCCGAAGTCGGATCGTACCAAGCTGTTCCTGAGCCAAATTCTCGGACACTGATTGCGCACAGGCGTTCCACTGATCGGAGAGACTGGACCTTTTGTGTCCGGTCTCTCTCGTTTCAGTCGATCAAATCCCTAGGGACAATCACGTCTTCTACCGTGCCAGTCGCCCACTCAATCGCGCTCCAGTCTGTGGCCTCAAATCGTATGATGGACGTCGCGCCGGTTGGATAGTCGTTGAAGCGGGGATGGGGCGGCGGTTTGGCGACTATTCGTCTGGCGAAGTCTGCGATGCCGGGATTGTGGCAGACGATCATGCATGTCGGGGCTGTTTGTGTGCGCAAGACACCTAAAATCGTCTGCGCGCTTGCAAGATAGAGCGCTGGATTGCTTTCCATCGTCGCGGTTTCGGGGAAATGGTGGGCCATTCGGCTCCAGGTTTCGACTGTGCGACGGGCCCCGGAAACGAGCACAAGATCTGGCAGGTATCCATGTGCCGTCAACCATGCGCCAATCACATCCGCCGAGCGGCGTCCGCGTTCATTCAGGGTACGATCGAAGTCGTCAAGCTTGGGGTCGCCCCAGCTTGATTTCGCATGACGTGTCAGGATCAGGGTCAGCGGCATGGGTGGAACTGGTCCATATGAAAAGCGTTTTGTGCTTCTATCCTGTGATACTTTTGGCTTTGAGGGCAAGTGCTGCGTACCTGGCAGCCAGTTTCCATGCAGTGTTGCCCCGGCGACGTGTCCAAATAGCTGTGGCAAGCGGTTAAGCCGTAGCCCTGCACCGTGAGTGCCTGTGCGGGGCAGGCAGAAAGGCATGGCTTCACGATGCAGGTATGGCATGGGCAGGCCGACGGTGCGGGGAGGTCAAGCAATTCAGGCACGAGGATTGCGCCGCGAAAAGAGACCCAGAGACCTGCGGTGTCATGGACAAGCAGATGAACCGGGGAGGACCACGCGCGGCCCGATCGGACGGCCCAGGATAGAAAGGGCTGAACCGGGTCGCCGAACGGGAAGCGAGGCTCTGCGCCTAAATCCATTGCGGCCTTCGTGATGACGCGTTTTGACCAGCGGTCCAGCGGATCGTTCGCCCTATCGAGGTATTCGGGTGATCGGTTGAAATATGGCCAAAACCCCGGTTCCTGGGGTCCTAGAAGAACGACCGTTTTCGCATCGAGTTTGTCTGCTTTTGTGGTGTGAAAGGCGCCGAATACGTCGAGGTAATCCACGCCTGCGCGCGCTGCAATCATTGCGAGCGTCATCGCGCCGGGCGAATAAGGCTGCCTGCGCCGTGATCCGTGAATAGTTCGAGCAAACACGCATTTGGCGCACGCCCATCAAGAATGACGACAGCCCGTACGCCGCCTTCGATGGCAGCAAGCGCGGTTTCGGTTTTGGGGATCATACCGCCAGAGATTGTCCCGTCAGCCGTCAGCGCGCGAATTTGCGGTGGCGTTATTTCGGTGAGGACCTGACCATCCCGGTCTTTGACGCCCTCGACGTCGGTCAACAATAGAAGGCGATCCGCAGCGAGACTTGCGGCGATTGCGCCCGCGGCCGTGTCGCCATTGACGTTGAAGGTCTCGCCGTTGCGGCCCGCACCGATGGGCGCAATGACGGGGATATTCTCGGCATCCGTAAGTGTGCGCAGAATAGTGGGGTCCAAATCAGCGGGCGTTCCCACGAAGCCGAGGTCGACATCTGTTTGATCGCAGATCATCAAATTGGAGTCTTTGCCGGACAAGCCAACTGCCCGTCCGCCCTGACTGTTGATCGCTTGCACGATCCGCTTGTTTACAAGACCGGATAAGACCGCTTCGACAACTTCAACGGTTGCTGCGTCGGTCACACGTTTGCCATTCACGAACTCAGACTGAATATTCAGTCGCCCAAGCATTTCGTTGATCATCGGGCCGCCGCCGTGGACCACAATCGGGTTCACGCCGACCTGACGCATGAGGACGATGTCTCGCGCAAAGCCATCCATGGCGTCATCGTCGACCATGGCGTGTCCGCCGAATTTGATGACGATGGTCGCACCTTCGTAGCGCTGCAGATATGGCAGCGCTTGACTTAAGGTGCTGGCGGTTGCGATCCAGTCGCGGTTCATATCGCGGGGTCTCATATATGTCCTCTTGCCGCTTGGTTAGAGCTTTGTGGAGGCAGGCTCAAGCCAGCGTGGCAATGATCGCGCGAAGCGTGTCTATCCCGTCGCCCTTTTCAGACGAGGTCAGCACAATCTCAGGGAAAGCTGCCGCGTGTTTTGAAAGTGCGGCGCGGACCTGTTCCAACACTTTTTCGCGGTCGTGAGCTTTGACTTTGTCGGCCTTCGTCAACACGGCTTGGAAGGTCACGGCAGTGGTGTCGAGCTGTGCCAGAATTTCTTCGTCGACCGATTTGACGCCATGGCGCGCATCGATCAGCACGAAAGCGCGGCGCAGGTTTGGGCGGCCCGCGAGATAGGCCTTCAACAGGCGCTGCCATTTCTCGACGACTTTGACGGGTGCGTTTGCGAACCCATACCCTGGCAAGTCGACCAGATAGCGTTCTTCACCGAGGGTGAAGAAGTTGATCTCCTGGGTGCGGCCGGGCGTGTTGGAGGCGCGTGCAAGGCCCCTTCGCCCCGTTAGAGAATTGATCAAGCTGGATTTTCCAACATTCGAGCGCCCCGCAAAACAGACTTCAAGCCGATCCGCCGGTGGCAAGCCATCCATTGCGACGACGCCTTTGAGAAAATTGGTTTCTCCGGCAAAGAGCCTTCGTCCCATTTCCAGTTCGGAGGGTTCAAAGGCTGCGAGGGGAAATTGCATTTTCATCATAGAACCTCGACGGGCGCTTTAAGGGCGACGTGGCCATTCTCGACAACTGCGGCGTAGACACCGAACTCCTGGTGACCAAGGTCATTCAAAGTCCCAAGCACATCCACGTCGCGATGACCGGTGTCCGGGTTTGCCATAGTTGCCTTGCAGCGTGTGATCTGCTGTTTGACTTCAAGGACGGCGTCTCCGACCCGAATGCGCTTGCCTATCCATTTGGCTTCATCCCAGGCAGCAAGCCCGTCAATCCAAATATTTCCACGGAACCTATGTGGAGACAAGTCGGTGCCGGCACGGTGAGATAGTGCCTTCAGAGACGCTATGGAATTGATCGAAATCCAAGGGTCCGGCACATCCGTCAGGTGCGCGTTGGAGGCCCTGTAAATGTGGGTCGGTGACGGAAGGTCGATGGGCCAAAGCTCATGGAGCCACTCCAAAAGCGCGGCTTCGCCTTCAGAGGTGTCCGGGCTGATAGTGATTTGATCCAGCGCAGGATGTGACACCGTCAAAGACTTGGTTGTGGTATCGAGTGTTGTCTCGATCGCCATCAAAGACGGGGCGGCGACTCCCCTTAGAAAATTGACCTTTTTTGCCCAGCCACCGTCCAGCTTCGAGCGCCTGTGCGCAACGGCCCATTTGCGATCGAAGGGCAGCCATTTGCCAGCGCTTAATTCTACTTCTGCGAGTGATTCCCGGCCGATAGATTTCAGCGGGTGGCGCAAGATCTGGTTGACGGTGGGCGTCATTTTTTTGACTTCGGGCCCGGCTTCTTGGACGGCGCGCTGTCTTTTTTAGGGGCGTCTGGCTTGTCGGTCGCCTTTGGCCCCGAGCGAATGTTGCCCCAAATGTCTGGCTTATAGCCGTGCATACGCATGATGGTGTACTGCTGCACGAACGTGATGGTGTTGTTCGCGATCCAGTAGACGACAAGGCCACTGGCGAAACTGCCAAGCATGAACATGAAAACCCAAGGCATCCAGGCAAAGATCATTGCCTGTGTTGCGTCCGTCGGGGCGGGGTTGAGCTTTTGCTGGAGGAACATTGAAATGCCCAGCAAGAGCGGCAAGATGCCGATGAAGATCAGGGCCAGAATACTTCCGGCATCCGGTGCCGCGAAGGGCAGCAAGCCGAATGCGTTGAAGAATGAGGTCGGATCGGGAGCGCTCAGATCTTGGAATGGCCCGAAAAAAGGCGCGTGCCGAAGTTCAATGGTGACGAAGATCACCTTGTAAAGCGAGAAGAAGATCGGGATTTGAAGAAGAATCGGCAGACAGCCGGACGCCGGATTTACCTTTTCCTTTTTGTAGAGACCCATCATTTCGGTTTGAAGCTTTTGGCGGTCATCGCCTGTGCGCTC